>NC_019978.1:1986941-2318098 GCF_000328625.1 Halobacteroides halobius DSM 5150 | reverse complement strand
AGATAATTTTGAAGAATCTGTAGAACAGTCAAAGTCTATGAAATCTGAAGGTAAGCAGGTTTTAGATTCAGAAAGCAATACTACTGCTGATTCTGTTGAAAATATTAGCAAAATAGCATTTGCTTGTGATGCAGGGGCAGGTAGTAGTGCTATGGGAGCAACGACTTTTAGGAAAAAGTTAAAAAAACAAAACATGAGTGATATTGAAGTAAAACACTATCGTATAGAAGATGTTCCTGAAGATGCAGATATCATTGTAGTCCATAAAAACCTGCAAGAAAGAGCTAAAATGAGCCATGGAGATAAGAGGATTATTCCAATAGAAACTTATATAGGTGATCCGAATCTTGAAAAGCTGCTTAATGAACTAAAAGAAAATAAATAAAAAGTAAGAAAGCATAAAAAAGCCGTAGCTCTTTGGAGAAAGAGTTACGGCTTTTGCTTTTAGTAAATTTATATTAAACTTGTCTGTCCAAGCTACATAATTTATCAATCAACAACAATAATATCCTGATCCTGATATATGTTTTTAATATCAGGATTAATATCTTCTGTCACCATATAGGTTAGATTTTCAGTGGGACAAACAATTTGACTAGAAACTGTTCCTAATTTATCTGAAGTAACTAATCCAAGTATTTCAGTTGAAACATCGGCCATTTTTCTTTTTATTAAGCATTCTGATAAAGTTGGTACACTTATTCCTTGGGCATTAATATTATAAATGCCCATAATATATAAATCAGCTCTCATTGTTTTTAAACTATCTACGGTGTTTATTCCAAGGTTTACCATAGATTGTTTATATAAATTTCCTCCTAACATAATAACCTCAACTTGCTTATAGTTAGACAATGCCATACTGATGGGAGGGCTGTTAGTTATTACAGTTGTATTTAATGTAAGAGGAAATTGATTTACAAGATGCAAATTTGTAGTACCTCCATCAATCAGTAAAACTTGACCGTTTTCTATAAAACGGAGTGCTTTTTGAGCTAATTTCTTTTTTTCATCATTGGAAATATTTTGTCTAGCAAAGAAATCAGTAACTGGAGGCCCCTTTTTAAGAGCTCCACTATGTACTCTTTTAATTAAACCTTTGTTATCAAGTTCTTTTAAATCTCTACGAATAGTATCTTTAGAAACAGATAGACGCTCACTTAAATCACTTGTAATTACTTTTTCCTCAGAATTTAAAATTTTTAAGATTTCTTGTTGGCGCTCTTCTTTTAACATAATCACCACTTCTTTCTGTATTAAATATATTTAATATAACGCATTGTGTTAGTTGAATTTACAAATAAAAACTAATTCTTTCATCATTAATCCAATACATTAATTCATTATATCATAAAAATAAAAAAAAGAAAGAACAAAAACGAATAAACAAGCAAAAAGACAATTGTTTATGCTTTAGTTTTCGATATAAATATTATATAAAGCAATTTAATATAGCTGATAAGTTTGATTATTGTTACTAAATTTAATATACTAGATAAAGAAGATTTATAGGAGGCAGTAATAATGAAAACATTTAAACCAACAGGTGTTTGTGCTAGAGAGATTAAATTTAATGTAACTGATGATGGAGTTATTGAAGAAATAGAATTTATAGGAGGATGTAATGGTAACTTATCTGGTATAGCAGCTTTAATAAAAGGTTCTCAGGTAGAAGAAGTAGCAGAAAGATTGGAAGGAATTACTTGTAGAAATGAGACTTCTTGTCCTGACCAGCTAAGTAAAGCTTTAAAGGAGATGGTTTGATAAAAAGCCCTTGACAATTTTAATTTAACTTGTTATTATATTGGCAACTTAACTGAAATTTAATAGCAGAATCTCTTATCAAGAGTGGCGGAGGGACTGGCCCAATGATGCCCAGCAACCAGTACTTAATAAGTACCCGGTGCTAACTCCTGCAGTTATTAGTAACTGAGAGATAAGAGGAGAGTTTATATAAACCTCTTCTCTTATGGGAAGGGGATTTTTTATTAATAAGAATATTAAAGGTTTAAATAAAAGTAAGGAGTAGATATATTTATGATTGAGGTTCATAACTTAGATAAGGTATACCAAAGTGAGGAAGGACCAGTGAATGCTCTAGAAGGAATTGATCTAGAAATTGATGAAGGAGAGATTTTTGGGATTATTGGCCCGAGTGGAGCAGGAAAAAGTACTCTGATTCGTTGTTTAAATTTATTAGAGAGACCAACTCGAGGGCAAGTGATTATAGATGATAAGGATTTAACTGATTTAACTATTTCTCAATTAAGAGAAGCTAGAAAAGAAATTGGGATGATTTTTCAAAATTTTAATTTATTAAATTCCCGTACAGTAGCAGAAAATGTAGCATTTTGCTTAGAGATCGCAGGGGAGAAAAAAGAGGATATCAATCCTAAGGTAAAAAGATTACTGAAGTTAGTAGGTTTAGCAGATAAAGCTGACAATTACCCTAGTCAACTAAGTGGTGGCCAGCAACAGCGAGTTGGTATTGCTCGAGCTTTGGCTAATGATCCTAAAGTATTATTGTGTGATGAAGCTACATCTTCTTTAGATCCTGAAACAACCCATTCTATTTTAGAGTTACTACAGGATATTAATCAGGAATTAGGAATTACTATTGTATTAATTACTCATGAGATGGAAGTGATTAAAGAAATATGTACTCAAGTAGCTGTTATAGAAGGGGGAGAGATTGTAGAGCAAGGTCATGTACTTGATATTTTCACTACTCCTCAAGAACCAGTAACAAAGAAATTCTTACAACGAGTAATTAATGCTAATGTACCAGAGGAATTATTATCAAGAGTTACAGTTAATAACCCTGGACAAGGTAGGTTAATTAAACTAAGTTTTACTGGAAGATCGGCTGGTCAACCGATAGTTTCCAAGTTTGTGCACACTCATCAGGTTGAGGCTAATATTTTATATGGTAATATTGATAAGATTCAGGGAACCCCATTTGGAACTTTGATTATTGAGTTAACAGGAGAGAGGGAACAGGTTAAAACAGGAATTAAAGATCTTAATGAGCAATCAGGGATTAGAATTGAGGTGATTGAAGGTGCAGAATCTATTAACCTATCTAACTAAGAATATGGATCTTTTAGTAGTAGGAATTCAAGAGACTATTTATATGGTTGGAATATCAATGATAGTAGCTATGTTATTTGGTATTCCGTTAGGGATAGGTGTAGTAGTTACAGAAGAAGGAGATATTTTAGAAAACAAATATTTAAATTTAATATTAAGTATTATTATCAATGTTACAAGATCAGTTCCTTTTATTGTCCTAATGGTAGCATTAATTCCTTTTACTAGAGTAATTGTAGGGACTTCAATTGGGACTACTGCTGCTGTTGTACCATTAAGTATAGCCGCTATTCCTTTTATAGGAAGGATTGTAGAGAATTCTTTAAAAGAAGTAGATAATGGGGTAATAGAAGCAGCTCAGTCTATGGGAGCTACTCCATGGCAGATTATCAGTAAGGTATTATTAGCTGAAGCTTTACCATCTTTAGTATTAGGAATGACGATTACTGCTATTACTTTAATTGGTTTTTCAGCTATTGCAGGAGCAATTGGTGCTGGAGGCTTAGGTGATATTGCAATTCGTTATGGGTATCATCGTTTCCAGACAGACATAATGATTAAAACAGTGATCTTATTGGTAATTATTGTTCAATTGGTGCAAAGTTTTGGTAATTGGTTGGCAAAAAGATTAGATCATAGTTAATTTAGCAAATATAAGTCTACAATAAATAAGGAGGAGAGAAGATGAAAAAAATAAGTTTAATATTAATTGTATTGTTAGTAGGAGCATTAGCAGTAGGTTGTACAGGAGGTAAAGAAACAGCTAAAAAGGATAAAACATTAGTAGTAGGAGCTACACCAGTCCCTCACGCTGAAATTTTAAAAAATGTAGTAAAGCCTATATTAGCTAAAGAAGGAATTACTTTAAAAGTTAAGGAATTTACTGATTATGTAACTCCTAATTTAGCTTTAGCTGATGGGAGTATTGATGCAAATTATTTTCAGCATATTCCTTACTTAAAGAATTTTAAGAAAAATCGTGGATTAGATTTAACATATATTACAAAAGTTCATTTAGAGCCAATGGGACTTTATTCTAAGAAAATATCTAAATTAAATCAATTAGAAAAAGGAGCAGCAATTGCGATTCCTAATGATGCTACTAATGAAGGAAGGGCTTTGTTATTGTTGGAATCAGCAGGTTTAATTAAATTAAGTCAAGAAGCTGGATTAGAGGCTACACCACAAGATATTAAGAAAAATCCTAAAAATCTAAAGTTTAAAGAATTGGCTGCACCGCAATTACCTAGAGCATTAAAAGATGTATCTGCTGCAATAATCAATACTAATTATGCTTTAGAAGCTGATTTGATCCCAACTAAAGATGCTATTATTATTGAGGGCAATGATTCACCATATGCTAATGTTTTAGCAGTTAAAAGTGAAGATAAAGATAATCCATTATTAAAGAAGTTAGCTGATACACTTACTACCCAACAAGTAAGAGAGTATATTAAGAATAAATATGAAGGAGCTATTGTTTCAGTCTTTTAATAATTATAGATTAGAGTATGCCGCAAGGTATACTCTCTTATTTTTTTGATTATAAAGGAAAATAAAGTTGTTTTATATAAATATATATTAGTAAAGGTAAAATATTTAGGATAAGGTGATGCTTATGGAAAAGGAGATAACTGAAGAACTTAATGGGTATTTATGGATTAAAGGAAAGTTTAATTATGGCGGCCGAAATAAAACTTATGGTTTAGTTAACCTTTTTATTGATTTAGAAAAAGAAAAGTTAATGGATTTAAAAATAGCCATGGTTGATAAAGTAATAGAATTAGGCTTAGGTTCTAATTTGAATTTTTTCTTAGAGACTTTAGATAAGATTAAGACTGATTACAGAAGTCAAAAAGCTCAAGAACAATTGGTTTCTAACTTTAAGGCATCAGAGATAGTAAGGTTGTTAGGGGCAGTAGATGATAATAGTAGTGAAGTGGCTAAAGAAATTTTTAAGGAAAAGTTAGAAGATATAACTCAAGAAGCAATTAATTTTAAAGTGAAAACAAAGTTGTTTTCTAGAGATGAACTAGAAGAATCTTATCCTAAATTATTTGATGAGGATAAGAAAGAGGTAGAAAGTCAAACCGAAGATGAAACAATAGAAAATGATCAAGAAACTAAATTAGATGCTAGGATTGAATTAAAGTGTTCACCAGTGATTTCTGCTGTAGCCGGTAAACGAATTACTGATTTACAATTACAAGATGAACTAGTAGTCCAGGTCAAAGATGATAGAGATATTGGGCAAGATATAGCCGAATTGTTGCAAAAACAAGGGCAAGATAAAGTAGTGGGCACAATTGAAGAAATCAAACATGATCAGGAGTTAGATCGCTATCATATAGTGGTTAAATTTAAACGTAATATTTATGGAAAATTAGTTGTAGATCCTGAAGTAAAATTAACTATTACAGAAGAGTCTCGGGCTAATGTTGAAAGTAGAGAAAAGTCTGATTCAACTTTCAATTTAGACCAAGAGGAATTAGTTTTATTTGCGATTTTAGGATTAATTGTTATAGTAATAATTATTTTATTTTTAGTAATTTAAAGATTAAGATTTAAGTGTACCCTAGGGTACACTTTTTATTTTTATAATTTAGCTTTTAAGAATAATTGCTTATTTTCAACGATATAATAATTAATAATAAGATTTCTAGGAGGTTAAGTATGAATCTATTTTGGTTATTAATAGTTTCTGTACTACCAGGTTTATTGTGGGTCTACTTCTTTTATAGTAAAGATAAATATGAGCCTGAACCAGTTCGTTTGATTTTAGTAACTTTCTTTTATGGAGCACTAGCAGTTATACCAGTAGGATTAATTGAATTTCCATTTTCTAATCTACTTGCTAATCCACCTAGTATGTTAATGTTGTTATTATTATCAGTAGGGATTGTTGGTGTTACAGAAGAAGTAGCTAAGTTTGCTGTTGTTAGATATACTATTTATTCTTCTGATGAGTTTGATGAAGTGGTAGATGGTATAATTTATTCTGTTTCAGCTGGTTTAGGTTTTGCTGTTCTAGAGAACTTTTTATATACATTAGTTTTTGGATACCAAGTAGGAATGATTAGAGCCATTGTTACTAGTTTGATTCATGCTTCGTTTTCTGGAATTATGGGGTATTATCTAGGTCGGGCCAAGCTCGAAGATAATTCTACTTTAATTTTAGTAGGTTTAGTTCAAGTTATTTTATTACATGGGTTATATGACTTTTTAGTGTTAGGTGGGTTTATATCTGATTATATTGTTTATGGAATAGTAGCAATTTTATATATATATCTTGTGAGATTAATTAACTCTGCTGTTGAGACATCACCTTTCAAATAAAACGAACATTATTATGATAAAATAAAAAAACATTTAGTTTAATGTTGACTATAAGTTATTAATCTGGTAATATTATTAGTGGTTTGGATAAAAGACGAACATTTCATTAAAATTGAAAGGGATGGTTCGATGAATTATAATGTAGTAATTGTAGGTGCTGGACCGGCAGGAATATTTACGGCTTTAGAATTAGTTAAAGAAAGTAATCTTGATATTTTAATTATAGAAAAAGGTAGAGATATTATAAAACGAGATTGTCCTATGAAGACCAGGAATACTGATTGTGTTGAATGTAGTAATTGTTCTATTGTTTGCGGTTGGGGCGGAGCAGGTGCCTATAGTGATGGTAAATTAACTTTATCTAGTGATATTGGTGGTAACTTAGATAAATATATAGGTGAAGAAAATCTAAAAGAATTGGTTAATTATACTGATAATATATATTGTGATTTTGGAGCTCCTGATAAAGTTTACGGGCCAAAAAAAGCAGAAGAAGAGCGAATTAATCATCAAGCTACTTTAGCAGAATTAAATTTCATTCCTGCAAAGATCAGACACTTAGGAACGGGGTATAGTAAAACTGTTTTAAGTAATATGAAAGAATATTTATTAGAAGAAGGAGTAGAGATTAAAACTGGAACTAAAGTTACTGAGATTTTAACCGAAGATGAAAGAGTAATTGGGGTTAAGACTGAATACGGTACAGAAATAAAGAGTGATAATGTAGTAGTAGCACCAGGGCGAGAGAATGCTGAATGGCTAACTTCAGAAGCAGAAAGACTAGGAATTAAAACGGCCATTAACCCAGTTGATATTGGGGTTAGAGTAGAATTGCCAGCAGCAGTAATGAAAGATTTAACTGATGTCGTTTATGAATCAAAATTTATTTATCATTCCCCTACTTTTGATGATAAAGTAAGAACTTTCTGTATGTGTCCTAATGGAGAAGTAGTTAATGAAAATAATGACGGTTTAATTACAGTTAATGGCCATAGTCATGCTACAGAGAAGACTGAAAATACTAATTTTGCTCTATTAGTAAGTAAGACTTTTACTGAACCATTTAAAGAACCGATTACTTATGGTCAAGATATAGCAAAATTAGCTAACTTATTAGGTGGTAGAGTTTTAGTACAAAGATTAGGTGATTTTTTAGATGGCCGACGTTCTACATCCAAGAGGATTAAACGAGGTATAGTAGAGCCCACGCTAAAGGACGCTACACCTGGTGATTTAAGTTTAGTATTACCTTATCGCCATTTGACTGCTATAGATGAAATGTTACAGGCTTTAGATGAAGTTTGTCCTGGAGTTTATTCTAGACATACTTTATTGTATGGAGTAGAGGTCAAGTTTTATTCTTCTAGATTAAACCTTAAAGATAATTTAGAGACTAAGGTATCTAATTTATACGCTGGTGGTGATGGAGCAGGAGTTACTAGAGGATTGATTCAGGCTTCTTCTTCTGGGGTTGTGATAGCAAGAAATATTTTAAATAAATATTAGTGAAGTTAATATTTGTTTAATTACTAACTAACCCATTGACATAAGTTGGTATAACTGATATAATTCTTAATATAATATGTCGAAAAATGTCGTAAGGGGTGACAGTAATGAAATCAACTGGAATTGTTAGAAAAGTAGATGGGTTAGGGAGAATGGTAATCCCTATTGAATTAAGAAGGACATTAGGGATAGATACTAAAGATCCATTAGAGATTTATGTAGATGGCAATAAAGTTATTTTAAAGAAGTATGAACCAGCTTGCGTTTTCTGTGGTAATGCTGGAGATACAATCGAATTCAAAGGAAAAATCATTTGTTCTGAATGTTTAGATGAAATGGTAGGAACAGAAGAAAAATCTGCTTAAATATTTGAGTGAAGGTAGTAAATTGGAAGTCCGATTTACTACCTTTTTAATTTAAATTGATATTAATTAGATAAAAGATATTTGTTTATTATCTTTTGCAATTTTCTTTTTTTCTTAAGCCCTACTTTAGTAATTGGCTTGTCATATGGTTTGTAAAAGATAACTGTAGGAATTGCAGTTACATTTAATTTTTTGGTTAGTGTAGTCTTACTATCTATTATAGTTCGAAATTGAATATTTTTAGTATTAAGCAGTCTTTTGATTTTCTCTTTCGATAAATTTCCAATACCAATTGATATGATATCAAAATTATAGTTAGAAGTTCGTTTAAATTCAGATAAGATTTCTAATTGTTTGATACAAGTTGATGAATCAGGAAGCCAGAATAATAATAAAGTTGGTTCTTTTATCTTGTGGAATTGAACTTCATTGCCTCGTAAATCATTTAAAGTAACCTTTGGTAAATAGTATCTTTCCTCAGATTCAGCTACATTATCATTTTTAAAACTAAGAATTAATTTAATTGCTCCCCCAATTAAAAAACCACAGATTAATAAAAAAATAATAAAAAAGATAATTAATTTTTTCATTATTATCTCTCCTTAAGTTTCCTTTGTCATTAGACAAAGAAGCCATTTTAATATATAATATTGAAGAAACTGAGACTAGGAGGAATAGGATGGATATTTTAGGAGGACTAAATCCTGAACAACAGGAAGCAGTAGAGCATAATTATGGTCCATTATTAATTCTAGCAGGTGCTGGTAGTGGTAAGACAAGGGTTTTGACTCATAGAATTGCCTATCTAATTCATCATTATGAAGTTGATCCTGATAATATTCTTACAGTTACATTTACGAATAAGGCAGCTGAAGAAATGAAGGATAGAGCTAAGAACTTATTAAATTTAGATAGAAATTTACCCTGGATGGGAACATTCCATTCAATATGTGTTAGAATTTTAAGAAGAGAGATTAGTAATTTAGGTTATAGCTCTAATTTTGTTATTTTCGATACTACAGATCAACGAAGTTTGATTAAGAATATCTTAAAGGACTTAAATTTTGATACTAAGAAATATACCACTTCTGTCTTAAGGGCAATTAGTAGCGCTAAAAATGAATTGATTTCTCCAGAAAATTATGAACAAGGTGGTTATTTAGAGCGAGTAGTAGCTAGAGTTTATCCAGTTTACCAGGAGCGATTATTAGAGAATAATGCCTTAGACTTTGGTGACTTAATTATGAAGACGGTGGAATTGCTGCAAAAAGAACCTAAGGTATTAGATTATTACCAAGAACTATTTAAATATATATTAGTTGATGAGTACCAAGATGTTAATCATGCTCAGTATAAATTACTTTATTTATTATCTGCTAAGTACAATAACATTTGTGTGGTGGGGGATGATGATCAAGGGATCTATGGTTTTAGAGGAGCAGATGTTAGCAATATTTTGAACTTTGAAGAGGATTATACAGATACTAAAGTAGTTAGATTAGAACAAAATTATCGTTCTACCAAGAAAATTTTAGATGCAGCCTATCATATAGTAGCTAATAATATAAATCGTAAAGAAAAGAAATTATGGACTGAGAAAAAAGCAGGCAAACCATTATCATTATATAAAGCCCAAGATGGGCGAGATGAAGCCCGCTACATAACTAATCAAATTAAGTCTTTAGTAGAAGGTGAAGATAAAAATTATAGTGACTTTTCTATTTTATATCGAACTAATGCTCAATCTCGTGTTTTGGAAAGAGTTTTACTACAGCAAGATATTCCCTATCGGATAGTCGGGGGGGTTAAGTTCTATGAGAGAAAAGAGATAAAGGATATATTAGCTTATTTGCGCCTGCTTTATAATCCAAATGATGATCTTAGTTTAGAAAGAATCATTAATGTACCTCGCCGCGGGATTGGAGCAACTAACTTTAAGCGGCTTCAAGATTATGCCCAACAACACCAGATTAGTTTATTAAAAGCAGTTAATAATGTTGAGAATATAGATAGTATTAGTACTCGATTTAGAAATAATATACAGGAATTTGGAGGTTTAATTGAGCATTTTAGAAAAAGGAAGAGTGAAGTATCTGTTGCAGTTTTAACAGAAGAGTTATTAACTGAGACTGGTTATTTAGCTAACTTAAAGAGTAAAAATACAGATAAAGCTCAAGATAGAGTTAATAATATTAAGGAATTACTAGCTAGTATGGAACAGTTTGAAGAAGAAAATCAAACTGGAGGTTTAAGTGAGTTCTTAGAAGAAGTAGCTTTATTATCAGATATTGATAATTTAGATCAAGAAGAGGATGCTATAGTATTAATGACCTTACATAGTGCTAAAGGTTTGGAATTTCCTGTTGTCTTTTTAGCTGGTATGGAAGAGAATTTATTACCACATGCTAGATCAACAGATACAGAACAAGATTTAGCAGAAGAACGCAGGTTATGTTATGTAGGAATTACTAGAGCAGAAGAAAAATTATATTTAACCTATGCTCGTAAACGTAAGATTTATGGTCGAACTCAATTTAAGAGGCCATCTCGTTTTATTGGGCATATTCCAGACCATTTATTTAGTGAGGATAATAATGAAACTGCAGTTAAAAATAATAGAAGAGAAGCTAGATTTTCTCCAGGAGATAAAGTAAAGCACCAGCGTTGGGGCCAAGGTACAGTAATTAATGTAGATGATAGTAGTGGAATGGAACAAATAAAAGTTTCTTTCCCCCAACAAGGAGTTAAAGCGTTAGCAACTGAATATGCACAGCTTACCAAAATTAATTGACAATTGAGAATTGACAATGTACAATTAAAATCACTTTATTTTAGTGTGATGTATTATAAACAAGGAGGAGAAAAAATGACTACTTATGTTGTAGGCCATCAGAACCCAGATACAGATTCTATTTGTGCTGCTATTGCGTATGCTAATTTAAAACAACAATTAGGGGCCAAGGCAGAAGCTATTAGAGCAGGAAAGATTAATGCAGAAACAGAATTTATTTTGGATAAGTTTGAGGTGCAAGCTCCTAAGTTAGTTACTGAGCTTGCTAAAGGAGATGAAGTAATTTTAGTTGACCATAATGAAAAGAGTCAAGCAATTGCTGGAATAAAAGAAGCCGAGGTTAAAGAAATTATAGACCATCACAGAATAGGTGATATTGAAACTGGTAATCCAATCTACTTTAGAAATGAGCCAGTAGGTTCTACTGCTACAGTCGTAACTAAGTTATACCAGGAAAATGGAGTAGAGATTAATGAACAAATGGCTGGTTTATTATTATCAGCTATTTTATCTGATACAGTCATTTTCCGTTCTCCAACCTGTACTAAAGCAGATAAGGAAATAGCTAATAGATTAGCTAAGCAGTTAGGAGTGGATATTCAAAAGTATGGGAAGAATATGTTTAAGGCAGGTTCAGTAGTTAACCAACTAGAGCCTAAAGAATTGATTACTAATGATTATAAAGAGTATGAATTGGCTGGTGAAACAATTGGAGTAGGTCAGATTGAAATTATGGATGTAAATGAAGTTAATGATATTAAAGAAGATCTATTAGTAGGGATTGAAGAGTTAGTTGCAGAAAGAGGATATAAGTTTTTAGTATTAATAGTTACCGATATTTTAGCTGAAGGTAGCTTATTACTTTTCCCAGCAGATGCAAAAGAAATTATTGCTGATGCTTTTGATGTAGACACAAAAGGAACTGAAGTTTATTTAGATGGAGTTTTATCACGTAAAAAGCAGGTTATACCTGTCTTGTCTGACTACTTAACCACATAGTTACCGATAAGGGTCTAGCTTATTTTGCTAGGCTCTTTTTTATTTTTTGGTTAATAGTAATAAATCCTAATAAATTGAGTATTGCCCTTGACAAATTAGTTTATAAGGGTTATACTATTAATAGTAATAATTACTGATAAGGGGTAAAGATTTAATACATAGTTTTAATTAATTGTGGTAATTTAATTATTAGGATTATTATTTAATTAATAAGGGGGAATTAAAATGGATTTTGCAGTAGAGAATAAGTTAGGTGTAACTAAAGGAACAGATTTAGAAAAGATAGTAAAGGGCCAATTTCAAGGAGAAACTAATGAGGTAGGGCAGTATTTAGCAATGGCTCGTCAAGCTCAGAGAGAAGGTTATCCAGAAGTAGCAGAGGTACTAAAGAGAATTGCTAAAGAAGAAGCTGAACATGCAGCAAGATTTGCAGAGTTAAATGGTAAGATTAGTGGTTCAGTTAAAGAAGACATTGAGAAGATGTTACAAGGAGAACAAGGAGCCAATAAGACTAAGCGTAAAGCAGCAGTAGATGCTAAAGAAGCAGGAATTGATCCAGCACATGACTTCTTTGATGAGTCTGCTAAAGATGAAGCTAGACATGCTAGTATGTTAAAAGGTCTGTTAGATAGATACTTTGGATAAAATAAAAAGGCGTTGGGTAATCCCAACGCCTTTTTTTAGTCTGTATTGTTTTTCATTAGTGAAAGTAGTTTATCTTTAACTTCTGGGTCTGCTAGAGCAATAACTGTATCTTTAGCTTTAATGGTAGTATTACCTCGAGGGACAATAGCCTGATCCCCTCTTAAGATTGTAATTAGAATAGCCTCATCTGGAATAGTAATATCTTTAATCTTTTGATTACAAGCTATAGCCTCTTCTTCAACTTGAATATAATGCATTTTTAACTGATTAATACTATCAGCCCATAGGTTTGATTTTTCTTTCCACTCAATTTCTTCTTCAATTAATCCTAGCATTAATGAAGTAGAACTCACCACTTGATTAACTCCTAACCACTCAAATAGTTTTTCGTTACCTGGATTATTAACTAAAGCTAGGGTTCTTCCAATATCGAATTGCCGTTCTGCTAGTTGACAGATTACTAAATTATCCTGGTCATTGCTAGTTGCAGCTACAACAATATCTCCTTCTTCGGCTCCTGCTTTTTCCAGATAATCACGTTTGGTTCCATCTCCTAATAAAACATTAACTTCTAACTTATCTTTTAGCTTATTTATTTTCTCTTTATTAGATTCGATAACTGTTACTTGATGGCCAAACTTATGACAGTATTTAGCCAATTGAAATCCTTTTTTTCCTCCACCAACAATAATAATATTCATTTATTCATCCTCCCTTAAAGAATTAACTGTAATTATTTAGGGATTATAATGAGCTTAAACTCACATTTATCCATTATACTAAACTAAAAAGACAATCGCAAATGTTATAGTTAAAAAAGGAGTTTAGAGCTACAGCACGAAAAGTAATATAGATGGAGTTACATGATTATTATTAATTGAGGTATACTAACAATCGTGTTATTGTGAGGTGAAGTTAATGGGCCAACTTAAAGAGAAAATAAAGAAATTAAGAGCAAAAATTAGAAAACATAATTATTATTATTTTGTATTAGATGATCCCCAAATTAGTGATCGAGAGTATGATCAATTAATGCAAGAATTAATTGATTTAGAAAAAGAAAATCCTAAGTTAATTACTTCAGATTCACCTACCCAGCGAGTAGGTGGAGAACCAATTGATCAATTTGATAAGGTAGCACATCAAGTTCCGTTATTGAGTTTAGATAAAGCATTTTCTATTAGTGAGTTAGAGGATTTTGCTAGCCGCGTTAAGAGATCTATTAAAGAAGAAATAGATTATATAGTAGAACTAAAGATTGATGGTTTATCTGCTTCTTTAGTCTATCAAGATGGCAGTTTAAACCAGGGTGCTACTCGAGGTAATGGAGAAGTAGGAGAGGATGTAACACATAATTTAAAGACAATTAGAAGTATTCCACTTAAGTTAGAGCAAAGGTTAGATCTAGAGGTTAGAGGCGAGGTTTTTATGCCTAAAGATGATTTTTTAAAGTTAAATGAAGAGCAAGAAAAAGCTGATGAAGATGCTTTTGCTAACCCACGTAATGCTGCTGCTGGTTCATTACGTCAATTAGATCCTCAAGTAGCTGCTAGTAGGCCATTAGATATTTTTATTTATGATAGTGCATATATAGAGGGCGTTGACTTTAAAACACACAGTCAAAAGCTAGATTATTTAGAGGAGTTAGGTTTTAAAATTAATCCTCAGCGGATGGTATGTAAAGGTATTACAGAAGTAATTAAGTATTGTAAAGAATGGACAGAGAAAAGAAATGATTTAAACTATGGGATTGATGGAATAGTAATTAAAGTTAATCAGCTAAATATGCAAAAAAAGTTAGGAAGTACAGCTAAGCATCCCCGCTGGGCAATAGCTTATAAATTTCCGGCTCAAGAGAAGGAAACAATAATTGAAGATATTGAAGTTACAGTTGGTAGAACAGGGACTCTAACACCAACTGCTATTTTAGAGCCTACTTTGTTAGATGGATCTGTAGTTAGCCGGGCCAATTTACATAACCAAGATGAACTAGAGCGAAAAGATATTAGAATTGGAGACCGAGCTATTGTAAGAAAAGCAGGGGATATTATTCCTGAAGTAGTTAAGGTGCTACCTGGGAAAAGAACTGGTAAGGAGGAAGAATTTAGTCTGCCAGATAAATGTCCAGTTTGTGGGGCCAAGGCTGTTAGATTAGAAGGAGAAGTAGCAACTAAGTGTGCTGGTGGAGCATGCCCAGCTAAATTACGAGAAGGAGTCTTACACTTTGTACAGCGCAATGCTATGAATATAGAGGGAGTTGGCCCAGCTTTAGTAGAGCAGTTAATAGAGAACAAATTAATAGAAGATGTAGCTGATTTATATTACTTAACTAAGGAAGATTTAATCCAATTAGATAGAATGGGCCACAAGTCGAGTCAGAATGTACTAGATGCTTTAGCAGATAGTAAGGATAATAGTTTACAACAAGTCTTATATGGTTTAGGAATTGAGTATGTAGGCAGTAGGGTTGCCCAAATTTTAGCCCAAAATTTCTCTAATATAGACCAGATTATTGAAGCAAGTCAAAAAGAATTAGAATCTATTGATGAGATTGGCCCTAAGATAGCTCAAAGTATTGTAGCTTATTTTAATCAAGAACAAAACCTAGAAATTATTGCTAAGCTTAAGGAAGCCGGAGTCAACTTTACTGCTCAATTAAAAGAGGCAGAACAGAAACTAGCAGGAAATAAATTTGTTTTAACTGGTAAGTTAGAAGACTTTACAAGACAGGAAGCTAAAGAAGCTATTGTTGATTTAGGTGGTCGAGTAACTAGCTCAGTCAGTGGTGCTACTGATTATTTAGTAGTAGGAGAAAACCCTGGTTCTAAATATGAACAGGCACAAGAACTAGGAACAACAGTCCTAGTGGAAGAAGAATTCAAAGAATTAATTGACAAGTAGGAGTTAGCAATTTACAATTAAAAAGATAATTAAAGGAGGAGATTTGATGAAAATAGCAGAGATGAAGACAGAAAAAGGGGTAATGAAGATTGAATTTTATGAAGAAGATGCCCCCAATACAGTAGATAACTTTTGTAGTTTAGCTGAGGATGGCTTTTATGATGGTTTAACTTTTCATCGGGTAATTCCTGATTTTGTAATTCAAGGTGGATGTCCTAAAGGAGACGGAACAGGAGGGCCAGGCTATACTATTGATTGTGAAGTAGATGGTGATAAACAGTATCACGAGCGAGGAGTATTATCTATGGCTCATAGTGGAAAAGATACAGGAGGATCGCAGTTTTTTATCTGTCATAATCGAAAGAGAACTTCTCATTTAGATAGAAAACATACCTGTTTTGGAAAGGTTGTAGAAGGGTTAGAAGTAATTGATGATATTAGAGCTGGAGATGTGATTGAAGAAGTAATTATCAAGGAAGAGTAGATATTGCGGGAAGGTTCCTCTTATGATATAATAACTAACTAGTTCAAAACGTGGATTAAATTTATTATTAATCAAGAGGTGGTGAAATTATGAAATTAGATAAGGAAACAGTAGAGCGGGTGGCTCATTTAGCTAGATTAGAATTGACTGAAGCAGAAAAGGATAAGTTTACTGAACAATTAAGTGATATTTTAGGTCATGCTGAGAAGTTAAATCAACTTGATACTGAAGATGTAGACCCAATGGCACATGTGCTACCAGTTAATAATGTTTTCCGAGATGATGAAGTAAGAGAGTCTCTTGATCGGGAAGAGGCCTTAGCAAATGCTCCAGAAAAAGAACGGGGGATGTTTAAAGTACCACAGATTGTAAGTGATGAGTAATATTTAAACAAGGAGGGAAAAGTTATGGAACTTTATCAGTTAACTGCTCATGAATTGCATGAGAAATTAACGGCTGGGGAAGTTAAAGCCCAAGAAATTGTTAAATCAGTTTATAATCAAATAGAAGAAGTGGAGTCGGATGTACAAGCCTATGTAACTTTAACTAAAGAGGATGCTTTACAACGAGCTAAAGAAGTAGATCAAAAACTAGCTAATGGTGAAGAAGTTAGTCCTTTAGCAGGAATTCCCATTGCTATTAAGGATAATATGTCTACTGCAGGGGTTAAGACAACATGTTCTTCTGAGATTTTACATAATTACAAACCACCATTTGATGCTACTGTAGTAGAAAAATTATTTGCTGAAGATGCGGTTATGGTTGGAAAAGCTAATATGGATGAATTTGCTATGGGGTCTTCAACTGAGAACTCGGGAATTCAAGTTACTAAAAATCCTTGCGATTTAGAACGAGTACCAGGTGGTTCTAGTGGGGGATCTGCTGCTGCTGTTGCTGCTGGAGAAGCAACAATTGCTTTAGGTTCTGATACTGGTGGTTCAATTAGGCAACCAGCATCTTTTTGTGGGGTAGTAGGTCTAAAGCCAACTTATGGTTTAGTATCTCGCTATGGGTTAGTTGCTTTTGCTTCTTCATTAGATCAGATTGGCCCGATTACTAAGGATGTAACTGATTGTGCTCTAACTTTAAATTATATTGCTGGACATGACCAGTATGATTCTACATCTGTAGAACGGGAGATTCCAGATTATACTAAAAGCTTAACAGAAGATATAGCAGGGCTAAAGATAGGGGTTCCTAAAGAGTACTTTGGTGAAGGAATTGATGAAGAGGTTAAGAAATCAGTTTGGGAAGCAATTGAACAATTAGAGGAGTTAGGAGCAGAGTATGAAGAAGTTTCTCTACCACATACTGAATATGCTTTATCAGCCTATTATTTAATTGCACCTGCTGAGGCTAGTTCGAACTTGGCCCGGTATGATGGAGTAAGGTATGGTTTACGAAGTGAATCTAATGGTTTAATTGATATGTTTAAAGAAACTCGAGAAGAAGGATTTGGAGATGAAGTTAAACGTAGAATTATGTTAGGTACTTATGCTTTAAGTTCAGGTTATTATGATGCTTACTACAAAAAAGCACAAAAGGTTAGAACTCTAGTGAGAGAGGACTTTGACCAAGCTTTTAAAGAGTATGATGTATTAATCTCTCCTACGTCTCCTACAACTGCTTTTGAAGTTGGAGATAAGTCGGATGATCCATTAGAAATGTATTTATCAGATATATGTACTATTCCAGTTAATTTAGCTGGTCTACCTGCTTTATCTATGCCATGTGGAACTGATGAACAGGGGTTACCAATAGGATTACATATTATTGGTCAAGCTTTTGATGAGGAAACTATTTTACAAGTTGCTTATGCTTTTGAACAAGCAACAGATACTGAGTAATCAGGAGGTGGAAGTTATGTTAGAAAACTATGAGATTACAATTGGGTTAGAAGTTCATGCTCAATTAGATACAGATACTAAAATATTTTGTGGATGTAAAAATGAGTTTGGTGCTGAGCCTAATGATCATACCTGTCCTATATGTTTAGGTTTACCTGGGACATTACCTGTTTTAAATAAAAAAGCAGTTGATTATATTATTAAAGCTGGTTTAGCTTTAGATTGTGAAATAGCTACATTTAGTAAGTTTGACCGAAAAAATTATTTCTATGCTGATTTGCCTAAGGCTTATCAAATATCTCAATTTGATTTACCATTTTGTGAGGATGGTGCAATAACTATTGAAGTTGAAGAGAATAATTATCAGATAGGAATTACTAGGATTCATCTAGAAGAAGATGCAGGAAAGTTAACCCATGCCGGTGATATTTCTAGTGCAGATTCTAGTTTGGTTGATTATAATCGGGTAGGAACGCCCCTAATTGAGATTGTTAGTGAACCTGATTTACATTCTCCTAAACAAGCAGTTGCTTATTTAAAGAAATTAAAGAGTATCTTAGAGTACATAGCAGTTTCTGACTGTGAAATGGCAGAGGGTTCTTTAAGAGCAGATGCCAACCTTTCTATAGCTCCTAAGGGTGCAGATGAATTAGGAACTAAAACTGAGCTAAAGAATATGAATTCTTTTAAAGCAATTGAAAAAGCTTTAACATATGAAGCTAAGCGTCAAGCTAAAGTTTTAGCTGAAGGTGGCACAATAATTCAAGGTACAAGAACTTGGGATGGAGACGCAGGAAAGACCTTGCCACTAAGAGAAAAAGAAGAAGCACATGATTATCGTTATTTCCCAGAACCAGATTTAGTTCCAGTAATTGTAAAAGAAGAGTGGGTTAATGAAATAGAAACTAGTATTCCGGAGTTACCAGATGCTAGACAATCTCGCTATGTTAATGAGTTAGGTATTCCGGAGTATGATGCTGGAGTAATTACTGCTGATAGAGAGATGGCTGACTTCTTTGAAGCAGTAGTAAAAAATTATGAGGATGCTAAAGAAGTTAGTAATTGGATGATGGGCCAATTCTCTCGTTTATTAAATGAAGAGGATATAGAAATAAGTAAGATTAAATTTGCGCCTCAAGACTTAGCTGATTTATTAACTATGATGGAAGAGGGTACTATTTCTCGAGATATTGCTAGAGAAGTTTTTGAAGATATGTTCACTACGGGTAAAAAGCCAGAAGCTATTGTAGAAGAAAAAGGTTTAAAGCAGATTAGTGATGAAGATGAATTAGATAATATTGTTGCTGATGTGTTAGCTGATAACCAATCAGCAGTAGATGATTATCATGGTGGAAATAAGAATGTAATTGGATTCTTAATTGGACAAACAATGCAAGCTAGTGGTGGAAAAGCTAATCCACAAAAGGTTAGAGAGTTATTACAGGAAAAACTAGAAGAGTAATAAATATTCCCCCTGGTTAAATAGGGGGAATTATTTATTTTAATTGATCTCGTAAAACATGTCTGGTGTTAAAGCCATCATATAATTGGTTTGGTCTGAAGATTTTATTTTTTACTTCTAAATTTTCAACCCAATGAGCACACCAGCCCATAATTCGACCTAGAGCAAAGATTGTAGTAAAGTACTTTGGTTCAATCTTCATTGCTCTAAGTACTAGACCTGACCAAAAGTCAATATTAGGGAAAATTTTCTTATCTGCAAATTTATTTAAAGCTATTTCTTCCATTTTCTGAGCTGTATTATATAAATTTTCAAGCTTAGAATTAACTTCTGGTGAATCTTCAGCAAAGATTTGAGGTAGTATTTCTTCTTTTAGATAAAGAGCTCTAGGGTCATATGTTCTATAGACTCTATGGCCTAGTCCCATTATTTTTTCTCCTGCTTTTAATTGCTCTTGGATGTAACTTTCAACATTTTCTGGAGCACCAATCTCAGTTAACATTTTAATTACTTTTTCATTAGCCCCGCCATGAAGTGGTCCAGATAAAGAATTAATAGCAGAAGAGATTGATGCATAAATACTTGCTTTAGAAGACCCTACTGCTCGAACTGAAAATGTGCTATTATTCATTGTATGATCGCCATGTAATATTAAAAGTTTATCAAGAATATTAACCCACTTTGGTTTAGCAGCTAATTCTTGATTAAAACAGTATAAAATATACTGCGCAAAAGAATCAAAAGTTTTACCTTGAGCAAATTCAGGGTTCTGAGTTTGATAGACCCCCATTATAGTAGGTAACTTTGCAATCAATTGAATAGCACGATTTAAATTTACAGTATATTGATCTAGATCAAAACACTTTGGGTCATTACTTTGTAACTGTAACACACTTGAACTTAACATATACATAGGGTGTAAGTTATCATTCATAGAAATTATCGTTTCTTTGATTTTAGAGTCAATTCCTTTACTAGCTAGGAGTTGCTTTTTTAGTTCCTTTTTTTCTTGAGGTATTGGCAGATCACCTTTAAGTAATAAAAAGCAGACATCTTCATAAGAACAATTATTAGCTAATTCTTGAATTGGATAGCCTCTAAAGGTAAGAAGACCATTTTCCCCATCGATATTACTGACACTTGATTTAGCTACAGGAATATTTTCAAGTCCAGGAAAATATCCTTTTTCAAACATAGTTATTATTATTTGCATATACTTTTCTTTCAGTTTCTTATTCTCAAGATTTGATAGAGCTTCTTTGATTTGGGACAGCATAGTTTACCTCCTTTTATATCTATTCAAATATAGGTATAATTATACTATCATATATCCTTTGAAATTACAATCTGATTAGATTAAGATTAAAGTTAAAATTGACATCTTGGTTAAGAGACTGTATTATGTACATAATATTAATATTATCTAAAATTAGATGAGGAGTGAGAAGATGTATAATGTAACTTTAATACCAGGAGATGGAATTGGACCAGAAATTACTGAGGCGGTACAGCAGATAATTTCCGCAGCAGGAGTAGATATCAAGTGGCAGACTGTAAATGCAGGGGCCAATGTAATGGAAGAGTATGGAACACCGTTACCTGAAGAAGTTTTACAGTCAATTAAGAAGAATAAAGTGGCTTTAAAAGGGCCAATTACCACCCCAGTAGGAAGTGGATTTAGAAGTGTTAATGTAGCTATTAGACAAAAGTTAGATTTATATGTTAATTTAAGACCAGCTAAGATTTTAAAGGGAGCACCAACTCAGTTTTCTGACTTAGATGTAGTAATTTTTAGAGAGAATACAGAAGGTTTATACGCTGGGATTGAACATAATGTAGGAGATAACGCTGCAGAGAGTATTAAGATTACTACTAGAGAAGCTTCAGAGAGAATTGTTAGAGCAGCTTTTGAATATGCTCTAGAAAATGATAGAGAGCAGGTTACAGCAGTACATAAAGCTAATATCTTAAAGTTAAGTGATGGTTTATTTAAGTCAGTAGCAGAAGAAGTAGCCCAAGATTATCCAGATATTAAGTTTAATAATAAAATTGTTGATAATATGTGTATGCAGTTAGTCCAATACCCCGAGGACTATGATGTATTAGTCTTACCTAATTTATATGGTGATATTGTATCTGATCTATGTGCTGGTTTGATCGGGGGATTAGGTGTAACACCTGGAGCTAATTTAAATGATCAATTAGCAGTATTTGAAGCAGTTCATGGTTCTGCTCCTGATATTGCAGGAGAGGATAAAGCTAATCCAATTGCTTTATTATTATCAGCTTGCCTAATGTTAGAGCATTTAGGAGAAGAAAAAGCAGCTTCTCAAATTGAAACTGCTATTGAAGAGGTATTGACTAGAGGAGAAGTACTAACGGCTGATTTAGGTGGTACTGCTACTACGACTGAATTAACTGAAGAAATAATTAATCAACTAGGGGTAGAGTAGTATCTTCTGTGTTTGATCTCATCTTCTTTTTCTTGTGTTTCTTGCTGGTGAGCTCTAATATAAGTATCAAAAAGACCAATAACTATAATAATTCCCATGCTAATTAGATAAAACAAAGGTAAAGGATTATTTTCTAGCAAAGGGATTTTAATTAATTTACTAGCCCTGAAGAATAGTTCAATTTTTTTGTTCCAACCCATAAAAAAGTAGATAATATAGGCTAATGTATTAAATATTAACCAATTTAAAGTTGGAATAAAAGCTTTTTTCATATTAATACCTCCTTGTATAATATGATTAGTTATTTTATGATAAAATCCTTTTCTAAATTTTGGCGACCCTAGTGGGTCGTCTTCTATTTTTAATCAATTTTGCTAAAAGGTTTTTTTAGAAGTTATTTTTTGATATAATTACTTGTTGAATGAATTGATATTTGATAATGAAATAAACTAATATTGAACTAGTAATTTAGTGGGGGATTAAATGAATAAGTTAAAAAATAAAATTTTATTCACATTAAGCTTCAGTTTAATAATACTTGTAATACTCATTTTGTTTACAGTTAATCAACAAACTTGGCAGGTGTTAAAAAATTTAAACTGGATATATATAGTAATTAGTTCAGGTATTATGGGGTTTGTTTGGTTTGCTAATGGGTTTAAACTAAAGGTTTTAGCTAAAGGGGTAGATGTTAAATTACCTTTGTTAGCTGCTATTGAGATAGGTTTAGTAGGTAGCTTTTTTGCTAATATTACTCCCTCAGGGGTTGGGGGCCAACCTTTTAAAGTGGTTGCATTAGCTAAATCAAATGTTTCTTCGGGTAGAGCTAGTGCTATTGTAATCGTAGAGTTAATTCTTAGATTAGTCTTTTTTATCTTTAGTTTACCATTAGTATTTTTTAAGTTACGTAGTTTATTTGTTTCTTATATTAATGGCAAACTATTAATTTTGGGGGTCACGATTTTTATTCTAGGTTTATTAGTAGTGATTTATTTATTATTGTATCACCCTCGTAATTTAGTTTTAATCTGCTTTTGGTTATTAAATAGAAGCTTAATTAAAAAAATTGTTGATGAGCAAAAGATATATGCTTGGAAAAGGGAATTAGCTAGGGAGATACGTATTTTTTATCAAGCTCTTTGGAGATACTTAAAGGTTAGTAAGTGGGAGCTAGTCTTTAGTTTTATTCTAACAGTGTTATCCTGGAGTGCTCAATTTATAGTTATTTACTTTATAATCAGAAGTCTTAATTTACAAATGAACTTAGGATCTCTTATCTTAATCCAGTTATTGATTTATACAGCTGCTATCTTTATTCCAATCCCTGGAGGTAGTGGAGTGGAGGTTATTTTAGCTAGTTTGTTACAACAGAGTTTACCAGTCTCAGTGCTAGGAATAGTAGTAGGGGGTTGGCGTTTTTTTACTTATTATAGCTACTTGATAGTAGGAGGAATAATCTCCTTTAAAGTTTTTAATTTAGATAAGGAAGTAAGCCAATAAAGGCTTAAATTAGATATAAGGGAGGAGTAGAATGGTCAAACCAGTTAAAGTAGGAGATATGACAACTATTAAATTAGAGAATATAGCTTATGGTGGAGATGTAGTAGGTAGAAAAGATGATTTCGCTATTTTTGTTACTGGTGGAGTGCCAGGAGAAGTAGTAAAGATAAAGGTTACAGAAGTAAAAAGAAATTATGGTCGGGGGAAGGTAGTAGATGTAGTTGCACCAGTAGAGGAAAGAATTGATTCGGAGTGTCCCAAGTATGATTTATGTGGTGGATGTCAGATGCAACATATTGATTATACGGCGCAACTTAATTATAAACAACAGATGGTTGAAGATGCTATAGAGCGGATTGCCAAGCTAGATGATATTAAGATTAATCAAGTTAAGGGTATGGAAAATCCTTATCTATATCGTAATAAAGCTCAGTTTCCTTTAGGGGTTGAAGATGAAGAAGTAATTACGGGTTTTTATGCAGCTGGAAGTCATAAGTTAATTAAAGTTAAGGATTGTCAAATCCAACATCCAGTTATTAATCGAATTGTTGATAGAGCAGTAAAATTAATAGAGGATTATAATTTATCTATTTACAATGAAGAAATTCATCAAGGGCTATTGCGCCATTTAGTAGTCAGGGTGGGAGTGTGTACTAATCAAGCAATGTTAGTCTTAGTTACTAAAGATGAGAAATTTGTTAAGGGCCAAGAAATCGCCCATAAATTACTAGAAGAAGTACCAGAGTTAATTAGTGTTTATCAAAATGTAAATCCAGAGCAAACTAATGTAGTACTAGGAGATAAGACTGCATTATTAGCTGGTCAAGAGTATATACTTGATTATATTGGCCCAATTAAGTATCAAATCTCCCCTTTGTCATTCTTTCAGGTTAATTCGTTACAGACTAAGGTGCTTTATGATCAGGTGTTAGAGTATGCTAAGTTGACAGGTGAGGAGAAGGTACTGGATGCTTATTGTGGTTTGGGATCTATCTCTCTCTATTTAGCCAATCAGGCCCAGGAGGTTTATGGTATTGAGGTTGTTCCAGAAGCAATTGAACAAGCTAAAGAAAATGCTAAATTAAATGATATTAATAACTGTCAATTTGCTGTAGGAAAGGTTAAGGATGTGCTACCTCAACTTAAGAATCAGTTTTCACCAGAGGTAATTGTTGTTGATCCTCCTCGTAAGGGCTGTCATGAAGAAGTTTTAGAGGCCTTTGCAAAAATTAAACCTCAACGAATTGTGTATGTATCATGTAAACCAACTAGTTTGGCGAGGGATTTAAAGAGGCTAAAAGATTTAGGATATTATACAGAAGAGATTCAGCCAGTTGATATGTTTCCTCAGACTTATCATATTGAAAATGTAGCATTGATTAAGAAAAAATAAAAGGAGTGAAAGAAATGACTAAGGAAGAAAAATATAATACAATTGTTACTCAAATTAAAGGATTAACAGCTGATGAAGATAATTTAATTGCTAATTTGGCTAATACAGCAGCAGTTTTATATAATAACTTAGAACAGGTCAATTGGTCTGGATTTTATTTGTGGCAAGAAGGACAGTTAGTTCTTGGCCCGTTTCAAGGACTAGCAGCCTGCATTAGAATTGATAAAGGGGCTGGTGTTTGTGGGACGGCGATAGCTAAAAAAGAGACTCTAGTAGTTTCTGATGTACATAATTTTCCAGGACATATTACTTGTGATGCTGCTTCTAAATCAGAGATAGTAGTCCCCATAATTATCGCCGGAGAAATAAAAGGGGTATTAGATATTGATAGTCCGATTAAAGAACGCTTTAATGAACTTGATCAAAAATATTTAGAAGGGGTAGTAGATATTTTAATAGAGCAATGCCAATGGTAGATTATTTTCAATTTAAAAAGGTATTTAAGCAGGAATTATAAAGTTGTATATATAATTAGGTAATTATACAACTACTTGCGAGGTGATAATAAATGGTGACTAAAGAAGTTAAAATTAAAAACCAAACTGGATTACATGCTAGACCAGCTGCTTTATTGGTTGATGTGGCTAATAAATTTGAATCTGAGTTAAAAATTATTCATGGTAATAAAGAGGCCAATGTAAAGAGTATTATTAGTTTAATATCTTTAGCAATTGGATGTGATGATGCAGTAATAATTCAAGGAGATGGGGTAGATGAAGAAGAAGCAGTAGCAGAAATTGCTACAATTATTAAGGGGAAATTTAACGAGTAAAATATTAGCAATGAATTATTGTAGTAAATATGTTATATTGATAGTTGGACAAGTTATAAAGGGGGATTGTAAATGAAGAATAAAGTTACAGTAGTAATATTGATAATGGTTGTTATGTTAATGAATATTGGTTCTGCTTCAGCTTTACAAAAGGCTGAACTTGATCCTTATCATCCTTCGGTTGCGTATGGAGTTCAAACCTTAAATGGGAATTTAATTGCTTTAAATTTGGAAACCGATATAGGCCTGTCATCTAATTTTGGAGTTGAAGGATTATTTACTCACTACAAAGATAAAAATAAGAATAATAGAAATGTGCTAGATTTAAATGCTAAATTAGCTATTATTAATAAGCCAGACTTTAATTTATCTGCAATAGTAGGTTATCATACTAAGTTGCAGGAATTAAATGAAGGAGACCCAAGAGTTGGATTATTGATTTCTAAAAAAGAGACAGATAGTTTGGATTTAAATGTAGGGTTTGATTTCTTATTAGGTACGGGCCCTGATGAAAATTATTTAGGGTATAATTTAGGATTTGATTATCAATTAACTAGACGTACTTATTTAGAGATAGAGCACAGAAGGTTTAGTGGGCA
Source organism: Halobacteroides halobius DSM 5150 (assembly GCF_000328625.1). Taxonomy (NCBI): domain Bacteria; kingdom Bacillati; phylum Bacillota; class Clostridia; order Halanaerobiales; family Halobacteroidaceae; genus Halobacteroides; species Halobacteroides halobius. Next base: position 2,291,895 of record NC_019978.1, on the reverse strand, counting down.
AAAACGGACAGAAGGATTAAATGTTGGTATGAGATATTATTTTTAAGAGGAGAGAGAACTAATGGATTTAAATTGTGTAGGAGTATTTATGGATCGAGATGGAACAGTAAGTAAAGAGATTGGTTATGTAAACCACGCTAGTCGTTATGAGTTATTGCCACGAACTAGTTTAGCTATAAAAAAACTTAATCAAGCTGGAATTAAAGCTTTGTTAGCAACCAATCAAGCTGGTGTAGCTCGCGGTTATTTTAAAGAAGAAATGATTGGAGAGGTTCATGCTAAGTTAGAGCGATTACTTGCCCAAGAAGATGCTTATTTAGATGAAATTTATTATTGTCATCATCATCCTGATGTAGGAGAGGGGAAGTTTAATAAAAACTGTAATTGTCGTAAGCCTAAGCCAGGTATGTTATTGCAAGGAGCAGAAGAATTTGATTTAGATCTAAATAAATCCTATATGGTGGGGGATAAAATCAGTGATGTAGAGACGGCTCGCAGAGTAGGAGCCAAAGGAATTTTAGTATTAACAGGTTATGGAAGAGGTAATTATGAAAATGATCGTGATAGTTGGGAAGTAAAGCCAGATTATGTAGCAGAAGACTTGCATGATGCAGTGGAATGGATTTTATCACATCTTGAAAAGAGGGATCAGTAGTGGTTGATTTATTGCAGCATTTACCAAATTTTAATGATCAAAATATTTTAGTTATAGGTGATATGATTGCTGATGAATTTATCACTGGTCAACCAGAGCGTATTTCTAGAGAGGCTCCTGTTTTAATTTTGGAGCAAGATGAAGAAGAAATACTACCTGGTGGAGGCTGTAATGCTGCTAATAATGTAGCTTCTTTAGCAGGAAATGTTTATTTAGCTGGAGTGATTGGTGATGACATGGTCGGTCAGAAATTAAATACTAAATTAAATAACCTAGGATTAAAAACTGAGGGTTTAATAGTTGATGAATCTCGCCCTACTTCTGTAAAGACTAGAATTTTAGCTGGGGGAGATCAGATGGTAAAACAACAAGTAGTTAGAGTTGATAAATTAGAGACACATGCAATTGATAAAGAAATTGAGGAAAGACTAATAGATTATGTAGAAGAGATTATAGACCAACTTGATGCTATATTACTATCTGATTATGGTAATGGAGTCTTTACTACTAATTTAAAGAAGCGAGTGATTGCTTTAGCTAATAAATACAATAAAATTATTACAGTAGATTCTCGTTATAATTTGCTTACCTTTAAAGGGATTACCATTGCTACACCAAACAAAGAGGAAGCAGAAAAAGCTGTAGGTTTTCAACTTGATACTCCAGATAAAATAGAAAAAGCAGGTTGGAAATTAAAAGAAAAATTAGAGGCAGATGCTATATTAATCACCTTAGGTGGTGAAGGAATGCAATTATTTACTAAAGAAGAAATGATTCATATTTCGGCCTCTAATTACACAGAAGTATTTGATGTAACAGGTGCTGGTGATACTGTAATTGCAACTTTGGTCTTATCTTTAGCAAGTGGTGCTTCTTTAGAAGAAGCAATGAAATTAGCTAATCATGCTGCTGGAATTGTGGTTAGAAAGTTAGGGGTTGCTACAGTTACTAAAGAAGAATTATCTACAGTAATTCAAGGAGAAGATAATGATGAGTAAAATTTATTCTTTAGCAGAATTAAAAGAAATTTTAGCTACTGAAAAAGAAGCTGGTGCTAAAGTTGTTTTTACTAATGGTTGTTTTGATCTATTACATGTTGGTCATACTAGATATTTAGCGGAGGCTAAAACCAATGGTGATTTATTGGTTGTTGGTTTAAATAGTGATACTTCTGTGCAAGCTTTAAAAGGTGAAAAAAGACCTTTGATTTCTGAACAGGAACGGGCTGAATTATTGGCCAATCTAGAGGTGGTAGATTATATTACTATTTTTGCTGAGAAAACTGCTAGTAAAGTAATTGCTAAGTTACAACCTAATGTTTATGTTAAGGGAGGCGACTATAAAATAGAGGAATTACCAGAAGCAAGAGTAGTAAATGAGTATGGAGGACAGATTAAATTAGTTTCAGAAATAAAAGGTGCTTCGACTACTAAAATTGTAAATAAGATACTAAAAACATATGGTTAATAAAAGGTCCAATCTTTTGATTGGATCTTTATTATTTGATATGATTGTTATTAAATTATCAATTTTGACATGCTATTGGTTTTTACATATAATCTAATAGAGGTAAGAATTTTTTTATTTATCATCCAAGTGAAGTTATTCACATATTATTTTAACCTTGGAATTTATTTCATGGTGTGTTATATTTAGATTAGTAAATATAATATATCAGATTAAGATTATTGTAAAATTTAAAGGGGGTATAGTGATTATGGCTTGTCAATGTGGAAATGAAGCAGACAATCAAGAACAATATCTAAAACCTTTAAAGAAGGTATTAGAGGGATATGAGAAAAAAGAGAAAAATTTAATCCCAGTTTTACAAGATGCTCAAAACGAGTATGGTTATTTACCAGAAGAAGTACTAAAAGAAATAGCTAATCAATTAGATTTATCTTTTAGTCAAGTGTATGGAGTGACAACTTTTTATTCTCAGTTTCATTTAGAGCCACGAGGTGAAAATATTATTAGAGTTTGTATGGGAACTGCTTGTCATGTGCGTGGTGGAGGAGCAGTTTTAGATGAAATTAGAGATCAGTTAGGAGTAGATGATGGCGAAACTACTGATAACCTACAATTTACTTTAGAGTCAGTAGCTTGTATTGGTGCTTGTGGCTTGGCCCCAGTAATTATGGTAAATGATGATACTCATGGTCGAATGACTCCAGATAAAGTATCAGAAGTTTTAGAACAGTATAAATAATGCGAGAATTATCACTTCATATCTTAGATATAATCCAGAATTCAATAACTGCTGAGGCTACTTTAATACAGGTGATTATCGAAGAGAATATTAAGGATGATCAGTTACTTATTAAAGTAATTGATAATGGTTCTGGAATGAACAAAGGACAAGAAAAAGACGTTTTGGATCCATTTATTACATCACGAACCACTAGAGATGTAGGATTAGGATTACCATTATTTAAAGCAGCAGCTAAGAGGTGTGAAGGGGATTTTAAGTTAGAATCTAATCTAGATCTAGGAACTAAGGTAGTGGCCTCTTTTAGACATAGTCATATAGATAGAGCACCATTAGGTGATATAGTAGGAACTATAATTACTTTTTTAGTTTCTAATCCGAAGCTTGATTTAGTATATCAACATAAGTTTAATGAGCAAAAGTTTGAATTTGATACTAGAGAGGTAAAGAATAATTTAGGGCCAAAATTAGAAATTAATGATCCTCAAGTATTAGATTGGATAGAAGGTTACTTAACTGATAATTTAGAACAATTGCGGAGGTGATTAGTGTGAAATCATTAGATGAATTAAAGGAATTAAGAAAGAAGGCTCAAAAGGATTTACAAACTAGAGATACTATCAATAAACCTAAAGTAATTGTAGGAATGGGAACTTGTGGGATTGCAGCTGGAGCAAGAGAAGTAATGAAGGCTCTTGTTAAAGAGGTAAACAAAAGAGATTTAGATGTAATTATTACTCAAACTGGTTGTATTGGTATGTGTGAAAAAGAACCACTAGTTGATGTCCAACTACCAGGGAAAGACAGAATTACGTATGGTCCAGTTACAGTTGATGATGTAAAGAAAATTATAGCTGGTCATATAGTAAATGGTCATATTGTAGAAGATTTAGTTGTTGCTAGATTAGAGGAGTAATAAATTTAAGTTTTGAGGGAGGTAAAGCAAATGGAAGAATCTATTTATAGATCTCATATTTTAGTTTGTGGAGGAACCGGATGTGTTTCTTCAGGTTGTAAAGAGGTACAAGATGCTTTAAGAGATGAATTAGATGCTAAAGACTTAAAGAATGAAGTCAAGGTAGTTGAAACAGGATGCCATGGTTTTTGTGAAAAAGGGCCAATTATAATTATTTATCCAGAAGGTGTATTTTACTGTGAAGTAACACCAGAAGATATGGAAGAAGTAGTAGAAGAGCATTTATTAAAAGGTAGAACAGTAGAAAGATTATTATATGAAGAGCCAATTACTGAAGAGAATATCCCATCATATCATGACATTGAATTTTATGAAAAACAACAACGAGTGGCTTTAGCTAATTGTGGACGGATTGATCCAGAGAATATTGAAGAATATATTGCTGTTGGAGGTTATGAAGCAGTAGGTAAAGCTTTAACAGAAATGTCTGCTCAAGAAGTAATTGATCAAGTTAAGGATGCAGGACTGCGTGGTCGTGGTGGGGGAGGTTTCCCAACTGGACTAAAATGGCAATTTGCTCATGATGCTGAAAGTGATAAAAAGTATATTATCTGTAATGCAGATGAAGGAGATCCTGGAGCATTTATGGATCGGAGTATCCTAGAAGGAGATCCACACCGACTAATTGAAGGAATGATTATTGGTGGATATGCTATGGGAGCAGACGAAGGATATGTTTATGTCCGAGCTGAATATCCACTAGCAATCCAGAGATTACAAAAGGCTATTGATCAGGCAGAAGAATACGGCTTATTAGGTGATAACTTATTTGGGTCTGATTTTAGTTTTGAATTACACATTAAAGAAGGAGCGGGAGCTTTTGTTTGTGGTGAAGAAACAGCTTTAATGAATTCTATTGAAGGTAAAAGAGGAATGCCACGTCCTAGACCACCATTCCCAGCTCAAAAAGGTTTGTGGGGTAAACCATCTAATATTAATAATGTAGAGACTTTTGCTAATGTACCAGTGATTATTAAAGAAACTGCTGAGGAATACAGTAAAGTTGGTACTGAAGGAAGTAAAGGTACTAAGGTATTTGCTTTAACTGGTAAAATTAATAATACTGGATTGGCTGAAGTCCCAATGGGGATTACAATTGAAGAGATTGTATTTGATATTGGTGGTGGAATCCTTGGTGATAAGGACTTTAAAGCAGTTCAAATTGGTGGACCTTCTGGAGGTTGTTTAACAAAGGAACATTTAGATTTACCAGTTGATTATGATTCTTTAATCGATGCAGGAGCTATGATGGGCTCTGGTGGATTAGTAGTAATGGATGAAGATACTTGTATGGTTGATGTAGCTCGTTTCTTCTTAGACTTTACGCAAAGTGAATCTTGTGGTAAGTGTACACCATGTCGTGAAGGTACAAAACGTATGTTAGAGATTCTAGAAAGAATTACTGCTGGTGAAGGGCAAGAGGGAGATATTAAGTTATTAGAGGATTTAGGAGAAAATATTAAGAGTACTTCTCTTTGTGGCTTAGGTCAAACAGCTCCTAATCCAGTCTTAAGTACTTTAAAATATTTCCGTAATGAATATGAAGCTCATATTTATGATGAAACTTGTCCAGCGGGAGCATGTTCAGAATTATCATCAGGCTATGTTATAGATGCAGATGCTTGTATTGGTTGTACAGCTTGTGCTAAAGTTTGTCCAGTAGATGCTATTGAGGGAGAGCCTAAAGAAGATCATGTAATTGATGCTGAAGTATGTATCTCTTGTGGTGCTTGTGCTGATAAATGTCCAACAGATGCAATTTCGCGCGGATAATAATTGAGCAGCTAAAAGTTATAAGTTAAAATTGATTAAATAAATTTACTAGTGATTAAAAGGAGTGGTAAGAAAATGTCTACCATCACGTTAACTATAGATGGCCAGCAGGTTGAAGTAGAACAGGGTTCTACTATTTTGGATGCAGCGAAAAAATTAGAGATTGATATACCAACACTTTGTTATCATCCAGATTTAAGCTTATTTGGCTCATGTCGAGTTTGTGTAGTAGAAAATGCAAAAACAGGTGATTTATTAGCTTCTTGTGTAGCTCCAGTAGCAGATGGGATGGAGATTAAAAGCCATAGTACTAAAGTTAGAAGAGCAAGAAGAACAAATGTAGAATTATTATTAGCTAATCATCCTAACGAATGTTTAACTTGTGAACGAAGTGGAACTTGTGAATTACAAGGTCTGACTGAAAAGTTAGGAATTAATGAAATTAGATTTGAAGGGGAGCAGACAAAACATCCGATTGATGAGTTTGGCCCGTCAATTAAACGTGATCCAAACAAATGTATTCTATGTGGACGTTGTGTAAGAACTTGTGAAGAAATTCAAGGTGTATCTGCTTTAGATTTTACTCAGCGTGGCTTCGATTCTGTAGTAACTACAGCTTTTGATTTACCACAAGCAGAAATTAATTGTGCTAATTGTGGTCAGTGTGTAACAGTTTGTCCTGTAGGAGCTTTAACTGAAGTTAGTGAAGTAGATAAAGTTTGGCAGGCTTTAGAAGATGAAAATCAGCATGTTGTAGTCCAGACTGCTCCATCTATTCAAGCTACAATGGGAGAGCCATTTGGTATGGAGCCTGGTACAGTAGTAACTGGAAAATTAGCTACTGCTTTAAACCAACTAGGTTTTGATCGAGTATTCTCTACTGACTTTGCTGCTGATTTAACTATTATGGAAGAAGGAAGTGAGTTATTAGCAAGGTTAGAAGATAAAGAATCTAATACACCACAGATAACTTCTTGTTGTCCAGGTTGGGTTAAGTTTTGTGAGCATAATTACCCAGAGTTATTAGATAATTTATCAACAGCTAAATCGCCAATGTCAATGTTTTCTCCTTTAGCTAAAACTTATTATGCTGAGACAAAGGATTTAGAAGCCGAAGATATTTATACTGTTTCTATTATGCCTTGTACAGCTAAGAAGTTTGAAAAAGAAAGAGGAGAGTTACAAGATAGTGGTACTCAGGATACAGATGCAGTATTGACTACTCGAGAGTTAGCTAGAATGATTAAAGAAGCTGGAATTAAGTTTGCAGAACTTGAAGATACAGAGTATGATAGAATGATGGGTGAAGCTACAGGAGCAGGAACCATTTTTGGAACGACTGGTGGAGTAATGGAGGCTGCTTTAAGAACAGTCTATGAAAAATTAACTGATGAAGAATTACCACGGCTTGACTTAGATGAAGTTCGTGGATTAAAAGGTGTTAAAGAAACAGCAGTAGAAATTGGAAATGATACTGTTAAGGTTGCTGTGGCTCATGGTTTAGGCAATGCAGCGGATTTATTAGACCAAGTTAAAGCTGGTGAAGCTAATTATGACTTTATTGAAGTGATGGCTTGTCCAGCTGGTTGTGTTGGAGGTGGCGGTCAGCCATATCCAGCTTCTAAAGAGATCAAAGCTAAGCGTGGCCAAGGGTTATATAATATTGATCAATCTGATAAGATTCGTAAATCTCATGAAAACCCAGAGATTAAGAAATTATATGAAGATTTCTTAGGAGCACCATTAAGTGAAAAAGCTCATCACTTACTGCATACTAATTACCAGAAGCGAGATAAAAATTAATAAGATTAAAAAAAGACAGGTAGGATATCCTACCTGTCTTTTTGTTTATTACTATTTAAACTTTAAATAAAAATTGGTATAATAATTTATGATTGGAGGCAATTACATGGATGATAATAAACTGAAATTAATTGAATCTAATTTATTGGCAGGATTAGTGGTTATTTTAGTAGTAGTTATTTATACTGTCATAGGTGGCAAATTAGATAGTTTATTGGCCAAGTTAATTTAGAGAGGGGGCAGAAATTGAAAGTAGCTTCTATAGGGTGTACAGATTATAATTATGGGCAGGTAAAAGAGAAGGTAGTGCAGACTATATCTTTATTAGGGGGGATAGAGGAGTTTGTCTCTAGCGGGGATACAGTGCTACTTAAACCTAATTTATTAAGTCCACATCAACCTAAGTTAGGGATTACTACTCATCCAGCTGTTGTTAAAGCAGTAATTGAATTAGTTAAAGATGCTGGGGGAGAGGTTAAGGTAGGAGAAAGCTCTGGGGGGATGATGATTAACCACTCCTTAACTCAACAAGCATTTAAGGAGACTGGTATTAAGGAGGTGTGTCAAGATTTAGGAGTAGAGTTAATTAACTTTGATCGGGTAGAAACAAAAATTATGACTTCAGGTCAAGGAGAGGAAATTCCGTTACCTAAAGTGTTATTAGAGGCTGATGTAGTTATTTCTTTACCTAAGATAAAGACCCACAGCTTAACTTTGTTTACTGGTGCAATTAAGAACTTATATGGTTGTATTCCTGGGGCCAAGAAGGCTGAGTACCATAAGTTATACCCAAATCCTAGAGATTTTGCTGGTTTGGTTGTTGATTTATTTAGTTTGATTAAGCCCCAATTGACTATTATGGATGGGATAGTCGGTTTAGAGGGCAATGGGCCAGGTACGACTGGTGATAGATGTGAAGTAGGCACTATTCTAGCTGGTTCTGATCTAGTAGCTGTTGATACAGTAGCTGCTTCTTACCTTGGTTATGGTGCTGATGAAGTACCTATTACTAGTATTGCTAATCAACAAGATCTAGGGACTAATGATCTAGATAATATAGAGATACTAGGTGATTTTAAGAGGCCAGAAAGGGAGTATAAATTACCATCAAATGCTTTATTGAATTTATTACCTAATTGGTTATTAGGTTCTGTATTTAATTCTTTCTTATCTAGTCCTAAAATTATGCAAGAGGAATGTGTACAGTGCAAACGTTGTTTGCATAGTTGTCCTCAAAAAGTAATTGTTGAAAAAAATGATAAATTAAAAATTGAGTTAGATGATTGTATTAAGTGTTTATGTTGCCAAGAATTATGTCCTAAAGAAGCAATTGTGGTAACTGAACATAAATTAGTTCAGTTAATAAAACAGGTGAAAAAATTCTGGAGTTAAATTTTGATAATTTAGATGGTGTATGATATAATCGGGCGTAGTTGTTATAATAATAATGTTTCCATAATTAGCCATAGGTTTAACGCCTAGTATTACATAAATTAATTAAGTTAGCAGTAATATAATAGTTTTTAGGTTTACAATTTAGATTATATAAGCAACTAAATATCCAAAAAATATATAAGGTGGGGATATTATAATGGCTGGCAACTATCAACAAACCCCTAAACAAGACACTTCTAGATATGAGGAAATACCGGAAAATGATGTAGTATGGTTGGCCCAACAAGGGGACAAGCAGGCTGAGGAGTATCTAATAGACAGTAATATTGATATTGTCTATTCTAAGTCTAAATTATTTTATATTAAGGGATTAGATAATGATGATGTAATTCAAGAGGGGCTAGTAGGACTTTACAAAGCAATTAGAGACTATAAAATTAAACGAGAAGCTTCATTTAGAGGTTTTGCACATTTGTGTGTTAGCAGACAACTTATATCAGCTATCAAAACTGCTAATCGGCAAAAGCATATGCCACTTAATAATTCAACTTCTATTAATAAGAAATTAAATTACTCTAAAGATGATGGTGGCAGAGGGCGAACTTTGTTGGATATCTTACCTGATCAACAAAATGATCCTGAAAAAGATTATGTTAATCGAGAGTTAGTTGGTGAAGTAACCAATCAACTAAGAGATAATTTAACTAAGTTAGAGTGGGATGTATTTGATCGTTATATTCAAGGGAAATCCTATAGGGAGATTGCTGCCGAGATTGAAGGAAGTGTAAAGACGGTAGATAATGCTTTACAGCGAGCTAGGCGTAAAATAGATGAATTAAGAGAGAAGTTAAAATCGGAAGTTGGAGATTTATCAATTAAATAGCTACGTAAACGAGTAGTCGTCCTTGGGACGACTTTTTTGTTTGCATATCTATGTTATTTTTTGTAAAATAATTAAATAAATGGTATAATTAAGGATATAATACTAATGATGAGGTGGGAGTAAGTGCAACAGCCTGTACTTTATTGTTTAGCTGATAAGAATAAATATTTAGTAGGACTATCAACCAGGCCTACTGTGGAGGCAAAGTTTTATTTTAAAAAAGGAAAGATAGATCAGAAAACAGGAGAGTTATACATATTAACAGATAGGTTAAGTTGGGGAGTAGCTGATTATATTTATCGAACAGTTACTACTTTAGATGAGAGGAGGGAAAAAGAATACCAAGATATAGGAGGTAAGTTGCTTAATCTCTTGTGGAGGGTTGATTCTTTAGAACAGATAATCCAAGAAAAGCTAAAATTAATTAAAGACTTAATAGCTAATTTAGAATTACAGCTAGAAGTAAGAAGTAGGCAAGTTGACCAAGAGGAAATAAATCGAGTTAGGCTACCAGCTACTGAAAAAGTTAAAGAAGTTTATCAACTAGTTCAAGGACGAAGGCTATACCAAAGTGAGATAAAGAAGTTACTAAGACAAAATCAAGTAGCGGTTAGGTCTTTAGAGAAGCTATTAGTTTATCTAAAATTAGAGCATAAGTTAGAGGTTAGACCCAGTATTAGATATAAAGAAGAGCAGCTTGTTTGCCAAAGGTGTGGTAGTCAAGAGATAATAGCACTAGATTGTAATTATTGTTATAGTCAAGATTACTATTGTAAGAAGTGCTTGTTAATGGGCCAAGCTAGATTATGTCGCCCCTTATATTTAATCTCTGCTCCTCTAAAAGATTTAAAGTTAAATTATATTCAACCGCAGCTTGGTTTTAAGTTGACTGCTTTACAGACTGAAGTAGCCAATTCTTTGTTAGACTTATGGTATCAAGATTATAATCAGGCTTTTGTTTGGGCTGTCTGTGGGGCAGGAAAGACAGAAGTAACTTTTAAATTAATTGCTGATGTATTAAGTCAAGGGGGGAAGGTTTTATTTGCTATTCCGCGCAAGGATGTAGTAGTTGAGTTAGCAGAGAGACTGCAGGAAGCTTTTCCAATGATAGAGATTAAAGCTTTGTATGGAGGCAGTAATAATAAGTATAAAAAGGCTGAGTTAGTTATTGCTACGACACATCAATTATTGAGATATTATCAAGCCTTTGATTTAGTAATTTTAGATGAAATGGATGCCTTTCCTTATCAAGGTAGTGAGATGTTACAACGGGCTGTTAGACAAGCTCGTAAAGCACAAGGTAAACTAGTCTATATGACTGCTACACCTAGTCAAGCACAAATAACAGAAATTAAAGCTGATCAGAATAGTAAGTTAATTAAGTTATCGGCTAGGTATCATGGTCATCCTCTACCTGAACCGGAGTTGATGGCATTAGATTTAGTTTATGATAAAGAAATAGAGCAGGTAGAGCTACCCCCAAGAGTGGTTGAAGAACTAAAGAAGTGGGTTGTAGGGGAGTTGGCCCAGGTATTTATCTTTTTACCTAGCCGCAAGTTAGTTGAATTAGTAGTAGAAAGTTTACAGGATTATTTCCCTAAAGTTAATGGGCAAAGTTGGGTCCAAGGTAGTCATGCTCAGGATGATTTACGTGACGAAAAAAGAGAGTCTTTTATAGCAGGTGAGTATCCTATTTTAGTCTCAACAACAATTATGGAGCGGGGTATAACAATAGAGAAGGCTAATGTACTAGTTTTATTTGCTGATTGGGATTATGTTTTTGATGAACAGTCCTTAATTCAGATGGCAGGACGTTCTGGAAGATCAATCAAGTATCCTCAAGGGAGGGTCTGGTTGGTAGGAAATGAGATTACTAAAGAAATGAAGTTAGCAAGAGATATGATTCAAGATCTAAATCAGGAAGCAGCTAGAAAAGGGCATTTAAAGTGTGGTGAAACTTATTTTATCTAAACTAGCAACAGCTTTACTAGAATTATTTTATCCTTCCTTTCCTCAGTGTCCTAGTTGTGGGAGTGAATTTAAGCCCCAAGAGATTAGCTTATGTAATAAGTGTATTACTAAAATAGAGTTTATTACAGATGACTTTTGCCAGCAGTGTGGTAAGTCAATTGGTGCTAAGGAGAGGTTTTGTCAGGAATGTAGGCAGCGAAGATTTTTCTTTGCAGAAGCTAGAGCAGTCGGAATTTATGAGCAGGGCTTAAAGCAGTATATTAAACAGCTAAAGTATGATGGCTACCAGAGCTTGGCCCGACCGTTAGGAGAGTTACTTAGTATCTATACTCAGCAATTTTATGATCTTAAGGAAATCGATTTGATCACCTATATTCCTGTTCATCAAGAAAGAATGGAAGAACGGGGGTTTAATCAGGCTTATTTGTTGGCCCGAGAATTAGGAGAAAATACTAATTTACCTGTTAAATCGTTATTGGCCCGGCAAAAAAACACAATAAAACAAAGTAAATTATCACGTCAGGAGCGGTTAGAAAATGTACAAAATAAATTTAAGGTTGAACAAGGTCATTTAGTTAAAGAGCAAAAGATATTGTTAGTAGATGATATTTATACTACAGGGGCAACAGTCAATGAGGCTAGCAGGATTTTATTAAATCATAGTGCCCACTCCATTAAGGTAATAACCTTAGCTACAGGAAGAGGAATTAATAGTTAAAAGGAATTTTAGCAACAATCGAGAAATAAAAATAAATGAGTAAAGATTAGGAGGGATGGCAATGGGAATTAAGAAATGTAAAAGATGTAAACGTGTCTTCTCACCAGTAGGAAGGGAGAAGATCTGTCCTAGGTGTAAACAAGATGAAGAAAGAGACTTTGAAAAAGTTAAAAATTACTTATGGGATCATCCAGGAGCAAATGTTGAGGAGATTAGTGAAGAGACTGAGGTAGCAGAAGATTTGATTACTAAATTTATTAAAGAGGGACGATTTGCTCAGTTAGATGGAGTTGACTTAAGTGTAGAGTGTGAACGATGTGGTGCCCCAATTAAAAACGGTCGGTTTTGTGAAGACTGTAGCCAAAAATTACAGCAAGGATTTAAAGGGAATCAGAAGCCAAAGAAGAAAAAGAAAGAAAATAACAAAGGGAAACAAGACCGGATGTTTACTAGAGATTAATCAAATTGATTTGAATTTAAGGGTTTAAGGTAGAATAGCTTATCTTAGGTTAGCTAATCTACTTTAAACCCTCTTTACCATTTAGCTCAAGATTTAACTTTTGGTTAAACTTTTCGATAAATAGAGTGTAAAGACCAAAAGAAAGTAGGTGGTAGCATGAAAGTTAATGGTAGTAGAATGGCAAAGTTGATCAATAATTATAATAAAGATCAGAAAAATAAAACTAATAAAGTTGAACCAGTAAAAAAGAAAGACCAATTATCTTTATCTGATGAGATGCAACACTTACAAAACGTTAAAGAAAAGATAGACTATAGTCCACAAATTAGACAGGAAAAAGTTACTAAGTTAAAAAGAGAAATTAAACAAGGAAATTATAATGTCAATGGAGAAGAAATAGCTACAGATATACTAGATAAAATAGTAGACAAACGGGTGTAAAGGAAGGATGATTATATGGAAGCTAACTTAAAGAAGTTGGCTGATCTATTGGCAGCAGAGTATAAATTATACCAAGAAGTTTATCAGTTGGCTAAAGAAAAACAAGAAGTAATTATGAATGATAAGCTAGATAAACTAGAAGAGATAATCAAACAGGAAGAAGAATATCTACAAACGGTACAAAAGTTAGAGAATACTCGAGAACAACTAGTAGGAGAAAAAAACATTTCTCAAGTGATGGCAAATGCTAAAGAGCCGATGAGAAGTAGGTTAGATAATTTACAAGATAAATTACTAAAGATGACAATGAAGTTACAGGATCTAAATCAATTAAATGGGAAGTTACTAGAAGATGCCCTGCAATTAGCCAATATTAATCTTAGTATTTTAGGAGTTAATCAACAAAATAATACTTATAGTAGGCAAGGTAGTGTTAATCAAAATCAGAATGGTGGTTCAATGTTGAATCATAAGGCGTAACAACGATCAATTAATAAAAGTCTGGGGTGAATAAAATGTCGACTTTCGGTGGATTAGAAATAGCCAAGCGGGCTTTACAAGTCCAAAAGAAGTCTTTAGAGGTAACAGGTCATAATATAGCTAATGCCAATACAGAAGGATATAGTCGCCAGCGAGCAATCCGAACTGCTACTGATCCTCTTAGTGTTTCAGGAGCAGGTCAGGTAGGAACTGGAGTAAAGATAAGTCAAATCAAACGGATTAGAAGTGAATTTGTTGATCAACAGATTAGACAAGAATCTAGTACCAAGGGTATGTGGGAGATGAAAAGAGGAGCTCTTAAAAAGATTGAATTGATCTTTAATGAGCCATCAGATAAAGGATTACGTAACTCAATGGGTGAGTTTTTTAATTCCTTAGAAGAATTAAATAATCGACCAGAGAGTAAAGCAGTCCGAGCTACAGTAAGACAGAAAGCTAAAGCACTAACCAATATGTTCAACCACTTAGATACTCAACTTGAGGATTACCAAGGCTCACTTAATCGTCGGATTAAAACTAAGGTAGAAGAGATTAATTCCTATGGGCAACGAATTGCCGATTTAAATAAGCAGATAGTAGCAGTAGAAAGCAATAATCAAAATGCTAATGACTTACGGGATAAACGCAATCTATTAGTCAAAAAATTATCTAAGTTGACTAATACCCAGGTTCAGGAAAGTAAACAAGGTGCTCTAAGAATAGGGATTAATGGGACTAAATTAGTAATAGGAGATGAAGTTAATAAATTAGAAGTGCAAAATAACCTTGCTACTAATCTCTATGACGTTCAGTGGAAAAGTGGTAATAAAGTACAATTTAAATCAGGAGAGCTTAAAGGTCTCTTGGCTGCTAGAGATGTAGAAATACCTAAGTACAGAAACCAATTAGATAATATGGCTCAGACACTAGTTGCTGATTTTAATACAATACACCAAAGTGGTTATGGATTGGATAATAGTACAGGTAATAATTTCTTGACTGGTACTACAGCAGAAAATATAGCTTTAGCCAATGCTGTTAAAGGAGATTCGGGCTTAAAGAAAATAGCAGCTGCTTCTAGTCCAAATAGTCCAGGTGACGGGACTAATGCTTTACAGTTAGCTAATTTAGAGAGCAAACAAATATTTAATTCAGGTACTGCTAGTATTACTGAATACTATAGCTCCAATATAGCACGGTTAGGTGTCGATAGCCAACGGGCCAAGCGCATGGTAGATAATCAAGAAACTTTACTAAAAAATTTACAGCAACAACAAGAAGCCATAGCTGGTGTATCCCTTGATGAAGAAATGGGTAAGATGATTAAGTTCCAACATGCTTATACAGCAGCAGCTAATGTAACATCAACTTTAGACCAGATGTTAGGCACATTAATTAGAAAATTAGGCTAAGTAGAGGTGAAGTAGAATGAGAGTTAATAATGGGATGATGGTAAATAACTTATTATCCAATCTAAATCAAAGTAGAGAAAAGCTGTCTAAATATAATCGGCAGTTAGCTACAGGGAAAAAGTTTAGTCTACCTTCCCAAAATCCAACAGGAACAGTCCGCAGTATGCGTTTAGAAACTTCTCTAGAAGATAATCAGCAGTATATTGAGAATATAGATAATGGAATTACATGGTTACAAACGACTGATGATGCTTATAGTCAAGCTACTAAAGTACTACAAAGAACTAGAGAGTTAGCAGTCCGAGGGGCCAATGATTCTTTAAGTGATACAGATCGAGAAGCAATTGCTGAAGAGGTTGAACAATTAAGAGAAAGTTTAGTCGGAATCGCTAATTCAACTCATAATGGTCGTTATATCTTTGCAGGCCAGAAGACAAAGAGCAAACCTTATACAGATGCTCCATCTAATGTATTGAATTCTAGTTCTGTAGCAGATCCTAATGTTAACTTAGGTTATGATGGTAGTTTTGAAATAAAAATTGGTGGTAATACACAAACTATAACAGTTGATTCCACTACTGGTGGAGGCAATCCGACTACTCTAAATGAGATTGCTAATCAGATTGATGGCAGTAGTTTAGGTGGGACGACTGTAATGGCTAAAATAGATGATGATAACTCTTTAGTGATAGAAGCTAATGATAAAAGTACTACTTTAGAAGTAGCTAATATAAGTGGAGATAATATTGTCAATAAATTAGGAATTGAGAACAAAAAATATGTTTACGAAGGCGGGCAGGGAAGTCTTAAGCGGAAAATATCTCAGGGAGTAACTATCTCTATTAATCAATCAGGTGATTATTTTGAAGATACATTAGAAGAATTGAAAAAGCTAGAGGAAAATTTGAGAAAAGGAAATGGTGAAGCAATTACTGAAGAAAGAATTGGCGGAATAGATCAAAAATTAGATCTTTTATTAAGAAGAAGAGCTGAAGTGGGTGCTAAACAAAAGCGTTTGGAGATGAATAAAAGTCGTTTAGAAGAAAATCGAATTAATTTAAAACAATTAAAATCTGAGAATGAAGATGTTAATATGGCCAAGACAATTATGAATTTAAAGATGAGTGAGAATGTTTATCGAGCTGCTTTGTCATCAGGGGCTAGGATTATTCAACCAAGTTTGGTGAAGTTTCTGAGGTAAGGGGAGTTGATACTTTTGCGCTTAAAAATCAATCAACAGTTTGCTAAAATTGGTTTACAGATAAAACCTCCTCAAATAAAAGTAAGGCAAACACCAGGCAAGTTTAAATTACAGCAGATTCCGGGTAAACTAAAAATAAATTCTAAACCTACTAAAGTAAAGGTTGATATGACTCAAGCACGAGCTGATCTAAATTATAAAACTCAATCAGCTTATAGTCGTCAGTTAGCTAAACAGGGTCAACAAGCTGCTTTAAAATCGATTGCCGAATATGCAAAAGAAGGAGATAAACTAGCAGCTATTGAAAAAGGAGGTAAACCCCTAATCCAGCAAGCTAAGAAAAATTCTCAAAACAAAAAGAGAAAGGTAGGTTTAAGATGGAAGCGAGGAGCTGACGTTAAGGTCAAAGTTGGAAAACAAGAGATTGAATTTAAGAAACAAGATTTTGATGGAGTGCAGTTAAACTCACAGCCAAGTTGGCCTAAGGTAGATTTAGACTGGGGAAAAGTAAAGGTTTATCAACAGCAGAAGCCTAAGTTAGAGATTAGGGCAGTAGATGTGAGGAAATAATTGATAATTTAAATATGTAATGTGTAGACACTGACTACTCAATACCTAGCATGGAGGTTAATAGCATGAGGATAGAAACAACTAGATTTGGTGAGATAGAAGTTTCAGAAGAAGAAATAATTATTTTTCACCAAGGGTTATATGGATTTAAAGATGAGAAACAGTTTATGCTAATAGAAGATCAAGAGACTGATTTCTTTTGGTTACAAGCGGTACATAATCCAGATTTAGCTTTTGTAGTTACTGAACCGTGGGCTTTTTGTCAAACTTATGAATTTGATTTAAAAGAGAGTGTAAAGCGAGAGCTAAAAATTAATGGTCAAGAGGATGTATTGGTGATTAATATTGTGGTAGTACCAGATAATCCAAAAGAGATGACAATGAATCTAAAAGCACCACTAGTGATTAATAAGAGAGAGAGGATTGGTAGACAGATTATTTTAGAGGATACAAGTTATCCAGTCAAATTCAAATTATTTAGTGATAGAGATAATAGGAAAGTAGCGGGTAATAAGAAAGTAGCGGGTAATGGGTAGTGAGTAGTGTGTAGTGTGTAATGTGTAGCGAGTAATGAGTAGTGTGTGGTGTGTAGCGAGTAATGAGTAATGAGTAATGAGTGATGAGTGATGAGTAATGAGTGATGAGTAGTAGGTAGTGTGTGATGTGTAGTGTGTGAAACCGATAACCCATAACTCAATACCCAACACTCATAACCCAATACCGATTACCCATAACCCAACATTAATCAAAGGGGTGTATAGTTATATGAAGTATATTGAAGATTTAGATGTCTTTCAGAAGGCTCATAAATTAACAATAGATTTGTATAAAACAACTGATTCTTTTCCTAAAGAAGAAAAGTATGGTCTGGTGTCTCAGATAAGAAGAGCTAGTTCTTCTATTAATTCTAATTTGATGGAAGGAAGTCATAGAAAGACTCAAGGAGAGTATAAACAATTTGTTGGTATTGCTAGAGGTTCAGTAGGTGAACTCAAATATCATATTTTATTAGCCAAAGATTTAGATTACATAAGTGAAGAAAAATATTTAGAGTTTAAAGAAAGGATAAACCAAATAAGTAAGATGTTAGCAGGGTTGATGAGATCTATCAAGTAATGTGTAGTGAGTAGTGTGTAGTGAGTAGTGTGTAGTGAGTAAAGCCGATAACCCAATACCCATTGCCCAACACCCATTACCCAATACCCATTACCCATTACCCAATACTAAATGAGGTGAAAAAATGTTAGTCCTAACTCGTAAAGAAAATGAAAGTATCATGGTAGGAGATAATATAGAAATTACAGTAGTAGAGGCTGGAGGAGGACAAGTTAGGTTAGGTATTGATGCTCCTCAAGATATTGAGATTCATCGTAAAGAAATCTATCAAGAAATAGAAGCAACTAATAAAGAGGCAGCAAGTCAGAAGGTTGGGAGTTTGAGTGAATTAATTAAAAAAATAAGTAATGAGTAGTGTGTGATTTATAATGGGTAAAACTCAACATCTAATATCGAATAATAATGAAATGAAGAGTAATTAGATGATTTTGGCCAGTAATATGAAGGTATACTTATTTAATAGACTTAAATAGTAAATGAGTAAGGTTGAATCTGGTTAAAAAAATTAATGTCTTATCGATAACAGTATTGAGAGGAGTCGAGAGTACCAATTACCCAATACTAAAAAGTTGAGTAGTGAGTAGTAGGTAGTCTCTAATATTGATTATCTAGTACCCACTACCCAAAACTTAGGGTAGCAATGGCTACTAACTTATCTAAGCTATAGATAGTTAGTAGTAAAATATCAACTTACCTAATTTTCAACAAGGATGTTGAAAATTAAAACAAACTCAAGGAGGAATAAGAAATGAGAATTAATACTAATATTTCAGCTTTAAATGCGTATAATCAATTACAAAATACCAATTCAGCAATGAGTGATTCATTAGAGAAGTTATCTTCTGGTTTAAGAATTAATAAAGCTGCTGATGATGCGGCTGGATTAGCTATTAGTGAGAAGATGGAGAGCCAGATTAAAGGTCTTTCTCAGGCTCAGCAGAATGCACAGGATGGAATATCTATGATTCAGACAGCTGAAGGGGCACTAAAAGAGACTCACTCTATCTTACAGAGAATGAGAGAATTATCTGTTCAAGCAGCTAATGATAGTAATACTAAGTCTGATAGAAAAGAGATTCAAAAGGAAATGACACAGCTGTCTCATGAACTTGACAGAATTGCTGAAACGACTGAGTTTAATACTAAGAAATTACTTGATGGAAGTCAAGAAGATAAGAGTCAAGTTGCTAAAGCAACTGTTAGTGGTAATACTACTGTTACAATAAATAGTGAAGTTGAGTTTAATGGGGAATATGAGGTTAGCCATGTAGGTACAACGACTAGTGGAATAGTAGTTGAGAATTCATTTGGTGAAGTAGTAGCTAAAGATACAGGTGCTACATCTATTAGCTTTGATGGGGTGAAATTTGATGCAAGTTCTGTTAATGCTAATACTGCTAGTACAGTTACAGTTACTGCTGGACAGAAAACAGCCGGTACTGATAATTCTGTGACTTTCCAGATTGGAGCCAATCAAGGTCAGGATACTGAAATTAGTATTAGATCTATGAAAGCAGAAGACTTAAATGTAGGAACAGGTACTATTAGTGTTACTACTCAAAAAAATGCTGAACAGGCTATCAGTGTTCTTGACCAAGCAATCAACAAAGTATCTAATGAGAGAGCTAAGTTAGGTGCTCAGCAGAATCGTTTTGAACACACAATTAATAACTTATCTGCATCTGAAGAGAACTTAACAGCTGCCCGATCTAGAATTAGAGATACAGATATGGCTAAGCAGATGATGGAGTTAAGTAAGCAAAGAATTATGCGTCAAGCAGGTACTGCTATGTTAGCTCAGGCAAATCAAAAGCCACAGGCTGTAATGCAGCTATTAGGATAATTTAATATATTTTATTTAGTGAAGAGGTCGGTCATATTGACCGGCTTTTTTCTTTCATAACTATAGGAGGTGTTTAGTATGGATGTTTCATTAAGTGGTTTAGCTAGTGGATTCCCTACTGATCAATTCATTAAAAAGATGATGTATATAAGTAGGCAGCAGACTATTGCTCCAATTCAAGATGATATTTCTCAGATAAGGCAAGAAAAGAATGCTTGGCGCGATGTTAATTCACGACTTTCTAAGTTAGATAAACTATTTGAAGACTTGCAAAAACAAGAGACTTTTACTAGTAAAAAAACAACAACTAGTGATAAAGATGTATTAACTGCAAGTGCTACTACAGAAGCGATCAAAGGAAGTTACGATATTACTATTGACCAGAAAGCTCAGGCCCAAAGAGTGGTAGGAAGTACTAAGATAGCAGAAGCAACTTCTAGTGGCACTCAAGATGCTACTACTGCTGATGGTGATGCTAGTGATATTGCTATGGAAGATGGAAAGACTTACGATGTAACTGATATAACTGATACTACAATTGATGGTTCAACTTATAAATATGGGCTAACCAATAGTAACGGAGATGTTGTGGCTATTAGTAAAAATGGAGAGAATTATACTGCACTTAAATTAGCTACTGCTGAAGGTAATTTAGGTAATTTAAATCTTGATACTGACACTGGTGGAAATTATAATTTTGGCTATCAAGTTAGTACTGGTACTACTCTAAAAATGCATGGTACTGAAGGAGGAGAACAGAATACCCTTACTCAGAATAGTTTATATGATACTGTAGGTAGTGACCCTCAAATTAATAAGACAATAATTGATATGACTAGTAGTGATACTTTATCTGATTTTGTAACCAAAATCAATGATAGTCAGGCAGGCGTAACTGCTTCTATAGTAGATAATAGACTTGTATTAGAAAGTAATAAGACTGGAGCAGATAGTTCAATGACTTTGAATGAAAATGGAGGTAATTTATTAACTGACTTAGGAGTTTATGATTCTACTAATAGTGATAATGGCTATGTAAATGAAGGTGGAACCGATGGTATAGAGGATACTCCTAGTAATGATGCAGAAGATGGATACCAGCCAGCTCAGGATGCAAAAATTACTATTAATGGGATAAGTGGAATTACGAGTTCAGATAATAGCTTTGAAAATGCAGTTGATGCAGTAACCTTTAATATTGAAAATAGTGCCCAAGTAGGCGATACTGCTACTATTGATGTTAGTGCTGATACTGATAAAGCATATAATGCACTTAAGGATATGGTTAATCAATACAATAGTGTAGTAGATTTTACTGATACTAAGAGTGCTAAAAAGGCAACTTTGCAAGGTGATGGTACTCTAATGCGATTACAAAGTAGTTTGCGAACCAAGTTAACTGAAGAAGTAGCTACTGGAAATGATATTACTACTGCTTTTGAAGTAGGAATAGAGGTAGATAGATATGGTAAGATATCAATTAATAAAAGCGAATTTAAAAAAGCAATTCAGAATAATCCTCAACAGGTGGTTGATTTATTTACTGCTGATAGTGAAGATGCAAATTACAATTATGATGGAATTGCTACTAAGTTAAAAGAGTATACTAATATGATGGTAAAAAGCGAAGGAATCATTCCTAACAAGACAGAAATGTTAGGGGATCAAATTGAGAGAATGAAAGAATCAATTAAAGATCAAGAACGTAATTTAGCCCTTAGAAAACAAAATCTTGAACAGCAATTTTTAGCAATGGAAAAAGCAATAGCTAACATGAATAGTCAACAGTCTTGGCTATCAGGTCAAATTAGTAGTTTAGGTTTAATGTAATAATTTCTAGTAGGAGTTTATTTAGTAATGTTTAATAAGTTGTTAGGGATGGTGACTTAGATGAGTGAAATTTATAGCCAGAATCTTAAAGCATTAGCAGAAATAAATCCTTATTTAGCTAATAAGATTGATCAATTGAATGATGGAGCAGATGATTTTACAGTTTTGTCCACTAAAAATAATAGTGATTATACCTTAAAAGTTTCTGTTCAAGATAAGGAACAGTTGGTGCATAGTTTATATCGGCCTCGAAGTCAAGCTAAGAGGCAGATTGAAAAATTGGATTTAGGTTATTATAATCTGATTGGGGTAGCTGGTATAGGTTGTGGCCATTATATACGAGAGATATTGAGATGTTTTAATCACGAATCACAGTTAATAATTATTGAGAATAGACTTGACATGTTAAAAGAAGTAATGAAGCAGCAAGACTTAACAGATATTTTGATTCCTAGAAATGTAATGATTTTTGATGGTACTAGTCAGGAATATACTCATAGGATGCAACAGGTTATGCGACGAATAGATTATAATGCTTTAGTGGCAGGAAATGTTGACTTCTTTAAAACTCCTATTTTAAAGGAAATAGAAAGAGATAAATATAATAAAATTCAGAAGGAATTCTTTAAGACGATACATTTTTTGGCTAAAACTTTAGGGAATGATCCTGGGGATACATTGATTGGAGTAGATCAGATATTTACTAATATGAAACATATTTTAAATAGTATTAATCTAGGTAAGATAGATGCTTATCAGAATAAACCTGCAGTCTGTGTTGCAGCTGGGCCATCATTGGATAAGAATATAGACGTATTAAAGGAGTATCAAGATGAGGTTCTAATTATTACAGCTGATACTGTATTAGGTAAACTACTTAATAAAGGGATCATTCCTGATATTGTAGGGGTAGTGGAGCGTACAAAGGAAGTTTATAATTATTTCTTTAGAGATTTAATAGCAGAAGATAGGATTCCCCAGGAAGTTACTTTAGTTACTGGGGGAGTTGCTTATCCTGAATTATATAATAATTTTCCTGGCAGAAAAATAACTGTCTTTAGAAATAATATTTATACTGAAGAATGGTTTGCAGATAACATTGAGGGAGTTACGGGATTTGATATTGGAAATTCTGTGGCTAATTTGAATTTTAGTATAGCTCAAGTTTTAGGTTGTGAGCCTATTATTTTAATTGGTCAAGATTTAGCCTTTTCTTCTGATGGTTTAGCTCATACTGGAGATACAAGGTATGATGAATTTGAAGGAAAGCTTACAGTAGATGATGTGTCCGCTAGAGATGATTTAGTAGAAGTAAAAGGATATAATGGAGAAAGATTAGTAGCAAGAAAATGGTGGAAGATATTTAAAGACTGGTTTGAGTATAAGATTGCTGAGACAGGAATAGATTGTATTGATGCTACAGAAGGTGGAGCATATATTGAAGGAACAGAAGTAAAAACTCTACAAGAAACAGCCGAACAGTATTTTACGCAAAAGGTTACTCCTTTTCATCAACTGGTTAACTCATTTCAAATGAAAGAAGTAGACAGCAAGGCTGATGAGTTTAAAGAAAAGGTTTTGGAGAAGCTATCTAAGTTAGAAGAGATTAGAGAAAGAATTATAGAAGTAATTGATTTACTAGAGAAGACTAAGCAGGAATTTGAAGAGAGTGATGATGCTATAACATATGCTCAAAAAAAATATGGTGAGATCAATACTGAAGTGGCTATGATATCACAGATGGATATGTTCTTTTTGTTTACTTGTCAGGCTATTTTTGTACAGCTTGAAAGGTATAAAGTAGCATTAGGGGATTTATCTATTGATACAGAGGAGAAGTTTGATAAATGGTCTAGTTATGAACTGGATAAATTAAGGGATATTAAACGAATTTGTAACCTAACTTTGAAACTTTTTAGAGTAGGAGTCGAGAATATAGAGGGGTATATTGGTGAGGAGTGAGTTGATTGAAGAAGATAGATGTAGATATAGAAAAAGAAGAGATTATAGAACCATTACAAGGAGCAATAGATTATATAGATAAGGTTTTATTAAGAAAGGATTTAATCTCTCAGGCTTTAGAAGAGGAAAATTATGGAGTGGCTTTTGAAAAATTTAATAATTTGATTTCAGGGATAGAGTCATTAAATCAACTTTTATATAATGTTGATTCTTTGTTACCAGTAGATTATAATGAGTTACAGTACGAGGGAAGAGTTATAAATGATTATATTAAGCAATTTAATGATTTTTTAGCTGGTGAGCTTATAATAGCTATGAAAAACGAAGATTACTTTTTATTATCTGATTTGATTCATTACGAATTGGAGGTCCATTTAAAAGAGTATCGAAAAATATTTATATGTTTATTAGAATATATAAGTGAAATAGAGTTTGTATAATTAGAGGGAGGATATTAATGGCAAATAATCCTTATCAACAGTATAAAAATACTCAGGTGCAGACGGCTAATCAAGAGAAGTTATTGCTTATGTTATATGATGGAGCAATTAAGTTCACAAGAAGTGGTAAGAAAGGAGTTGAAAAAGAAGACAAAGATTTAGCTAATAACGCTTTGAATAGAGCTCAATCTATTATTTCTGAATTGAGGGCTACTTTAGATAGTGATAAAGGGGGAGAGATTGCTGAAAGTCTTGATGCTTTATATGAATATATGAATTATCAGTTAGTCCAGGCCAATATTAAGAAGGAGGTTGAGCCATTAGAAGAGGTTCTAGAGATGTTAGGTGAGTTAAAAGAGACTTGGGTAGAAGCAGCTCATAATTTAAAGAATAAGCAGCAAGGCCAACAAGCTGGAGGAATTAATATTGAAGGATAAATTAAAAAGGTCAATTTCAGATTTAATAGATAATTATCAAAAACAGTATGATAATTATCGTAAATTATTAAATTTTACTCAAGAACAAAACAATCTTATTAAAAAAGATAATTTTTTAGAATCAAATAAATTATTAGGTAGAAAAAAAGAAGTAGTTGAAAGAATAAAAACATTGCAGGAAAAAATAATAACTTGTCGAAATAAGTTAAAAGAAGAATTCAATATTATTAATAATGAGAAATTTATTAATAAGTTGTTAGAAGAAGATATTCCTAAAAAAGAAGAATTAAAAATGATTAGGAAGGTATTAAAAAAGATTATTTTGAAACTTCAGTCTTTAGAGCAGGAAAATAAAGGGATGATTCAGAGAAAGAAAGAAAATTTATCTAAAGAAAAGAATAAGTTGAATAAAGGAGAGAAAATTCTTAATTCATATAGTAATACCAAGCAATCACTTTTAAATGAAGGAAAATTTATAGATAATAAGAGTTAGATAATATAGATAGTAAGGTGATGCAGTTATGCTAGATAATAAAACTATACTATTAACTGGTGGTACGGGGTCCTTTGGGAAGAAATTTACTGAATTAATATTAGATAAATATAATGTAGAAAAATTAATTATTTTAAGTCGTGGTGAATTAAAGCAAGCAGAGATGCGTTCAAAATATGCTGATGATAGATTAAGATTTTTTATTGGTGATGTACGAGATAAAGATAGACTTTATCGGGCTTTTGATGATGTTGATATTGTAGTTCATGCAGCTGCTTTAAAGCGAGTACCAGAGTGTGAGTATAATCCTTTTGAAGCAATTAAGACTAATGTATTAGGAGCTGAAAATATTATTAATGCTGCTATTGATAGAGGAGTAGAGAAGGTGGTAGCTTTAAGTACTGATAAGGCAGCTAACCCAATAAATCTTTATGGTGCAACTAAATTATGTTCAGATAAGTTATTTATTACAGGAAATTCCTATGCAGGTAAGAAGAAGACTAAGTTCTCTGTAGTACGCTATGGTAATGTATTGGGAAGTAGAGGAAGTGTGATTCCATTTTTCCAGGAGAAGAGAGGAGAAGGAATTATACCTATTACTGATGAAAGAATGACTAGGTTTTGGATTACTTTAGAAGAAGCAGTAGAGATGGTAATCTTGGCTCTAGAGAAGATATTGGGTGGAGAGATTTTTGTGCCTAAGATTCCTAGTATGAAGATTACTGATTTGGCTAGAGCAATAGCCCCAGATTGTGAACAAGAAGTTGTAGGTATTAGACCAGGAGAGAAGCTACATGAATCTTTGATTAGTCGAGCAGATGCTAGACATACTTTAGAATTTGATGATCATTATATTATTCAACCGGAATTTAATTGGTGGGGTAAAAATAATCATGATGATGGCCAAGCTTTGGAAGAAGGATTTGAGTATAGAAGTGATAAGAATGATGAGTGGATTAGTATTGAAGAGATGAGGGGAATTATAAGAGAGCTGTGAGTCGTGAGCTATCAGTAGTCCGTGTCAGTAGTCAGTGCCGGTGGTTAGTAGTCAGTGTCAGTGACTGGTGTTAGTAAAGAGACAATTGAGGATTAAATTTACTTTTCTGGTTATACTATGATTAAAAATCATTTATATAATCAGGAGGGATATATATGATAAAATCTGTTGAGGATTTAGATGTTTTTCAAAAAGCTCATAAATTAACAATAGATTTATATCAAATTACGAAGTCTTTTCCTCAAGAGGAGAAGTTTGAACTTGTATCACAGATAAGAAGAGCTAGTTCATCGGTTAATGCTAATTTGATGGAGGGTAATTATAGAAAGAGTAATCAAGAATATAGACAATTCAGTGTAATTGCTAGAGGTTCGATAGGTGAGTTAAAGTATCATTTGTTATTAGCAAGGGATCTAGGTTATATAAGTAAAGAAGAGTATTTAGAACTAAGAAAAAGATTAGACAATATAAGTAAAATGTTAACTGGACTTATCAAAGCGTTATAAATTAGTGTCAGTTATGTGTGTTAGTGGTCTGTGTTTGTGTTAGTGGTCTGTAAAAATCATAAAATTAAAATTTTATTAGTAAAAAGTATAGAGTTTCTTTGCAGTTAGAGGTTTTGATTTTTACAAACTACAGACTACAAATTACTGCCACAGACACAGAATACAGACACAGAATACAGACACAGAATAGGATGGAGGTGATATTAATGACGAGTAAATTTATCCCTTATGGTAAACAGTGGATTGATGATGACGATATAAATGCAGTAGTTGAAGTTCTAAAGAGTGATTATTTGACCACTGGCCCAAAGATAAAAGAATTTGAAGAGAAGTTTGCGGATTATGTTGATGCTGAGTATGCGGTAGCAGTCTCTAATGGAACTGCAGCACTTCATGCTGCTTGTTTTGCTGCTGGGATAGGTGAAGGAGACCAAGTAATTACTACTCCATTAACCTTTGCTGCATCAGCTAACTGTATCTTATATCAGGGAGGAACTCCTGTTTTTGCTGATATTAAAGCAGATACATATAATATTGATCCTAAAGAAATAAGAAAGAAGGTTACAGATAAAACTAAAGCTATTATTCCAGTTCATTTTACTGGCCAACCTTGTGACTTAGATGAGATTCATCAGATAGCAGAAGAATATGATTTAATTGTAATTGAAGATTCAGCTCATTCTTTAGGAGCTACATATAAAGGTAGAAAAATGGGTGGTTTAAGTGATATGTCTATTTTTAGTTTTCATCCGGTTAAACATATTACTACTGGAGAAGGTGGAATGATAACTACCAACTCTAAGGAGTTATATAATAAGTTAATCCAATTTAGAACTCACGGGATAACAAAGAGTGAAGATAATTATATAAATGAAAGTCATGGAAAGTGGTATCATGAACAACAATTTTTGGGATATAATTATCGGATGACTGATATTCAAGCAGCTTTAGGGATTAGTCAGTTAAGAAAAAGTGACCAGTTTTTAAAACGAAGACAAGAGATAGCAGATATTTATAAACAAGAATTAAAAGATATTAAATGGCTTAAGTTACCCTATCAAAAGGAAGATATAAATAGTTCATGGCATCTTTATATTATACAGATAGATGAAGATAAACTGGATAAAAGCCGAAAAGAAGTCTTTAATTATTTTAAAGATAATAAATTAGGAGTACAAGTGCATTATATGCCTGTCTATTATCATCCTTACTATAAAGAACTAGAATATCAAAAAGGGATTTGTCTAGAAGCTGAAGAGTTATATGAGAAAATAATTTCTATACCTATTTATCCGAAGATGTCGGATGATGAAGTTAGGTATGTTATAGAAACTATAAAAATATTGTAGTTTTATTACTATATACTAATGTATTCATTATTAGAATTAGGAGATGAGAAAATGAAAATTTTAAAAGTTAGAGAAAGTAGTTTTGATAGAATAAATAAATTTCAAAAATTACTCTTTCAAAATGGTATTAATAATACTGTGGAATCTAAAGGGGATGGATTGTACCTTAAAGTAAAAGAAAAAGATTTAGATAGAGTGTTATATTTAGCTAAAAAGAATAATGTGTATTTTTATTAAAATTATTTTAAAGAAGGTGAGATTTTGTCAGTTGGAAAATATGATTATAGAGGTAGTGCAAGACAAATAGCTTTCATTGTTGGTACTGGACGATGTGGAACTACTATATTATCTAAAGTATTAAATGCTCATTCTAAGATTTGTATTCCTCATGAATTACAAATTATCTGTGGAATTGGTAATGGTGATAGACTATATGAAAAGTATATAAAGAATGAGTTTATGAATTATACTGCTGATGATTTTATAAGGCTCATAAATAAGTCATGTCCTTATTATTTTGAAGATTTTTTTGATTACTATCATCATTTTAAAGAACTTCATTATCCTCAAACTGATTTAAGAAAATTATTAAAAGATTTATTTGATCATATTTGCTATAGTTATGATAAAGAGATATTTATAGAACAGACTCCATGGTATGGTCAATGTTTAGATGTTTTAAAAGAATTGTTTCCTAAAATGAAGGTTATACACATGGTTCGAGATGGAAGAGATGTGGCATTATCTTTTGTTAAAACGCCATGGTGGTCTAATGATATAAATGAAAACTTATTACAGTGGGAGAAAGAAGTAAATAAAATTCATGGTTTTGGACTAAATAATGATGAGATATTCTTAGAAATAAGATATGAAGACTTAATTTTAAATCCTGAGATAGAATTAGAAAAAATAACTAATTTTTTGGAGGTTTCTTTTGAAAGAAATATAATGAATCCTAAAGAGCTAATAGATTATTCGAAATTATTTAAAAATAATATAAAAAATCATACTTCAAAAGAGTATAAAAAATGGGATAAAAAGAAAGATAACGTATTCTTTAAAGAAAGCGTATATTCATGGAAAAGCAATCTTGGTGTAAATTTCAATAATATTCCTGTGAAAGTTAAAGAATCTTTAGTTAAACTAGGATATGAAATATAAAAATTTAAAGTAGGTGAATAATATGTTAATGCTAAATATAGGCTGTGGAGATGTTTGTTTTGATGGATGGGTTAACATTGACTTAGATTCTAAAGCAGCTGACTTGAATATAGATGTTAGGGATGGCTTACCTTATGAAGATAATAGTATTGATTATATATATAGTGAACATTTTATTGAACATTTGACTGTTAATGAGGGAATTTATTTTTTTGAGGAAGTATTCAGGGTACTAAAAAAAGGTGGAGTTATGCGAGTGGCTACTCCAAGTTTAAAATCTGTGGTTATGCAATATTTATCTGATGACTGGAAAGATCAAGAATGGATAAAGAAACACGGATATGAATATTTACAAACAAGAGCTGAAATGATTAATCTTAGTTTTAGAGCTTGGGGACATAAATATTTATATGATGAAGAGGAACTAAAAAGAAGGTTAATAGAAGCAGGGTTTAATTGTAATAACATATTTCAAAAGGAATTAAATGATAGTGAATTTAAAGATTTTTGTGATAAGGAAACTAGACAAGAATCTGATTTAATAATAGAAGTTACAAAGTAAATTTCAAAAGGAGTATTTTAATGAAAAAGAAAGTATTAGTTTTTCCATGTGGATCTGAAATTGGACTAGAAATTAACAGAGCACTTGCAAAATCAATTCATGTAGAATTATTAGGAGCTTCAAGTGTAAAATCTAATCACGGGAAATATGTTTATAAGAATTATATTGAAGGGTTACCATTTGTTAATGAACCAACATTTATAGATGAACTTAATTTGATAATTAAAAGTTATGATATTGATTTTATTTTTCCGGCTCATGATAGTGTTGTTTTAAAACTTGCAGAATTTAAAAATAAATTAAAATGTGAAGTAATTGGTTCTCCAGTTCAAACTTGTCGTATTTGTAGATCTAAAAATAAAACATATGATGTGTTTAAATCTAAAATAAATACTCCTTATATTTATAAAAATTTAGATAGTGATTTTCAATTCCCGGTGTTTTTAAAGCCAGATATTGGACAGGGCTCTAAAGGTGTTCATAAAGCTTTTTCAAAGAAAAATGTAAGATTTTATTTAGAAAAAAATTCTTCATTAATTATGATGGAATATTTGCCAGGAAAAGAGTATACTATTGATTGTTTTACCAATAAATATGGAGAACTAATATTTTGTAAAGGACGCGAAAGAGAAAGAATATATAATGGAATTAGTGCACATACATTTCCTGTTAATGATGAAAATTTTAAAAGAATGGCTAGGGTGATAAATAATACTTTAGAATTTAGAGGAGCATGGTTTTTTCAAGTTAAAAAAAGAAAAAATGGGGAATTAGTATTAATGGAGATAGCGCCTAGAATTGCGGGTTCAATGGGACTTTACAGGAATTTAGGAGTCAATTTTCCGTTGTTAAGTATTTTTGACCGTCTAAATTTTGACTTGGAAATAGTTTATAATAAATTTGGAATGGAAATGGATAGAGCTTTAGTTAATAGATTTAAAAGTGATTTAGAATTTGATAATGTATATATTGACCTAGATGATACTATTATCATTGATGATAAGGTGAATCCTTTAATTATTGGTTTTATTTATCAGTGTTTAAATAAAGGAATTAAAGTTCATTTAATCACACGTCATTCAGAGGATAATGTATTAGATTATTTAAAAGAATATAATATAGAAAATTTATTTGAAACAATTAGTATATTAAATAAGTCTGAAAATAAAAGTGATTATATAAAACAAAATAATTCAATATTTATAGATGATTCCTTTAGTGAGAGGCTTGAAGTTTTTAATAAGTTAAGTCTACCTACTTTTGACATAACTGCTATTGAAAGTTTAATAGATTGGAGAGTATAAAAATGAAAGAAGATGTTAAAGTGTCTCAAATGGATAAAGAACATTTAAGATTAATTAGAAAAAATGTTTCTGATTTTATAGAAAAGTGTGCCCTGAAATATGATAAACAAGGAACATATTTATTAGATATTGCTCCTCAAGATTACGAAGGTGCAATTGCTTTTTTTAAGGAAACTAATGTTTATACATTAGATATTAATCCTGAAGCAGAAGCTGATTATACAGTAGATATATGTCAAAATAGTGAAGAATTAATAGATGACAATTATTTTGATTATATTTTATGTACTGAAGTATTAGAACATACTTTAAATCCTTTTTCTGCTATAAAAGAAATAAATCGCATTTTAAAACCGGGAGGATTGGTATTTATAACAGTTCCATTTAATTTTCGGATCCATGGACCATTACCAGATTGTTGGAGATTTACTGAATATGGATTAAAAGAATTATTAAAAAAATTTACTATTAAAAGCTTAGAGAAGATAGAAACAGCAGATCGTGATCTTATGCCGATTCATTATAGAGTTATAGCTAAAAAGGAAGAGTGCTAATAATATGAAACATAATATTAAAGGATTTGAAGAACCTGTATATATTACTCGACCTCTTTTACCTAATTTAGATCAAGTTAATAAAAAAATTAAAAAGATATGGACTTCTAAATGGCTTACAAATAACGGAAAACAGCATCAATGTTTAGAAAATAGATTACAAGACTTTTTAAAAGTAACTAATCTATCATTATTTAATAATGGAACAATTGCTCTTTTGATAGCGTGTAGAGCACTTGAACTTTCTGGAGAAGTAATAACAACTCCCTTTAGTTTTCCTGCTACAACCCATGTGTTAGAGTGGAATAATATAACTCCTGTTTTTTGTGATGTTGATGAACAAACTATGAATATTAATGTTGATAAGATTGAAGATTTAATTACTGAAAAAACAACTGCCATACTTCCAGTTCATGTCTTTGGGGTTCCTTGTGATGTAGAGAGAATTCAAAAAATTGCAGATGATTATAATTTAAAAGTAATCTATGATGCTGCCCATGCCTTTGGGGTTGAAATTAATAATCAAGGAATAGGTGAATTTGGTGATGCATCAATGATGAGTTTTCATGCTACTAAAATGTATCATACACTTGAGGGTGGATCATTAAGTTGTAGTGACCCTGAACTAAAAGAAAAGTTTGATTTAATGAAAAATTTTGGGATAAAGAATGAAGAACAAATAGTCATGCCAGGGATAAATGGAAAAATGAATGAAATTCAAGCTGCTATAGGGTTAATTGTATTAGAACACTTAGAAGATGAAAGAAATAAGAGAAAACTACTTATTAATACTTATAAAAAATGTCTAAGAGGGGTAAAGGGAGTTTATTTTACGGAAGAAATCAAAGGAGTTAAAAGTAATTATCAATATTTTGTTATTAGAATTGATGAAAAAGAATTTGGTAGATCTAGAGATTATGTATATGAAAAATTTAAAGAATTTAATGTTTTTACTAGAAAGTATTTTCACCCGTTAATAAGCAACTATTCTTTTTATTCTCAATTATCTTCAGCTAAAAAATCTAAATTACCAGTTGCTAATAATATTGTAAAAAAAGTTTTGTCAATGCCTTTATATGGTGAGTTAAATGTTGATGATATTAATAAAATTTGTGATATCTTAAAATCATTTAAAAGATAAAGGAGCAATTTGTTATGCCTAAAGTTAGTGTTATTATTCCATCATATAATCATGAAAAGTACATAGCAGAGGCTATTAATAGTGTGTTAAATCAAACTTTTCAAGATTTTGAATTAATTATTGTTGATGATGGTTCTAATGATAATTCTGTAGAAGTAATTAAATCGTTTACAGATTCTAGAATAGATTTATTCTGCTTTAAAGAAAATCAAGGTGCAAGTGTAGTTGTTAATAAATGTATAGATAGAGCTAGAGGAAAATATATTGCTATTTTAAATTCTGATGATATATTTGTATTAGATAAACTTGAAAAGCAAGTTCAATTTTTAGATAAGTATAGTGAAATTGGAGCAGTCTTCAGCTATGTTGAGTTAATAGATGAGACTGGAAAGCAATTTAAAGATGAAAGTCATGATTATTATAAAACTTTTAACCAGAAGAATAGAACAAGGTTTGAATGGCTAAACTATTTTTTTAATCATGGTAACTGTCTATGTCATCCAAGTGTTCTAATACGTAAAGAATGTTATAATACCATTGGTTATTATGATGAGAGATTAGCTCAATTGCCTGATTTTGATTTTTGGGTCAGATTATGTATGAAATATAATATTTATATAATGCCTGAGCAGTTAATTAAGTTCCGTATTAGAGATGATGAAAAGAATATTAGTGCAAATACACCTCAAAATAAAATTAGGTCATCTTGGGAATTGCCTAAAATCCTTAAAAATTTTTTAGATATTAATTCAGATGATATTTTAAAAATTTTTCCCGGTTTAAGAGAAGATATAGATTATATAGATGATGATATAACTCCCTTTTTAATTGCTAAATTAGCTTTAGAGAAAAAGGATCCATCTTATAAAAGTTTTGGGTTGAATACTTTATATAAAATGCTTGGAAATAAAGTAATATATAATAAGCTTAATGAAAAGTATGAATTTACTTATGCTGATTTCTTAAAATTAACTGTTAAATATGATTTGTTTAGTATTACTCATAACTTATCAGAGTTAGATTTAAATATTAAAAAAGAACTTCTTAAAGATGTTATAAAAGATAAAAAAATCTTTATTTGGGGTTCTGGTGATGGAGGTATTAAGACATTAAATTATTTACAAGGATTAGGTATAGATATTAATGGCCTTATAGACATTAGTCCGAATAAACAAGGGAAAAAGATTAATGATATTTATATATATGAACCATCAATATTAGAAGAAGATAAATTTAAAAGAGATTCTTATGTGATAATAGGGTCTAGTTATGTTCAGGAAATAGAATCTAATTTAAGATGCTTAGGGTATAGGTGGATTGATGATTATATTACTCCTATAATAAAGTTTTGAATAACCGATTTTATTTAATTTACCTTGTTGAATAATTAACCTAATAAATTTCCTAGAAATCACAAGTTGGGTTTTTAACTGTTATTTAATAATCATAATTTATCTATTCCATGGAAATTTATTATCTGTTATTCCATTTTATTCATCAAGCAATTTTTCTATTAAATAAAGTAAGATAGTCCATATAACATGAGATTTATATCTTTTAAAACCATATAATCTAGGAGATTCTAAATTATATCGCTTCTTTAAAATTGAAAATAATCTTTCAATAGTTAATCTTATTTTTATACATTTGTTCTCCCATAGGAGAATTGAAATAAATACCATTTTCTATTCCGCATTGGTCATTAAAATCATATATAGAACCAGCATTTCTATAATTTATATCAGTTAGCATATTAAAACCTAAATTATTTGCTAACTTAAACAATTTTGTGCTATCATAAGCTGCATCACCTAAAAGAATAAAGA
The DNA here is from genome assembly GCF_000328625.1 of Halobacteroides halobius DSM 5150. Lineage (NCBI taxonomy): Bacteria > Bacillati > Bacillota > Clostridia > Halanaerobiales > Halobacteroidaceae > Halobacteroides > Halobacteroides halobius. The sequence goes on along the minus strand of NC_019978.1, from coordinate 2,257,427 downwards.
CATCATAATCTTTTAATGGTTCCATAACTTCTTTACAACAATCAAAAGTATTATCATAAGCCTATATAGCCCCCTAACTGACTTGTAGAAATCGTGCATTAGTAGTATAATTAGAATAATTTAAAATTAGGGGAACTAAATAAAAATGCCTAAAACAAAGTATTCTAATGAACTTAAAAAGCAAGTTGTGGAAGAATGTAGACAAGTAGATAATATTTCTTTAGTAGCTCGACGTCATGAAATTTCTAAAAGCACCGTTTATTCTTGGGTTAAAAAAGCTCGTAAGACTGGTTCTGTTAACTCATTACCAAAAGATCAAAAGAAAAAGCTCAAAGAGACTTCTAAAAGATTAGAGAAAGTAAGTTCTGAAAATGATCAACTAAAAAAATTACTTGCTGAAAAGGAACTAGAATTAGTTATTTTAAGAGACCTAAGAGACCAATCAAACCCGCAGTAACTGACAAAGTAAAAATTGCAGTAAAGTGGATAAATAAAGGTTATAAAATAGTTACAGCTTTAAACTTTGTCGGTTTATAAGAATCCATTTATTATTACAATATTAGTCATAATAGTGAAAATGATAAAAGCTCAATTAATCCTAATGGTAGACCCATCCCTGGCTATTCTTATAGCTATAGTGGTAAAAGAGTTTCAGATGAACAAATAAAAGAATGGTTATTAAAACTAGTTGCAGGTGATGGTTTTCCTTATGGTTATAAGAAGCTAACTACTTGTTTAAAAGATGATTATATGCTTAAAATCAATCATAAAAAGGTATATAGATTGTGCAAAGAATTTGATATATTAAGACCTCAAAGAAAGATGAAAAAGCATCATCCCAGAAAGTTAGCTAAGAGAGACGAGATTAGTAATTCTAATCAACTTTGGGAGATGGATCTTAAATATGGTTATATCACTGGAACAGATCAATTTTTCTTTCAGTTATCAATAATAGATGTCTTTGATAGGTCAATAATTGACTATCACCTAGGTTTAAGTTGTAAATCTGAAGATGCTTGTAGAATATTAAAAAACGCTCTTGCTAAAAGAGAATTTAAAGGTATGGCATTGCCTATTATAAGAACAGATAATGGTTCATAGTTTGTTTCCAAACTATTAGATGACACCTGTCAATCTTTAGGTATGAAACACCAAAGGATACCAGTGAAAACGCCAAATATGAATGCTCATATTGAATCATTTTACTCTATATTAGAAGACGAATGTTATAGTCGTAATGAATTTAAAAGCTATATAGAGGTCTATGAAGTTGTTAGTGAATATATGAGATATTATAATCAAAGACGTAGACACGGTAGTTTAAATAACCAAGCTCCAACTCAATATTATCAAGCCATTAAAGATAAAGAGATTGAACCTAAAGTTTTTATTGCATAAAAAGAGAAACTATGAATGATTAAGTATAACAAAGATTTTCTCCAATATTAGGGGGTCAAACCGAAACATTACCTGTGGTAAATTTAAAGGATAGTGGAATATAATCATTTGAAGTTGCTAAGTGCAATTTATATCCTTTATATTTACCTAAATATGTTGATAGACCAAATTTAGCTTCTGAATCGTTTTTAGAGCTCCTTAAAGCTGTCGCATCAATAGATGTAATCCTAGTATCAGGATTTAACTTTTTAACAACTGATTGAAAAAGTATATCAAATTTTTCTTTTTCAAGTTGCTTAAATCTCAGAGCAAAAGTAGAATGATCAGGAACTTCATTAAACCCAATGATTCCAAGGGTTAATAGGTCATCTTTAAGTTCAGATTTTAGTTCTCTAAGACAATAAATTTTATTCTTAACTTTATATAATAAGCACTTAATTATTTGTAGACCAGAATATTTTTTAGGTCGACTACGACCCTCATTGTTTTGAGATCCAAATTTTTCATAGTAAATATCATTTAATTTAGAACAAATTTGATAAAAGGTGTTTTCTTGTAGAGCTTCAGGTGATATAATCATTGTTAGTTGCTCCTTTCTAGTTTTGAGGTTTGGTCACCTATGCACTACTAGAAAAGGAGCAACTTTTCCTTTTTTGAATTGGAAAAATCTTTTATTCAACAACCTATAATTAAAAAAAAGGGGGGCAATTAAAATGACAAAACCGTTATTCAGTATAATTATTCTTTCTTATAATAACTTACAATATTTAGAGGAATGTCTGAGTTCGATATTAATGCAAACTTATACTAATATAGAAATAATCTTTAGTGATGATGGTAGTTCGAACTTTGATAAAAATGTAATTTTAGATTTTATTAATAAAAATAAAAAAGGAAATATTAAAAGATGTGTAATTAATCATAATAGTAGAAACTTAGGTGTTGTTAAAAATTATAATAAAGCAATTGAACTAAGTGAAGGAGAATATATTTTTTATGTTGGATTAGATGACATGTTATATGATGAAAATGTGGTTTTAGATATTGTGAATTTTTTTAAAAAATCAAATAGTCTCATATTTACAGGATATAGATGTGTTTATGATAAAAACATGCAAGAGTGTTTAGAAATTCTTCCTAATAAAAGAAAGAAGGAGTTCATTAAAAATGATACTCCTAGAGAATTGCATCTGAAATTAAGTAGGGGTAACTTTATTGCTGGTTCAGCAACACCTTTTTCAAAAAAAATAATAGAAAAATATGGATATTTAGATGAAGAGTATATTCTATTGGAAGATTATCCTAGATATTTAAGTTTGACTAAGCAAGGATGTAATATAGATTTTATAGACAGAAAGTTAATTAAATATAGAGCTGGTGGAATCACAACTAATAAAGAAAAAAATGAAGTTTTAGAGGAGGATTTTACAAAAACAAGAAAGAAGGAAGTAGCACATTTTGTAAAAGGTATAGCAGAATCAATTAATATTAAAGGGAAAAGAATAGTTGGTTGGGGAACATCTAGAGGATATAAGGATAATAAAGATATGTTTGATTATGATATTAGTTATCTTTTAGATTCGGATAAAAATAAACATAATAAATTTTTAGATGGAAAAAAGATATGTTCTCCTGAAAAACTGTTGGATGAAGATCCAGAGGAAATATTTGTAATAGTTTTTAGTGAAACTTATTACTATGACATTAAAAGTTATTTAGAAAAGATCGGTATGAAAGAATTAGAAAATTATTGTTGTTTTGTAGATTTACTGTATGATAATTAATATATATTGTCTTAAAATTTTAAGTTTATAAGGAGAAGAGTAATGTATTATTCAAAAGAAAGAAAGATAACAGCAATTATACCCACATATAATTCTGAAAAATTTATAGAAGAAACTATATATAGTATTTTAAATCAAACAAAGCCATTAAATGAAATAATAGTAGTAGATGATAATAGTAAAGATAATACTATAAATATTATTAAAAAATTTATTAGGAATTACAGTCAAATAAAATTACATAAACTTAAGTGTAATCAGGGTTCTTCTCAAGTGAGAAACATAGGTATGAAAATTGCTAACAATGATTGGGTATTGTTCATGGATCATGATGATATAGCAGAGCCTGAACTTTTAGAAAAAGAGTGTCAAAGATTAATAGAATTGAATAATCAGAATGAAGAAGAATTTGTGTTAGTTCATAGTGCTTATCAGCAAATAGATGAAAAGGGAGATTTATTCGCTAATATTCATAGTTGGAAACAAGCAGAACCGAAGGAAATTTTAGGGTATCAGTTTGTACGTAATAGAATTATATCTAATTCTGGAGTACTTTTGAATAAAAAGCTTGCTTTAGAGATCGGAGGATATGATCTTGATCTTCATTATTCTCAAGATTGGGATTTATGGCTTAGACTGTGCCAATTAGGTGGGTTTGGCTATGTAGATGAGCCTCTTGTCAAGTTGAGGAGACATAGTCAGAATACTTCAAGAAAGGTTGAAGATTTTTTAAATGATGAACAGGTAATATTAAATAAATATAGTATTAATTTTATTGAAGAAGCAATTAATAAGAGAAATTTATCAGATGAAATTAACAAAATAGATTTTGTATCAGTACTTTTTAGGCTTAATCAGTTGGAAAGAGCTTATCAAGTAATACAGGAAGTTATTAATATGGCTCCCAATTTAACAAGTGGATATTTCTTTTTAGGACTTTATTTTTTAAAAAGAAGTAATTTGAATCAAGCTAGACAAGCTTTTGAAAAAGCTATTAAATTAGCCTCTGAAAATGCTGCAGCTATAAATAATTTAGGTTGTATTATGTTACTTCAAAATGAAAATAAAAAAGCAAAAATATTATTTGAAAAATCTATTAATATTTTACCTAATTATATAGATGCTAATCATAATTTAGAAATATCAATAGAAAATAAGAAGATTAATAGAGAAGAGCTGAAATTCACTTGGAGGGAATTAAGGTCTACTTTATTAAATTATTCAAAATAAGATGTTCTATTTTAAATCATAATTATTAGGAGGAAAGTTAAAGATGAGCTCTCCACTAGTTAGTATAATTATTCTATCATATAATAATTTGCAATATTATAAAGAATGTCTAGAATCTGTTTTAAAACAAAATTATTCTAATATAGAGATTATTTTTAATGATGATGGTAGTAGTAATTTTAAACAAGATGAGATTATAAGTTTTATTAAGGAGAATAAAAATAATAATATTAAGAGAACAGTAATTAATCATAATGAGAATAATTTAGGGGTAGTCAAAAATTATAATAAAGCTCTTAGGTTAAGTAAGGGAGATTATATTTTCTATATCGGGTTAGATGACATGTTACATGATAAAGATGTAATTTCTGATGTAGTAGATTTTTTTGAAAAGACAGGTAACCTTATTATTACAGGTTATAGAGCCATTTATGATGAAGATATGAAGAATTGTCATAAAGTATTACCTAGAGAAAATGAAACAAAATTTATAAAGAAAGGAGATCCTAAATATTTACATATAAAATTAAGTAGAGGAAATTTCATTGCTGGTTCATGTACTCCATTTTCTAAAGAGTTAATAGAGAAATATGGTTATCTTGATGAAGATTATACTTTACTAGAAGATTATCCTAGGTATCTTAATCTAACTAGAAGAGATTGTAAAATAAATTTTATTGAAAGAAAGTTAATTAAATATAGACTTGGTGGGATTACAAATAATAATGAGGATAATAAAGTATTAAAGAGAGATATATCTAAGGCTAGTGAAAAAGAAATAGGAGATTTTGTAGGTCAATTTTTCAAACGAAAGATTAATAGTATTAAGGATAGAGATTTAATTGCTTGGGGAGCTTGTGAAGGATACCAAAATAATAGGGAACAGTTTGAGACTAATATTAGATATTTTGTGGATTCAGATAAAAATAAATATAATACTTTAGTTGATGGTAAGAAGATATATTCACCTCAGAAGCTTAGGGAAGAAAAGAGGGAAGAAGTATTTGTAGTTGTATTTAGTCGAAGTCATTATAACGAAATAAGTGAAGAATTAAATGATTACGGATTCATAGAATTTGAAAATTATTGTTGTTTTAGGGATTTAATAATCTCCAACTGATAATTAAGATGTAAAGGAAGTAGGTAATATTAAAAGGAGGGCCAACTATGAAAGGAATAATCTTAGCAGGTGGTTTAGGAACCAGACTTTACCCTGTAACAAAAGCATTATCAAAGCAGAGTCTGCCAGTCTATGACAAGCCAATGATTTACTATCCATTATCAACATTAATGTTAGCAGGAATTAGAGAAATATTGATTATTTCTACTCCAGAACATCTACCAGTCTATGAAGAAATGTTAGGTGATGGAAGTTATATTGGATTAGATATATCATATGAGGTACAAGAAGAGCCCAAGGGATTGGCCCAGGCCTTTATAATTGGAGAAGAGTTCATAGCAGATGACAATGTGGCCTTGATTTTAGGAGATAACATATTTTATGGACAAAGCTTCAGTCAGATATTAAAAAGAGCAGCTTCTTTAGAAGAAGGAGCTACTATCTTTGGTTATTATGTAAAGGATCCAAGTAGTTTTGGAGTAGTAGAATTTGATGATAGAGGAAGGGTGTTATCACTCGAAGAGAAACCAGATAATCCAAAATCAAGTTATGCAGTGCCAGGATTATACTTTTATGATAATACAGTAGTAGATAAGGCTAAAGAAATTGAACCATCAACTAGAGGAGAACTTGAGATAACTGATATAAATAAGCTTTATCTAGAAGAAGAACGGTTAATGGTAGAACATTTTGGACGAGGAATGGCTTGGTTTGATGCAGGGACCCATGATGGTTTACTAGAGGCTGCTACATTTATAGAAGCCATTCAAAAAAGACAAGGCCTTTATATAGCTTGTATAGAAGAAATAGCTTACAGACTAGGTTATATTGATTCTAATCAGTTAAAAGAATTAGCTCAGCCATTATTAAAGACCAATTATGGTAAGTATTTGGTATCAATCTGTGAGGAGTAAGAGTTAAGGAGAGATTTTATAATGTCTAAATTTAAGAAAATTAAAACTTCCATAAATGATCTCTACATAATAGAACCAACTGTTTTTGAAGATGATAGAGGCTTTTTTATGGAAAGCCATAATCAAAGAGAGTTTGCTCAAATTGGCATGGATATGAATTTTGTTCAAGATAATCACTCTAAATCAACAAAAGGAACTTTGCGAGGCCTTCACTTTCAGGTTAAACATTCTCAAGGAAAGCTAGTTAGAGTTATTAAGGGACAGGCTTATGATGTAGCTGTTGATTTAAGAGAAAATTCTAATACTTATGGAGAGTATTTTGGAGTTCTCTTATCTGCTGAAAATAAAAAAATGTTTTATATTCCAGAAGGGTTTGCTCATGGTTTTTTGGCCTTAAGCGAAGAAATGGAATTTATTTATAAGACAACAGATTATTATTGTCCTGAGTGTGAAGGTGGTATTATTTGGAATGACAATGATATAAATATAGATTGGCCTTTAGAGGAGTATGAACTTACAAAAGAGCAGTTATTGCTTTCAGATAAGGATAGGAAATTACCAACGTTAAAGGAATTCAATCGTGATAACTGAATAGGCAGGTGTTATAATAATGAATATATTAGTAACTGGGGGAGCAGGATTTATAGGTAGTAACTTTATCCATTATATGTTAAGTAAATATGATAATTATCATATTATTAATTTAGATAAGCTAACTTATGCTGGGAATCTAGAAAATTTAAAAGAGGTAGAAAATAACCCTAATTATAAGTTTATTAAAGGAGATATTACGAATAGAGAGTTAGTAGAAAAGATCTTTATTGAGTATAATATTAATTATGTGGTTAACTTTGCTGCAGAATCACATGTTGATAGAAGCATAGAAGACCCAGATATTTTTGTGAAGACCAATATTAGAGGAACACAAGTCTTGCTAGATATTGCTAAGCAATACTGGTTAGATTGTCCTAAAGAAGCCGAAGTAGAGTCATTAACAACTAAATTCTTACAAGTGTCGACTGATGAAGTTTATGGTTCCCTTGGAGAAGAAGGATATTTTACAGAAGACACCCCTTTGGCACCTAATAGTCCTTATTCTGCCAGTAAAGCTAGTGCAGATATGATAGTGCGGGCTTATCATGAAACTTTTGGATTAGTAGTGAATATTACTCGTTGTTCTAATAATTATGGGCCATATCAATTTCCAGAAAAATTAATTCCATTTTTCTTGACTAATGCTTTAGCTGATAAAGAATTACCTCTTTATGGAGACGGAAAAAATGTACGTGATTGGCTTTATGTTAAAGATCATTGTCGGGCAATAGATGTAGTACTTCATCAAGGAAAAAATGGTGAAGTATATAATGTAGGTGGTAATAATGAAAAGACAAATATTGAAATTACTAAAGCTATTTTAAAAATAGTTAATAAGCCAGAATCATTAATTAATTTTGTTAAGGATAGATTAGGGCATGATCGTAGATATGCTATTGACTCAAGTAAGATTCAAGATGAATTGGATTGGGAGCCTGAGTATACTTTTGAAGAAGGGATTAAAGATACAATTCAATGGTACTTAGATAATATCAAATGGTGGGAGACAGTAATGAGTGATTAGTAATGATTAAAAAATTTTAACTAGTTATTGAAGGTTAGTTACTTGTAGTAAAAAAGAGGTGTTGAAATGAAGATATTAATCACAGGAGGTAAAGGACAGTTAGGGTTAGATTTAAAAAAATTATTAGATAAAGAGCATGAAGTTTATGCTTGGGATATAGATGAACTAGATATAACTCAAGGAGAAGAAGTAATAAATAAGATAGCAGGTTTAAATCCAGAGATAATAATCCATGCCGCAGCTTACACAGATGTGGATGGTTGTGAAGAAAATATGAATTTAGCTTACCAAGTAAATGCCTATGGAACTAGAAATGTAGCAGTAGCATGCCAAGAATGTAATGCTAGACTTGTTTATATAAGTACAGATTTTGTATTTGATGGTACTAAGGACAAGCCATATATAGAGTTTGATCAAGCTAACCCATTGAATATTTATGGAGAGTCTAAACTAGCGGGAGAAGAGTTTGTTAAGAACTTATTAAATAGATATTATATCGTTAGAACTGCTTGGTTATATGGAGAAGATGGTAATAATTTTATTAAAACAATGTTAGAATTAGCTAAAAAAAAGGAATCATTAGATGTTGTAAATGACCAAGTTGGTTCCCCAACTTATACCAGAGATCTGTCTCAAGCAATTCAAGAGTTAATTACTACTGATTTATATGGAATTTATCATGTTTCGAATAGTGGAGAGTCTTCTTGGTATCAATTTGCTAGAAAAATATTTGAGTATACTGAGACTGAAATAGAAGTAAATCCAGTAACTTCTCAAGAATTTACTAGACTTGCTACTAGACCAAAGTACTCTGTTATGCAGAATTATTCTTTAGAACAAGGTTTAGACTATAAAATGAGAAATTGGGAAGAGGCTTTAAAGGATTATTTAAATTAACTTAAGTAAGGTGATAGTAATGGGTACTAATATTTTAATAACAACAATTGGCCGTAGAGGAACCTTAACCAAAATATTTAAAGAAGAATTACATAAAATAGGTGGTAAGGTTATTGTAACAGATAATAGTTCTTTAGCTCCAGCTTTATATCAGGCTGATGACTATTATTTAACTCCTAGAATAGATGCTCCTAATTATATAGACCGGATTTTAGATATTTGTCAGAAGGAAGATATTAAGGTGATAATCCCGTTGTTAGAACAGGGATTTAGTATATTGGGCCAAGCTCGGGATACCTTCAAGCAAGTAGGAGTTGAACTTCTATTATCTTCTAGTAAAGTATTTAATCTCTGTAAAGATAAATATAATCTTTATAATTATTTTAGGGAGCATGAAATCGCAACTCCTGAGACATTTTTAGTAGAGCAGTTACAAGAAAAAAATGTATCCTTTCCTCTCTTTATAAAACCTCGTTCTGGACAAGGTAGTCAAGATACATTTATAGCTAAAGACCGTAGAGGTTTAGATTACTTTATTGATCATATGGAGGAGATAGTAATTCAGGAATATATCCAAGGTACAGAGTATACTATAGATACTTTATCTGATCTAGCAGGAAACCTTTTATCAGCTGTCCCTCGTAAAAGAATTGAAGTCCGAGCTGGTGAAGTAAGTAAAGCCGTTACAGTAAAAGAGGAGAGGTTAATTAAGTGGGCCAAGGAGATAATCGAAGGCTTAGGTATAGTTGGCCCGGCGAATTTACAAGCAATTATTACTCTAGAAGATGAGATTAAGTTTATTGAGGTTAATCCTCGCTTTGGTGGTGGAGTTCCTCTTTCTTATCAAGCAGGAGTTAATTATCCTAAGTTGATTACTGAAATGATTAACGGTAAAGATATAGAACCATTTATTGGAGACTTTAAAGAGGGGTTAGCTATGTTAAGATATGATACGCCATTGTTTAAAGCTGTGGGTCATGAGTCTTGAGCTGTGAGCTAGAAGCTAGTGCAAAACCTTTAATTTTAAGTTTTAAAAGAGGACAAGATTTTTATTTTATCAGTTTGATGGCTGTTAATTAGCTAACGATTGCTCAAAAGAGGTGATTTAAATGATTAAAGCAATAATATTTGATTTAGATGATACCTTATATCATGAATTAGAATATGTTAAAAGTGGATTTAGGGCAGTTAGTAATTATATTGCTGATAAATATCCTATTTCTAGTGAAGGGTTTTATAAAGTATTATTATCTATTTTAAAAAAAGAAGGAAGAGGGCAGACCTTTGATTTAGCCTTAGAAGAATTTGGATTATCTTTAAAAGAAGTCCCAGAGATGGTGAATCTATATCGTATTCATCAACCAGAGAGTTTTAGGTTATATCCTGACGCTGAACGAGCCTTCAATAGATTGTCAGGGGATTATAAGCTAGGATTAATTACAGATGGTATTTCTAAAGTTCAGTGGAATAAGATAGAGGCTCTTGGGATTAAAGATAGATTTGATTATATTCTTGTTAGTGATGACCATGGAAGAGAGAATCGCAAACCTGCTCCTTTCTTATATCAGAAGATGATTGAAGAATTTGAGGTTAGTCCACAGGAGGCGGTATATATTGGGGATAATCCTGATAAAGACTTTGTAACTGCTAAAAAATTAGGGTTAAAGACAGTACGTATTATTAGACAACAAGGAATGCATATTAATAAGAAACTATCTGAAAAGTATGAGGCTGATTATGAGATTGAATCTTTGGATGAGTTGGAGGAGATTATATGAGTAAAAAAATTAAAGTTGGGACTAAAGCTATAGCAGAAGATCAACCATGTTTTATAATTGCTGAAGCAGGGAGTAATCATAATCAAGATTTAGATCGAGCTAAAGAATTAATTGATGTAGCTGCAGAAGCAGGAGTAGATGCGGTAAAATTCCAGACTTTTACTGCAGATAAGATAGCTGCTAAGACAGAAGATGAAGTTATGAAATTAGGAGATGAATATGATACTGCTGATCATCTTTATGAACTTTATCAAGATTTAGAACTACCACGGGAATGGCAGACAGAATTAAGAGGTTATGCTAGGGAAAAAGGATTAATATTTCTTTCAACTCCCTTTGATTATGAAGCTGTTGATCAACTGGATGAATTAGGTATGCCAGCTTTTAAGATAGCATCTTTTGAATGTATTGATCTCCCTTTCTTGAAATATATAGCGAAAAAAGATAAGCCAATTATCTTATCTACTGGAATGGCTAATCTAGGAGAGATAGAAGAAGCTTTAGAAGCTATTTATCAAACAGGAAATGAACAAGTGGTTGTACTCCACTGTGGGATTAATTATCCTATGCCTATGGAGGATGTAAACTTGGCAGCTATGGATACTATCAAACAAGCTTTTCAAGTTTCTGTAGGATATTCGGATCATACTTTAGGAATTAATGTACCAATAGCAGCTGTAGCAAGAGGAGCTAAGGTTATTGAGAAGCATTATACTCTTGATCGAGATTTAGCAGGCCCAGACCATAAGTTTGCTCTAGAGCCTGATGAATTAAAAGAGATGGTAACAGGAATTCGAGAAATCGAATCAGCTATAGGTAGTCCAATAAAGAAGCATGTAGAGTCTGAAGAAGTTCACTATCAGAGAGGACGGCGGAGTATATTTGCAATTAAGGATATTAAAGAGGGGACTAAGATAACTGAGGATATGGTTAAAATATTAAGGCCTGGTATTGGATTAAAGCCTAAGTACTATGACCTGGTAATTGGTCGGGAAGCTCAGCAAGATATTGAGGCTAATGAACCGATAACGTGGGAAAAAATATAGTGTCTGTAAACTGTGTTGGGTAATCTGTGGAAATTAGATAAAGTATTTTTTGTAAGCTAGGAGTTGAAAAGAATGAATCGTAACAAAAAAGTAGTTGCAATTGTGCAAGCACGGATGGGATCATCAAGATTGCCAGGTAAAGTTGCTAAAGAAATAGTAGGTCGGCCAATGTTGGCTCATTTGATTGAAAGATTAAAGTATTTTGATAGATTAGATCAGATTGTAATCGCTACCAGTGATAAAGAGATAGATGATAGAGTAGTAGAAATTGCCAAAAACTCAAAGGTTGATTTTTATCGTGGATCAGAAGATGATGTTTTATCTCGTTATATAGAGGCTGCTCAGAAATTTAAAGCTGATGTAATAGTCCGGATTACAGGTGATTGTCCTTTAATTGACCCTATGACTATTGATAAAGCAGTTACTAAGTTTTTGAATTCTGATTATGATTATTTCAGGTTAAATGTTGGTGATAATGGATACCCACGGGGTTTGGATACAGAAATTTTTTCTTCTGATACTTTATTAAAAGTAGAAGAGTTTGTGTTGAAAGAGGAAGAAAATAAAGATAATCCTTATCGGGAACATGTGACCTTTTATATTAATCGCCATCCTGATAAATTTAAAATAACAAGTCATAACCCTAAAGAAGATCTTAAACGAAATTATAGATTATGTGTTGATGAAATAGATGATTTTAAATTGATAAAAGAGCTTTATCAAAGACTATATCAAATAGGAGAAATAATTAATATTCAAGATGTAATTAGATTATTGGATGATAATTCTGAATTAGCTCAAATTAATAGAAAGGTGCAGCAGAAGAAGGTATAATCAGATAATAGCTATCAATCATGCTCCGTTGAATTGGCTAAGTAGAAAAGATTAGTATTTAAGGATGATATATTATTTGGATTGAATTCCAAATTAAGCAGGTGATATATATGAAGAATATAGCTTTTCGAGTTGATGGTGGGCCAACAATCGGGATGGGCCATCTAATGCGTTGTCTAGCTTTAGCTACAGCTTTTCCTGATGAGGTAGATATATTCTTTATAACTAAGGAAGAGAAGAGTGTAGAGAAGTTATTACAAGAATATAATATTAACCTGATTACTATTTCTTCTAATCTGGATTATAAAGAGGAGATAGAAAAATTAAAAGAGATAGTCATAAAGTATAAGTTAGATACCTTAATTACAGACTCTTATCAAATAGATCAAAATTATTTACTTGAACTCAAAAAGACAGTAACTAAATTAATTTCTATTCATGACTTTGCTCCTTTTGTTTTCCCTTCAGATATCATGATTAATGGCAATATTTATGCTCCTAGCTTAGATTACCATTCTTTGAATGGGAATACAGATTTTCTATTAGGAACAGATTATACTTTACTCCGTGAAGAATTTACTAATTTATCTAGGCAGGTAATTAAAGATCAGGTAGAGAATATATTAATTACCTTTGGAGGTAGTGATCCTTTAGAATTAACTGATAGGGTATTAGCAACCTTAAATCAAATAGATAGTAATTTAATTGATCAAGATAAATTACATCTTGATATTGTTGTTGGCCCTGGATTTAGTAATCTAGAAAAAATTATTGAAGAGGTGCAGGAGAGTAAGTTTGAAGTTGCCCTTCATTTTAATATTACTCAGATAAGCCAACTAATGCTAAAGAGTGATTTAGCAATCTCAGCAGGGGGGAGCACTTTATATGAATTAGCTGCAACGGGAACACCTGCAATTGTATTATTACAAGCAGACAACCAGATCTTAGCTGCTCAAACTATGGAAGAAAAGGGTATAATTATTAATTTAGGATTTTGGGATAAAACTAAAGAAGAGAAATTAGTAGCTACTTTAATAGATTTAATGAAAAAGCCAAAATTAAGATATCAAATGAGTAGAAAAGCTCAAAGCCTTGTTGATGGACAAGGGATTAAGAGATGTGTAGAACGAATACTTAGTGATAGTGTCAGTAATGGGTGCCAGTAAAAAGAACTTAATATTAGTCAATTTCTTAAACTGATACAGACACTAGTTCCTAACACTAAACCAGAAAGGGGAAATTAATGCATCAGTAAGAAGAGATTAAAGCAATGAATAAACTATTTGATAAATTATTTCCTATCTGTAGAAGTATAACTGGTTCAGGCTTGCGAAAGACCTTAGAAATTTTAAGTGAATATATTCCATTAAAAAAGTTTAATGTTAAAACTGGAACTCAAGTACTTAATTGGACTATTCCTAAAGAATGGAGAGTTAGGGAAGCTTGGTTAAAAGGGCCTGACGGAAAGAAGATTGTAGATTTTAATAATCATAATCTTCACTTGTTAAATTATAGTACTCCAATTAATAAAAAATTACCTTTAGAAGAGCTTAAAGATCATCTTCATACTATTCCTAACCAACCAGATGCTATTCCTTATGTTACATCTTATTATAAGAGAAGATGGGGATTTTGTTTGCGTCACAGTACATATGAACATCTTAAACCTGGTAAGTATCATGCTTATATTGATAGTGAGTTAGTTGAAGGAGAATTGAATTATGGTCATGCTATTTTACCAGGAGAAAGCAATAAAGAGATATTGATCAGTTCCTATATTTGTCACCCTTCTATGGCTAATAATGAATTAAGTGGGCCAATTGTAGCTGCTTTTTTATATAATCGTCTTTCTAATTGGTCTAAACGAAGATTTACATATCGCTTTGTTTTTGCTCCAGAAACTATAGGGGCCATTTCTTATTTAGATAGATTCGGTAAAGAACTACAAGAAAATTTATACTCAGGATTAATATTAAATTGTATAGGTGGTAGATCAGACCTTAGTTATAAACTATCTAGGCAGGAGAATAGTCCAATAGATAATATAGTAAAACATTTGTTTAATGTTGATGATAATACTCCAGAAGGAAAGATTAGATCATTTACTCCTATTTATGGTTCTGATGAGCGACAATATTGTTCACCTGGTTTTAATCTTCCAATAGGACAAATGGCACGATTAGTATATGGTTATTCTGAATACCATACTTCTTTAGATAACAAAGAGTTAATGACTATTGAAGCGTTACATCATAGTGTTAATGAATTAGAACAGATTATTAAAGCACTTGAGTTGAATGGTTATTATATTAATCAGTATCCATATGGAGAAGTTAAGTTAGATCAATATGATTTATATCCTGATATAAATTCCAAACGATATGAAGAACATTTTAAAGATAAGGTGATAAAAAATAGAAATCAACTAGATCAAGTTTTAACTATACTTAATTATTCAGATGGTTTGCATTCTTTATATCAGATAGTTGAAGATTATAATTATAATATTTTAGAATTAAGTCATGTAATTGAAATATTAAAGAGCAGAGGATTATTAAAAGGACCATATTTTAAAGAGGAGGTTTAAAGTTATGAAAGTATTATTATTAACTGGTTCTCACTGTCGACATTTATATTTAGCTAAGAAGTTACTAGAATCTAATTTTCTTACTGGATTATTAATTGAAAAACGAGAAGAATTTATACCACAACCTCCTAAAGGATTGGATGAAATTGATCATAATAATTTTATTCGTCACTTTGAAGGTCGAGCTGAAGCAGAAAGAAGTATTTTTGGGAGAATAGATGATTCAGAATTCCATGGGATTTCTAAAATAAAAATAAATCAACAAAAGCTTAATAGTGATAAGGTTAAAAAATGGATTAAGAAACAAAATCCAGATATAGTGTTAACTTATGGTGTACATATTATCAATGATGATTTGTTAGCTGAATTTCCTGATTATTCTTGGAATGTTCATGGAGGTTTATCTCCCTGGTATCGAGGATGTATTACATTATTTTGGCCTTTTTATTTTTTGCAACCTAATTGGGCTGGTATGACAATTCATTATTTAAGTTCTGAACTTGATGGGGGAGAAATAGTCCATCATTCTAGACCAGAATTAAAATATGGAGATGGAATTCATGATGTAGGAGCTAGAGCAGTAGTTCAGGTAGCAGATGATTTAGTAAAAATTTTAGGTTTGCTAAAGAAAGGAGAAAAATTACCTAAAGAATCACAAAAATCAACTGGAAAATTATTTTTAGCAAGGGATTGGAAACTAGAGCATTTAAGATTAATTTATAATACTTTTGATAATAATATTGTAGATTATTATCTAGATGGAAAATTCAATCCTGAAGCTCCTCAATTAGTAAAAGCTTTTAAAGATTAATAAGTTATGTTTTCTTCAAATTACTAGAAAATAATCAAGTGATTCAGACTAATATATGATATTAAAGGATACTTTATTTCTTAAAACCTAAAGGAATTTTAATTATTTTCTAGAATTAAAACATAAATATAAAATAAAAGGGGGAGGATGATATGAAAGTATCTAAGGCCAATAATAAGTTGGCAACTGAAAATGTAAACTCAAAGATAGAGCAGACTCAACAGGTGCAAGAGGTAAATAATAAGAATAATCAATCAGCCTCTGAGCAAGAGAAAGGATTTACCAAAGAAAAGTTACAAGAAGGCGTAAATAAGTTAAATGAAGCTGTGCAAGCATTTCATGAAGAATTACAGTTTGAACTTCACAAAGAAAGCGGAAGACTGATGACTAAAGTAGTAAATACTGAAAGCAATGAAGTAATAAAAGAGATACCACCTAAAGAAGTATTAGATATGTTAGGAAAGATTAAAGAAATGGTTGGTTTATTTTTAGATGAGAAAATATAGTATGATTAATTTTGTCGGGCTATTATAGTTCGACTTTTTTGTTTACCAAAGAAAGGAGAGATAATTATGGCAGAAGATATGGTATCAGCTTTAGAAGAAGAAGTTAAATTATATCAAGAAATCTTGACCTTAACTAAAGAGAAGCATCAGTTGCTTAAGGAAGGGGAAGACACGACTGAAATTGATGAGCAAAAGCGTGAGTTAAGAGATCAAATTGCTAACTTAGATCTTAAGTTTGATATTAAGCAGGTAGATAAATTAAATATAGTCAATAACAGTGATTTAGATAAGATTAATCAGTTTAAACCTACTCTACAAAAACTATATAGCTTAGAGAAGAAGAATCGAGAGTTAGAGGGTTAAGTAGAGATTTTCAGATTTCCCTTGCATAATTATAATATATCATGTATAATTATTTGTAAGATAACAAATGTCAGGGGGACTTATAGTGAAAAAAATATTATTATTTTCTTTATTAATAGGATTATTGGTAGTGACAGGATGTGGACAACAAGAAGCGACAACTTGGTCTAAAATCCAAAACAAGGGTAAGCTAGTAGTAGGAATGGATGCAGCTTATAGACCATTTGAATATCACAATCAGAATGATAAGATTGTAGGTTTTGATGTGGATATGTTACAAGCTGTTGCAGATCAGCTAGGAGTTAAATTGGTCATTAAAGATACGGCTTGGGATGGAATTATCCCTGGGTTGAAGGCTAAAAAGTATGATGTAATTGCTTCTGCAATGACAATTACTGAACAACGAGAGAAGGCTGTTGATTTTTCTAATCCTTACTTTAATGCTGGACAGGTGGTTGCTGTTTTAGATAGTAATAACACAATTAAAAGTGTAGATGATCTAACAGGAAAAGTAGTAGGAGTTCAGTTAGGGACTACAGGTGATTTAAAGGTTAGTAAGATGGAAGGTATTAAAAAGATCAAACGATACGGTAAGATACCACAAGCTTTTATTGAGTTACAAAATGGTCGTTTAGATGCAGTAGTTAATGATCTTCCTGTAACAGCAGCATATATTATGAAAAAACCAAACGTTAAAATAGTAGGAGAACCATTTACTAGTGAACAATATGGAATTGCAATTAGAGAAGCAGATGATAAGCTAACGAAGAAGGTTAACGCTGCTATTAAGAAGATTAAAGAAAATGGCACTTACGATAAAATTTATAATAAGTGGTTTAAATAATCTGAATTATTAGCGAAGAAGAGTGGGCAACTGCTCTTCTTTTTTGTTTGCATAACTAATCAAATTAATGTATAATTATTTCCGGTAGATTTTAATTGTAAATTGAATGTAGAGGAGTGAAATTTGTGTTAGCAGATAAACTAGCAGTGATGCAGCAGGCACTGCCTTTATTATTACAAGGTGCCTGGATGACAATTAAGTTGACGACTTTTGGGGTCTTAATTGGAGTTGTTTTAGGAACAATCTTAGGTTTAGCTAGAGTATGGAGGAGTAATTTATCTCGTAAGATAGCCAAGGGCTATATTGAATTCTTTCGGGGTACACCTTTATTAGTGCAATTATTCTTATTATATTATGGTTTACCAAGTGTAGGGGTTGAGATGTCCCCTTATTTAGCAGCTACTTTAGGCTTAGGCTTAAATAGTGGTGCTTATGTAGGAGAGATTGTCCGGTCAGGAATTAATGCTATTAATGAGGGCCAAATGGAAGCAGCCCGTTCTTTAGGAATGTCTTACTTTGAAGCTATGAGATATGTTATCTTACCCCAGGCTTTTAAGCGAGTAATTCCACCTTTAGGTAATGAATTTATTGCTTTACTAAAGGATTCTTCTTTAGTATCGGTAATTGCAGTTAAGGATTTAACCAGACAAGGTAGATTAATTATTAGTCGAACTTATGAATCATTCTTAATTTATGCTATGGTAGCTGTTTTATATTTTATTATGACCTTTTTAATGACACGATTAGTTAATTTAATTGAGGGGAGGTTAAATGCCAGTGATCAAGGTTAAAAATTTACACAAACACTTTGGTGATTTAGAAGTTTTAAAAGGGATAGATGAGGAGATTAAACAAGGTGAAGTGGTAGTAGTCATTGGCCCAAGTGGTTCAGGAAAAAGTACTTTCTTACGTTGTTTAAACCGGCTAGAAGAGCCTACGGAAGGCCAGATTAAGATTGATGAAGAAGTAATTAATTCTCCTGAGGCTGATATTAATAAAATTCGGCAGGAGACAGGGATGGTTTTTCAGCATTTTAACCTTTTTCCTCACAAAAATTCTTTAGGTAATATAATTTTATCACCGATGAAGGTTAAGGGAATGTCTAAAGAAGAGGCTACTAAAATAGCTTATGATCTTCTAGAGCAAGTAGGCTTAAAAAACAAGGCAGAAACTTATCCTAGCCAACTATCAGGTGGTCAAAAACAAAGAATTGCTATTGCTAGAGCTTTAGCTATGCAACCTAAAGTTATGTTATTTGATGAACCTACTTCTGCTTTAGATCCTGAAATGGTAGGAGAGGTACTAGAGGTTATGCGTGATTTAGCGAATGAAGGTATGACAATGGTAGTTGTTACCCATGAGATGGGTTTTGCTCGTGAAGTAGGAGATCGGGTTTTGTTTATGGACGAAGGAGTAGTTGTTGAAGAGGCTAAGCCAGAAAAGTTATTCTCTAATCCAGATCAAAAGAGAACACGTGAATTTTTAGCAAAGGTATTGTAAATGCTATTAGTACAGGAATTATTTCCAAATCCCCTTGACAATAATAGGGGAATGTGTTAGACTTATTTACAGATTGTGTTGGCAAGAAATTGTCAAAAAGATTTACTTAATTATTAGGAGGAATGTGTATAATGAAAGAACAAGGTAATGTTAAGTGGTTTGACGAGAAAAAAGGTTATGGATTTATCGAGCGTGAAGAAGGAGACGACGTATTCGTTCACTTCTCTGCAATTGAAGAAGATGGTTTCAAGACTTTAGAAGACGGTCAAGCAGTAGAATTTGAGGTTGTTGACGGCGAGCGAGGACCTCAAGCTGAAGATGTCGTTAAGCTATAGTTGATATAGATTACGACGGTTAGTCCCGAGTATTAGCTCGGGACTTTTGTTTTTTTTGGAGTAATTTTTTTAAAATAAATGATATTTAGGCAGGACTTTTATTATTAATAAAGAATTAGTATAGTACATAAGAATATTTTATAGCCAAATTTATTCTTGCGGAAGGGGTTGGTCATGTATGAAATTTATGCTTCGGGGTAAAAATATTGAAATTACTGATGCTTTAAGAAATTATGTAGAAGAAAAAGTAGGAAAAGTAGAAAATTACTTTGATGATGAAGAAACTGAAATTGAAGCTCAGATTTCACTTGATGTAGAAAAAGAAGGCCATATTGTAGAAGTTACTGTTTTTGTGGATGGCTTGATTTTAAGGGCAGAAAAGAAAACAGGTGATATGTATGCTTCTATTGATGGCGTAATTGAAAAGTTAGAGCGTCAAATTCGCAAATATAAAACTAGAGTTCAACGAAAAATTAAGAAAGAACAAGAAAACTTTAGAAAAAATGTAATTGAATCCCGAGAAGAAGATAATGACGATGATGACCCTAATATAGTTAGAACTAAGCGGTTTGCAGTAAAGCCTATGGATGTTAAAGAAGCAGTGATGCAAATGGATTTATTAGATCATGACTTCTTTGTCTTCTCTAATGCAGAGACTAAAGAGGTAAATGTAGTCTATAAAAGAAAGAATGGAGATTATGGTTTGATTGAACCTAGTCTCTAAATTCGATATAAATTAATGGTCAAAGGGTTAGCCGAGAGGCTAGCTCTTTTTGTTATTTACTAGATTTTGTAATTAAGCTAGTAACATGATATAATTAAAATAATTGTGACTATAAACTGATTTCATTATATATGAAGGAGGCAATCAATGTTAGGATTACTAAAAAAATTATTTCCTGACCCTAATGAGAAGAGATTAAAGCAGATGAGACCACTGGTAGATCAAGTTAATAGTTTTGAAGCAGAAATTAGTAATTTAACTGATGAACAGTTAAGGGCCAAGACCGATGAGTTTAAGGAGCGATTAGCCAACGGAGAAACGGTAGAAGATTTATTAGCGGAGAGTTTTGCGGTAGTTAGAGAGGCTGCTAAACGAACTACTGGGATGCGCCATTATGATGTACAAGTCCTAGGAGGTATTGCTCTACACCAAGGACGAATTGCAGAAATGAAGACAGGAGAAGGTAAGACTTTAGCTGCTACTTTGCCAGCCTATCTAAATGCCTTAGCTGGAAATGTGCATATTATAACAGTTAATGATTATTTAGCTGAGCGAGATAGTGAGTGGATGGGCCAAATTTATGAATTTTTAGGTCTTGAGGTAGGAGTTATTCTAGAAGATATGGAGCTTCAAGCTCGTAAAGAAGCTTATGAAGCTGATATTCTTTATGGAACCAATAATCAATTTGGTTTTGATTATCTAAGAGATAATATGGCAACTGATAACCAAGAGTTAGTCCAAGGAGAGCTTGATTTTGCCATCTTAGATGAGGTAGATAGTATCTTGATTGATGAAGCTAGGACTCCACTAATTATTTCTGGTCCAGCTCAAGAATCACCTAAGGTTTATTATAAATTTGCTGAGATAGCTAATAAATTAATTAAAGATCGTGATTATGAAGTTGATGAAAAAGCTCAATCAGTTATTTTAACAGAAGCAGGTATTGATGAAGTAGAAGCTGCTTTAAAGGTTGATAACTTATATGATAATCAGCATATGGATGAGTTACATCATATTAATCAAGCACTAAAAGCTAAAGAATTGATGCAGCGGGATGAAGATTATATTGTTAAAGGTGGAGAAGTCCATATTGTTGATGAATTTACCGGGCGTTTAATGTCTGGTCGTAGATTTAGTGAAGGGTTACACCAGGCTATTGAGGCTAAGGAAGGGGTTAAGATTAAGCGGGAAAATCAGACTTTAGCTAGTATTACCTTCCAGAACTTCTTTAGGATGTATGAGAAACTATCAGGGATGACTGGTACTGCTGCTACTGAAGCTGAAGAATTTGAAGAAATTTATGATTTAGATGTAGTTGTAATTCCAACTAATGAACCAGTAATTAGAGAGGATCACCCTGATGTAATTTATAAAACAGAAGCTGCTAAATTTAGGGCAGTAGTTAAAGATATTAAAGAATGTTATAAGAAAGAGCAACCAGTACTAGTTGGTACTGTATCAATTGATAATTCAGAGCAAATAAGTCGGATGTTAAATAAAGAGCATATTCCTCATGAAGTACTAAATGCTAAAAATCATGAACGAGAAGCAGAGATTATTAAACGAGCCGGTCAACGAGGAGCAGTTACAATTGCTACTAATATGGCTGGACGAGGAACTGATATTGTTTTAGGTGCTGGAGTAGTAGATTTAGGTGGTTTACATGTAATTGGGACTGAGCGTCATGAAAGTCGTAGAATTGATAACCAATTACGTGGTCGTTCAGGACGACAGGGAGATCCAGGTTCTTCTCGCTTCTATGTTTCACTAGAAGATGATTTAATGCGTTTATTTGGATCAGATAAGATTTCAGGGATTATGGAGACATTAGGTGTAGATGAAGACCAACCAATTGAACACAAGTTAATTAGTAAGTCTTTATCTAATGCCCAAAAGAAGGTAGAAAGTCGTAACTTTGATATCCGAAAGAATATCTTAGAGTATGATGAAGTACTCCATCAACAACGGGAAGCTATTTATGCTCGACGCAAAAAGATTTTATTAGGCCAAGATTTAACGGAAATTATAACTGAGATGGCTACTAAATGGTTAGAAGAAATTTTAGCTGAATATGCTAATGAAAAAGACCATCCTAGAGATTGGGATTTAGCAGGACTAGTAGATTATCTAGAGCAGATGTTAAGAGAGATTGAGCTGACTGTTGATGATTTAGAAGGATTAAGACGAGATGAACTTAGAGATAAGTTAATGGACTTATTTCAGAAAGCTTACCAAAGCAAGCAAGAAGAGTTAGGTGCTGAGGGATTAGAGGATTTAGAGAAGATAGTTATGTTAAAGGTAATTGATGATAAATGGATGGATCATTTACAAGCTATGGATAATCTAAGACAGGGGATTGGCCTTAGAGCTTATGGTCAACGAGATCCTTTAGTAGAGTATAAAAAGGAAGGTTTCCAGATGTTTAAGCAGATGAATCTCTGGATTAGAAGAGATATTATTAAGTATTTATTTGCTATTGAGGTAGTTGCAGGTGAAGAAGTGATTAGTGATAGACAAGGCCTAGATTATACTCATGGTGATGAGATAAATGCTTATGACTTGGCCCAAGCCCAAAGGCAAACACAAGCTGAGCAACAAAGTGCCCGTCAAGCCGGAGCAGAGACTAAGGAAGAAGTAAAAGCTCAACCAATTACTAAACAAAAAGAACCAGGTCGTAATGATCCCTGTCCGTGTGGTAGTGGTAAAAAGTATAAGAAGTGCTGTATTAATACAGGTAAATATGGTGGGTATAATAGATAAGTTAACAATTATCAATTAGAAATTCAAAAATAAAGATTAAAGAATAGAGAATAAATTTGAGTCTGAGTTTAAGTTTTAGTGAAATATTGATTTAGGTTTAAACTTGGGCTCAATCTCTGACTTGTTCAAGTTTAAGAAGATTTGTTTTGGGTTGGGATTTAGCTTTTTAGTTTTCAGATGTTATTCTACCATTTGGTATGCTTTAAGTAGGCAATTCTCTATGAATAAGGAATCCCCGTATGCTTGCATCGGGGTAGGTCAATAGTTCTTTGTTACTTATTCTTTGTTTTTAATTGTAAATTGTAAATTGTAAATTGTAAATTATATACGTGAGGTGGTTAGATGAAAGATTTAACAGCTAAGTTAGCTAAGATTGGAGAACAACTAAAAGAATTAAGGAGGTCTCTTTGACTATGATAAGTTAGTAGCTAAGCACGAAAAGTTAAAGGAGAAGATGTCCCAGCCAGACTTTTGGGATGATAGCTCTAAAGCACAACAGATTAGTAAACAAGCTAGTGCTCTACAGGATAAAATAACAGGATTTGATAGTTTAGTTGAAGAAAGAGAAGAGTTAGAAGTCTTATTGGAGTTAGCTATAGCAGAGGATGATCAAGCAGTAATAGCAGAGGTTAAAGAGCGAAGTCAAAAATTAGTTAAAGCTAGAGAAGAGCTGGAACTTAAGGTCTTATTATCTGGAGAATATGATAGTAATAATGCCTTGTTAGCTATTAATCCTGGAGCTGGGGGAACTGAATCTCAAGATTGGGCTGAGATGCTTTTAAGAATGTATACCCGGTGGGCTGAGCAGCATAACTATGATTTAGAAACTCTAGAGTTTATACCAGGAGAAGAAGCAGGAGTCAAGAGTGTAACTATTCAGGTTAGTGGTGATTATGCTTATGGTTATCTAAAATCAGAAAAAGGGGTGCACAGATTAGTTAGAATCTCTCCATTTGATTCTTCTAGTCGTCGTCATACTTCTTTTGCGTCTGTTGATGTCATGCCTGAGCTTGATGAAGATATTGAAGTTGATATTGATAAGAGTGATTTAAAGATTGAGACTTATCGGGCCAGTGGTGCTGGTGGTCAGCATGTTAATACTACTGATTCAGCAGTAAGAATTACTCATCTACCAACTGGGATAGTAGCTCAGTGTCAAAATGAGCGCTCCCAGCATAAGAATCGCCAAGGAGCGATGAAGGTATTACAAGCTAAATTATTTGAGTATCTACAGGAGAAACAAGCTGAAAAATTAGATGAGATTCGTGGTGAACACAAAGAAATAGCCTGGGGTAATCAAATTCGCTCTTATGTTTTTCATCCTTACCAAATGATTAAAGATCATAGAACTGATTTTGAGACTGGTAAGACTGAGCAAGTGATGGATGGTGATCTAGACCAATTAATTGAAGCTTATCTTAAGCAGGAATAACTTGTTTACTCTGAACATAAGTTAGGATAGATGAAAATCCTCGTCTATTATAGGCGAGGAACTTTTACTTATGTGTGAGGTGAGGGGTAATGAGCTTAATTCTTGTAATTACCTTAATTGGATTATTAGCTGGGATAGTGGGCACGGGATTAGGTGGTGCAATTACTTTATTGTGGCGTAAACCTAAGAATAATTCAATTAGTTTAATGTTAGGTTTAGCTAGTGGGGTTATGTTATCTGTAGTATTATTTGATTTATTTCCCGAGGCTATTGAACATAGTAATGAGCTTTATACCATTATTGGAGCAATATTAGGTTTATTAGTATTAAGGCTGTTAGCTGGTTATATTAAAACAGAGGAAGCTGAGGGTGACTATATTGAAACAGGAATCTTATTGGGTTTAGGGATTGCTTTACACAATTTTCCTGAAGGGTTAGCTATTGGGGCCGGTTGTGTAGCCCAGGCTAAACTTGGTATTAGTTTGGCTGTAGTGATTGCTTTGCATAATCTACCAGAGGGATTGGCCCTAGCAACTCCGATGAATATAGGTGGTTGGAGTCCTGTTAAGGTTGTGGTTGCTTCTATGTTACCAGGAATCCCAATGGGATTAGGGGCTTTCGTTGGTGCCTTGTTAGGTTTTGCATCTCCTGTTTTTTTAACCCTTAATTTAGGATTTGCTGGTGGAGGTATGTTATATATTATTATCTATGAATTAGTGCCCCAAGCTTATGGCTCAAAGTATGGTTTATATGCTACAGTAGGGGTGTTAGTTGGTTCAGTAGCTGGGATATTATTGGCCGTTTTATTTTAAGGTGGTGAAAAAATAATGAAATCGATTAAGTTATGGTTAATAGTGATAGTCTTGATAGTAACGGTTGGTTTGCAATTAGTATTACCTAATTTATTTGCTGAAAGAATTGCCACTAGTTTAAAGCAAGAATTAAATAGCTGGCAGCAGCTAGAGGTTGAGATAGATGCTGTTCCTGCTCTAAAACTTTTATTGGGCCAAGCTGATGAGCTAGAGTTAGAAGGTAAAGAATTAGTCTTAAATAGGATTAAAATTAGTAGCATAGAAGCTAAATATAAGGACTTAAAGGTTAAAGAGACTAACCAAGGTTGGCAAATGGTAAAAGGGAAGAATACTTATCTTGATTTAGAGTTAACTGAGCAGAATTTAAATGATTATTTACTTACGAGATCTGAGTTAAGGGTCTTTGAGGATTTTAAGGTTGATATAACCTCTAATCAAGTCTTGATTACAGGGGTAATTGTATTCTTTGATGCGCAAGTAAATTTGCAGTTAGCAGGAAATTTCAAGGTTATTAACAGTCAACAGATAGTCTTTAGGTCTGATAAATTAGCGGTAGAAAATATTGTAATTCCTAGTGGAGTAATTAAAGAGTTAAAGAATCAGTTACAGTTTAAAATTGATTTAACTAAGTTACCTATACCAGTTATAGTTAAACAGGTCAAGCTAAAACAGGATGGTTTAGAGATATTAGGAATAAATAATTAATCAGCTCCTCATCCTAAGGGTGAAAGGAGCTTTTTTATTACAATGCGGAACCTATTGATTGTAGTTTTGATTATTGCTGTGGTAAGTGCGGGGATTTTAGCAATCAATAAGTCTAGAGTAGAGACTAAAAATAGCAGTGTAGAGTTAGTGATGGATTATAGTTTGTTAATTACTACTGATCAAGTAGCTTTACTACCTAAATTAAAGCAGAATGGATTAAGAACAATAGCCGTTACTGGAACTAATTTATCTTTTTTTAATCCTAGGTTAGATAAACTGGCTAATCTAAGTTTAATTCCTAGGATTGCGGGGACTATTAGCCCCCAGAAATTGGCCCTGATTTTAGATCGATTTCCTCAGACCAAACAGATTATTTTTAAAGGAGCTCAAGTGGTCGGTTACCCTGACCAATTAGCTAAGACAGCTAAGATTTTACAAGAAGAAGGAATTATTTTAGGGATTATTGAACCTTTTATTGCAGCTCAAAAAGGAGTTAAAAAGTTAGCTAGGTTAATGGGTTATCAGGCTGTAAGGGTTCATAGTATCCAACATGAAGCTATGTTAGATTCTACTGTAGAAGATGTAATTAATCGTTATTTAAAAGCAGTTAGAGAACGCGGGGTCAGAACTTTATACTTAAAACCATTTCTTACAGCTAAGCAGACTATAAAGTTAGTAGCTGGTTTAAGTCACCAATTAAAGAAGTATGGGTATCAATTAGCAGCAGCTAATTCTTACCAAAAAGTAGAGGTAAATCCTTATTTGCGCTATTTAGTTTTAGTAGGAGCAATAGCTGGAGCAAGCTTAGTAGTTGATTTGATTAGACCTAATTTGGGATTAGTGGGGTTTGTAGGAGGAATTATATTCCTAAGCTTATGTTCCCTTTTTAATTGGCAGTTAACTTTACAACTAGTAGCATTAGGGATAGCAATTATTACGCCGGTGTTTATTTTAGTTATAATTAAGCGACAAGTAAGTAATAGTCAAGGATTAGTTAGTACTATGATTATCTTGATGCAAAGTGGTGTAATAGCTTTGTGTGGAGGATTGATGATTACTGGTTTATTATCAGATATTAGTTACATATTACAAATAAGAGTTTTTCGTGGTGTTAAACTAGCTTTTGTAGTTCCATTGTTATTAGCGGGGGTTTATTATTTAGCTACTAGATATGATAGTTGGGGCCAAATATTTAAATTATTAGATCGTCCAGTCCTCTGGAAGGATATAATAGTCATAATTATAGTTTTATTAGGGGGGATTATTTATTTAGGTAGGACAGGGAATACATCTTTATTTGGGGTGAGTACTTTAGAGATGCAAGTTAGAGAAATACTAGAGAGAATATTATCTGTTAGACCTCGCTTTAAGTCTTTTTTAATTGGATACCCTCTCTTAGTATTAGGAATTGATTATTCTATCAGAGAAAACCAGCTTAGTTGGTTAGTGACCTTTGGTTTAATTGGCCCTATTAATATGATTAATACTTTATCTCATCTGCATACTCCAGTTTTAATATCACTAGTTAGAATTGCAGAAGGATTTATCTTAGGTGGGATAATTGGGATGGGATTGGTGGTTGTAATTGGTAAGTTGTCACTAATAAAAGCAAAGTTTAATAATAATAATTAATAGGTGATTGTGATGCCCCATATAATACTTTCTGGATACTATGGATTTAATAATGCAGGAGATGAAGCCATCTTAGCTGCCTTAATTACAGGGTTACAAGATAGGATAGATGATGTTGAGTTAACTGTATTATCTTCTAATCCTACTTGGACGAAAGAAGTGCATCAAGTTAAGGCAATTGGAAGATATAATATTAAGAAGTTAAGTAGTTACTTTAGATCAGCTGATTTATTGATTAGTGGTGGTGGTAGTTTGTTACAGGATGTAACAGGCTATAAGACAATTCCTTATTATTTAGGGGTGATGAAGTTGGCCCAACTATTTAAGACCCCAGTCTTTTGTTGTGGACAAGGGATTGGGCCCCTTAATAATCCACTTAATCGTAAGTTAGTCAAGCAAGTTTTAAATTCTGTAGCTGCAATTACTGTTAGAGATCGGGCTTCTCAAAAATTATTACAAGAAATAGGAGTTAAACAAGAGGTTAAATTAACTTCTGATCCAGTCTTTTTATTAAGGCCTGCTAAAACAGACCGAGTTAATCAAATCTTAAAGCAGGAAGAAATTGAGATTAATAAACCAACAATTGGTGTTGCCCCTCGAGCCTGGGGGGATAATTCATACTTAAAAGAGTTAGCTAAGTTATTGGACTTGCTTAAAGATAAGTTACAAGCTCAAATTTTATTCTTACCCCTTGATTATCCAGATGATCGAGAGGTTAGCTTACAGGTGCGAGAAATGATGAGTGAAGAGGCAATGGTTATTAGGGCCAACTACACCCCTCAGGAGGTTTTAGCGCTAACTGAGAGAGTAGATTTAATGGTGGGGGTTAGACTCCATTCCTTGATTTTTGCTACTGTAATGGGGGTTTTGCCTGCTGGTATTTCCTATGATCCGAAAGTAGATAATTTCTTGGAGCGTTTAAGCTTGGCCCCGGTAGCTAAAGTTGATTCACTAGAGGTAACTAAAACTTATAACAGGATAGTATCCTTATACGAAGAAAAAGAATCATTTAAATCAACTTTAGAGAAAAAATCTGATAATTTAGCAGGACTAGCTAGACAAAACCTAGAAATAACTTTAAGGCTATTAAGTGATTTTAATGATTGATAAAGTAGATATCTTAGGTATTTTAATTGATCGGGTGGATATGGGCCAAGCTTTAGATAGGATTGAAGAATTTATTAAATTGGATACTAGTAATCTAGTAGTAACTCCAAATGCTGAAATGATTATTAGAGCTACTAAAGATCCTAAGTTACGAGAAATTATTAATTCTGCTCAACTAATAGTTCCTGATGGAGCCGGAGTTATATTAGCTGCTAATTTATTGGGTCAACCACTTAGTGAACGAGTAGCTGGGATTGATTTAGTAAAGGAGTTATTAGCACAGGCTAATCAAAAAGATTATAGTTTTTATTTTTTAGGATCTGCTCCAGGGGTAGCTAATAAGGCAAAAGAAAAAGTGTTAAAGAAATGGCCTAAGCTAACTATTATAGCTCACCATGGCTACTTAGATCGTGAATTAGAAGAACAGGTAATAGATGAGATTAAAAAAGAGGAGATTGATATACTATTAGTAGGTATGGGGGTTCCTTTACAAGAAAAATGGTTAGCTACTTATTTAGATCAATTAGATATACCAGTTGGAATTGGTGTAGGAGGTACATTTGATATCTTAGCTGGTAATAAAAAACGGGCTCCAGAGGTTATACAAGGTCTTAATCTGGAGTGGTTATATAGACTGTTACAAGAGCCTAAACGTCTAGGTAGGATGACGGCCTTACCAGAGTTTATTTATAAAGTCTTACACCAACGATTAAAATAGATAAGGTGATGTGTTATGTTAAAGAAGGAATTATTTTATGATTACTTTATGATTACAATAGGCTCATTACTAACAGCAATGGGTTTAGTTATATTTTTAATACCCAATAAAATAGCTGCTGGAGGGGTAAGTGGTTTAGCCACAATAATTTATTATATATTTAATCTACCTGTTGGTAAGGTTATGTTAGCTTTAAATATTCCTCTTTTTATTGCTGGGGTTAAAGAGTTAGGGACTAAATTTGGGATTAGAACTTTATATGGAATTGTAGCTTTATCTTTAGCCACAGATTTATTGACTGGGAAATTAGCAGTTATAACTCATGATCCTTTATTAGCCTCTCTTTATGGAGGAGGATTGGCAGGGTTAGGCTTAGGATTGGTCTTTAGGGCCAAGGGAACTACTGGAGGAACTGATTTAGTAGCTCAAATAATTAGTAAGTATACTCACTTTAGTCCTGGTAAAAGTTTATTAATAATAGACTTTTGTGTAATTACTTTAGCTGGTTTAACTTTTGATGCTGAACAAGCCTTGTATGCTTTTATTGCTTTGTATGTAACCAGTTATGCTATTGACTTAGTCCAAGAAGGTTTAGATATTGCTAAAGCAACCTTTATTATTTCTGATTGTGCCCCTCAAATAAGACAAGAAATACTAGAAGAGATGGACCGGGGAGTAACTATCTTAAAAGGTGAAGGTGGCTTCTCTAGCAATAGTAAAGAGATATTATTATGTAGTATTAGCCGCTCAGAAGTATCAGACCTTAAGCGTTTGGTACATACTATAGATGAGGATGCCTTTGTAATAATTACTGAAGCACATGAAGTATTAGGAGAAGGCTTTAATGAACATAAGATTAAGGGGGTTTAATAATGGCAAATATTGAACAATTGCAAGAGAAAGCAAAGACTATTAGGTATGAGATTTTGGATATGTTAGTTGGATCAGGTTCTGGACATCCAGGGGGTTCTCTATCAGCGACTGATATTGTAACTGCACTTTATTTTGAGGAGATGAATCTAGATCCTCAGAACCCAGATTGGGAGGATAGGGATCGTTTTGTATTATCTAAAGGACATGCTGCACCTGTATTATATGCTACTTTAGCTGAAAAAGGATATTTCCCTAAGGAAGATTTAGGAACTTTAAGACAGTTAGGTAGTCATTTACAAGGCCATCCTGATATGAAGAAGACACCTGGGGTAGATATGACCACTGGTTCTTTAGGCCAAGGGATCTCTGCTGCTGTTGGTATGGCACTAGCTGGACAGTTAGATGAAAAGGATTATAATGTTTATTCTATATTAGGTGATGGCGAGTTACAGGAAGGCCAAGTCTGGGAAGCTGCTTTAGCAGCAGTTAAATTTGGACTGGATAATTTAGTAGGAATTGTGGATAATAATAGAATTCAGTTAGTGGGCAGAACAGAAGAAGTTATGTCTTCTACAATGCCAGTTGTAGAGAAGTTTGAGTCATTTGGTTGGCATGTAATAGAGATTAATGGGCATGATATGGAAGAAATTTTAGATGCCTTTGCTAAAGCAAAAGAGGTAACTGGTAAACCAGTAATGATTGTTGCTAATACAGTTAAAGGTAAAGGTGTTTCTTATATGGAGGATAATCCTGCTTGGCATGGTAAGACACCTGGAGAAGATAAAGCAGAACAAGCTTTAAGTGAACTGGAGTAAAAAACAATTAAAGATTAGAAGCATTGAATTACTTGGGGAGGGTAAAAAATGACAGAAGAAATTCCAACACGTAACGCTTATGGTGAAGCATTAGTTGAATTAGGTGCAAAAAATGAAGATGTTGTAGTATTAGATGCGGATTTAGCAGGTTCTACAAGAACAACTTATTTTGCTGAAGAGTATGAGGATAGATTTTTTCAGGTAGGAATTGCTGAACAAAATATGATGGGGATGGCAGCTGGTTTAGCCACTTGCGGTAAAGTTGCTTTTGCTAGTACTTTTGCTGTCTTTGGTAGTGCTCGGGTAGCAGATCAGATTAGAAATTCAATTGCCTATCCTAATTTAAATGTTAAGATTGCTGTTACTCACGCTGGGATAACGGTTGGCCCGGATGGTGCTACACATCAATCTGTTGAAGATTTAAGTATTCTACGAGCTATTCCAAATATGACAGTGATTGTTCCTGCTGATTATACAGAAGCTAAGGCAGCAACTAAAGCTGCGGCTGAATATGATGGGCCAGTATATCTTCGCTTTGGAAGAGTAGGAACGCCAGTTGTTTTTGCTGAAGAAGATTATAAGTTTGAGTGGGGTAAAGTTAATGTTGTAGAAGAAGGTAGTGATGTAACAATCTTTGCTGCTGGTATGATGTTAGCTAAAGCCCTTGAAGCTAAGGAAGAGTTAGCTCAAGAAGATATTTCAGCTGAAGTAGTTAATGTCCATACAATTAAGCCTTTAGATGTAGAAGGAGTTGTTGCTTCTGCTAAGAAAACTGGTGCTGTAGTAACAGCAGAAGAACATAATATTTATGGAGGATTAGGTAGTGCTATTGCTGAAGCTGTAGCAGAAAATTATCCTGTTCCTGTAAAAAGAGTGGGAGTTAAAGATACGTTTGGTAAGTCTGGTGCTCCTAAAGAGTTAATTGAAGAGTTTGATTTAACAGCTGAAGAAATTGTTAAGAATGTAAAAGAAGTAATTAAGAAAAAGTAAAGGAGGCATTAGTATGGATGCAGAAAAAGTAGCAGGAATGATTGATCATACGATTTTAGGCCCAGATGCTACTAAAGAAGATATAGTCAAAAAGTGTCAAGAAGCTATAGAGTATAAGTTTGCTTCTGTCTGTGTTAATCCTAGTTTTGTTAAGTTAGTTAAGCAAGAATTAAGTGGAAGTCCAGTTAAGGTATGTACAGTGATAGGTTTTCCTTTAGGGGCCAATACTACGGAAACAAAGTCTTTTGCTACTAGGGATGCAGTTGATGCAGGAGCTGATGAAATTGATATGGTAATTAATTTAGGAGCAATTAAGTCTAAAGCATGGGAGATTGTCCAAGATGATATTGCTGCTGTTGTTCAGGCTGCAGGAGATAAAATAGTCAAGGTGATTATTGAAACATGCTATTTAACAGAAGAAGAAAAAAAGAAAGCTTGCCAGGTAGCTAAAGAAGCAGGAGCTGATTTTGTTAAGACTTCCACTGGTTTTGGAACTGCTGGTGCTACAGTAGAAGATGTAAAATTAATGAAAGAAGTTGTAGGAGATGACTTAGAAGTTAAAGCTTCTGGTGGGGTTAGAAGTATGGCTGATGCTCAAGATATGATTGAAGCTGGAGCTACTAGGATTGGAGCGAGTTCTGGAGTTAAAATTGTCACAGGAGAAGAAGCTAATACAGATTATTAATAATGATACCTCCTCTATTTAGAGGAGGTTATTTTGTGTGCTCTGTAGTCTATGATGATAGTAGGTGTAAGTCCTGCCTATTCTGGAAGAATGGATAATATGGTTGAGATATTGTGGCACTCACAGACGAAATGGGTGAGCAAACGGAGAAAACAAACGTCAACCTAAGTTAATAAAGAACAGGATATGAAGCCAACAGTAACAGGGTGTTCATCGTGAGATGTAATCTGAAGAGTTTGAGGCGAAAAATCAGTCCGGAACAATATGTGAACCGAAGGTGGCATTCATTAGTGACGACTCACCAAAATAATGGGGAAGTCCAAGGCTAACTTATAGACCATAGGAATATGTTAGGCTAATGAGTGTGATTATGGTCGGAATGATTGGAATATAGCATAGGTGACCAGAGGATGCTCTAATATGGTCTTTATAGAAATTTATAAAGATAAGTGATGATATAACCTGAATAGGGAAAGTCAAAGCGATGAAATATTAGAGTTCAGAAGCTATCATAGTAGTGAAAAAAAAAAATCAATGAAAGTTGATTACAGTGAAGGATAGCCAGGTTATTGAAGTTTAGAATTGAGTGTTGATGGTATTTAAATCAAAATGGTTTAAACATTGTTAAAGACAATAAGTCTTAAAAGAAATAGCGGACAGAAAATCATAACTGGAAGCGTGATGAATTTAAGAAAAACCATGACCTAAGTAGTAGTAAACTAAGAGGTGCGATTGGCGAGAGCTTAGAAGACGTGCTTAGGAATGCTACGAATATAGGGGTTTAGATATTAAGACAGGATAGGAAGAACTGGTAAGTCGTGAGGTAGGATAGGTGAAAAAAAAAATTAGTTCGCTATATAGTATAAAAGATTTAGTGACTAAGAAAAGACATTTACATTGTGCAGCTCAGAAAGTTTTGAATAATGGTGGTTGTGGAGGGATTGACGGTGTAGAAGTTGAAGAATTTAGAGAAAATTACACTAAGAATATGAGTGCTTTATATCGCCAGTTAACAGAAGATAGATATGAGCCACAACCAGTTCTAAGAACGTATATCTCAAAAGGAAATGGAGAACAAAGACCACTAGGTATTCCAGTAATTAAAGACCGAATTGCCCAACAAGCAGTGAAACAGATTCTAGAGATACACTTTGAAGAAATATTCTGCGACTGTTCTTATGGTTTTAGACCTAATAGGTCAACCGAAGATGCAATTAAGAAAGTAGAAGAATATAAAGAACAAGGTTATAATTGGGTATTAGACGCAGATGTCAAATCTTACTTTGATACAATAGACCATGAAATTTTAATGGAGCTGATAGCAGAGGAAGTAAGTGATGGTTGGATATTAGATATTATTAGGTCGTGGCTTACTATAGGTGTCATGACTGAGCAAGGAAGAGAAGAAACAACGGAGGGAACTCCACAAGGAGGCGTAATTTCTCCACTTTTAGCAAATATCTACCTACATCACTTTGATAAGAAAATGACGCGTCGAGGATATAAGATAGTTAGATTTGCCGATGACTTTATAATTATGGCTAAGAGTAAAGCTAAAGCAGAACGTGCTTTGGAAGTAACTCGCCAGATTATAGAAAATGAATTAAACTTAAGACTACATCCTCGGAAAACAGTAATTACGAATTTTAATGATGGATTTAAATTTCTAGAATTTAAATTTTATAATTGTGATTATAAAAAGCCAAAAGAGAGCTCTATTAAAAGTTTCAAGGATAAAGTAAGAAAGAAAACCAAAAGGAATAGATCAATAGGAGTAGCTGTAATGATTGATGAACTTAATTTAATTATTAGAGGTTGGGGTAATAGCTTTCTACTAGGAAATGTTAAAGGACTATATAAAAAGTTAGATGGTTGGATAAGAATGAGAGTACGTTGTTTTATAGAAGGAAAGAAGGCGAAAGGACAGAATTATCGCCTTCCTAATAAAATATTAAGAGATTTAGGACTAGAATCACTGCTTACCGATGTGCTTTAGACAAGAGTAAAATATACATTTGTGGCAACACAAAGACGATAACTTACTCTCTGTTAAGGAGCAACAATGACCGAAAGCTGTATACGGGAGAACCGTACGTGCAGTTTGACAAGAGGTCCCAGCCGTGAGGCTGGTCCTACTTTATTTTAGCTTTTAACGACAGATTAAGACAAAAGATGACAAATAATTTATTGACAAACCTGTATATACAAGTTATAATATAATTGCTAAATAACCTGTATATACAAGTTATAAGATTATAACCCTATAAGAATTCATATAAGAGCTTGTGTATATAATTGAAAAAGTAAATTTGTTTCCTATAGGGAGGGAAATTAATGGCAAATTATAAGAAGAATGCCGAACAAATAATTAAATTTATTGGCGGTAAAGAAAATATTGAAAATGCAGCACACTGTGTAACAAGACTTCGTTTATCTTTAAAAGATGAATCTAAAGTAGATAAGGAAAAAGTAGAAGATGTAGAGTTAGTAAAAGGTGCTTTTAGTTCATCAGGAATCTACCAAATTGTTATTGGGTCTGGTGATGTTGAAAAAGTGTACGCAGAATTTACAGCTCTTACTGGATTGGAAGAAGCTTCGGTATCAGAAGTAAAGAGTTCTGGTGCTAAAAACTTAAATCCATTACAAAGATTAGTAAAGACATTATCTGATATTTTCATGCCTATTATTCCGGCTATTATAGTTGCTGGTGTATTGATGGGACTTAACAATTTATTAGGAGCTAAAGGATTATTTGTAGAAGGTAAGACTTTATTACAGGTATATCCTGATTTAAAAGGATTATGGAATTTAATTAATATGATGGCTAATACATCCTTTGTATTCTTACCTGCACTAGTTGGTTGGTCTGCAACTAAAAAGTTTGGTGGTAGTCCAATCTTAGGTATTGTTATGGGGCTTATGTTAGTACATCCTAGTCTGATGAATGCTTGGACTTATGGAGAAGCAGCACTTGAAGGAACAGTTCCGCATTTTAATATCTTAGGATTATTCCAGATTGAAAAGGTAGGATATCAAGGACAGGTATTACCAGTTTTAGCTGCAGCATATATTCTAAGTATAGTAGAAAAGTGGTTAAGAGACTGGGTTCCAAATGCTATTCAGTTATTAGTAGTGCCAATTACAACTATTTTAGTAACTGGATTCTTATCATTAGGACTTATTGGCCCGTTGACTCGTACTATGGGTAATGTATTAACTAGTGGAATTGTTAATGCTTACCAAGCTGTACCATGGTTAGGTGGTCTATTATATGGTGCACTTTATGCTCCAATGGTTGCTACAGGAATGCATCATATGTTCCTTGGGGTTGATATTCAACTTATAGCTCAACACGGTGGAACATTCTTATGGCCTATGTTAGCTTTATCTAATATAGCTCAAGGGAGTGCTTCTTTAGCAATAGCTTGGTTATCAAATGATCCGGATGAAGAGAGTCTAGCATCAACTTCTGCTATTTCTGCTTACTTTGGAATTACTGAACCAGCTTTATTTGGTGTGACATTAAGAAAGAAATATCCATTCTTTGCAGGAATTATTGGTTCTGCGTTAGCAGGCTTATATGTTACAACAAATGGTGTTTTGGCTTCATCAATTGGAATTGGTGGATTACCAGGCTTTATCTCAATTATTCCTAAGTATATTCCAGCATTTTTAGTTGGAATGGCAATTAGTTTAGTTATTCCATTTGTTTTAACAGTAATTTACGCCAAGAGATTTGCAAAATAGATTAATCACTAAAAGGCCTGAAAAGGCCTTTTAACTTTATATAAGACTTTATGGAGGTGGGTCAATTAATATGGAAAAATTAAGTGATAAATGGTGGAGAGATTCCGTTGTCTATCAAATTTACCCTAAAAGCTTTAATGATACTACAGGAAATGGTGAAGGTGACTTACAAGGAATTATAGAGAAACTTGATTATTTAAATAAATTAGGGGTTGATGTAATCTGGTTAACTCCAATTTACGAATCACCTCAGAATGATAACGGATATGATATAAGTGATTATTATAGTATTTACAAAGAGTATGGAACAATGGATGATTTTGAGAGATTATTAGAAGAGGCTCATCAACGTGGGATTAAAGTTATTATGGATATAGTTATTAATCATACTTCTACTGAGCACCAATGGTTTAAGGAAGCAAGAAAGTCTAAAGATAATCAATATAGAGATTTTTATATTTGGAAGGATGGTACTGAAGGCGAAGTACCAAATAACTGGGAATCAAAATTTGGTGGTTCTGCTTGGCAGTATGATGAGCAGACGGGGCAATATTATTTACACTTATTTGATGTAACACAGGCTGATTTAAATTGGGAGAATGAAGAAGTACGAGATAAATTATATGAGATGATGAACTTTTGGTTAGAGGAAAAAGGAGTAGATGGATTTAGGTTAGATGTAATTAATTTAGTCTCTAAAAGACAAGATTTCCCAGATGATTATCAAGGTGATGGCAGGAGATTCTATACTGACGGGCCAAGGGTTCATGAGTTTATGCAGGAAATGAATCAAGAGGTATTCTCCAATTATGATATGATGACAGTAGGAGAGATGTCTTCAACTAATATTGCAGATTGTGTTAAATATACTAATCCTGATAGAAATGAATTAGATATGGTCTTTAGCTTCTATCATCTAAAAGTTGATTATCCAAATGGGAAGAAATGGAGTAATGAAGACTTTGATTTTATTCAATTAAAAGAAATTTTATCCAACTGGCAGGTAGGAATGAATCAAGGTGGGGGCTGGAATGCTCTATTTTGGTGTAACCATGACCAACCACGAGTTGTAACTAGATTTGGTGATGATCAAGAGTATCATAAAGAATCAGCCAAAATGCTTGCTACAACAATGCACATGATGCAAGGTACTCCTTATATTTATCAAGGAGAGGAAATTGGTATGACAGATCCTAAATTTGATAGTATTGATGACTATCGTGATGTTGAGTCGCTAAATGCTTATCAAATTATGAAAGAAGAAGGTAAGACAGAAGAAGAAATTATGGCTGCTATTAGGGCCAAGTCCAGAGACAACTCCCGAACTCCAATGCAATGGGATGCTAGTGAACATGCTGGTTTTACTAGTGGAACACCTTGGATTAAGGAAGCATCAAATTATAAAGAAATTAATGCCGAGCAGGCATTAAAAGAGCAAGATTCTATCTTTTATCATTACCAAGAATTAATTAAATTAAGAAAAGAACTAGATATTATTGTCTATGGTGATTACCAATTAATTTTAGATGAGCACCAAGATATTTTTGCTTATCTAAGAAGTTATGAAGACGAAAAATTATTAGTGATTAATAACTTCTATGGTGAAGAAACTATTTTTGAATTACCAGCTAAATTACAGGATTTAGTTGATTATCAAAGTGAAGTTTTAATTTCTAATTATAGTGATTATCCAAAAGATTTTGCAAGGATTAAACTAAGACCATATGAGTCAATTGTTTATCATCTTGAAAAATAACTTTTTAGGTGATAAAATGTTTAGGGTGATAAATAATGAAGAATAAGTATTTGAAAATTTATAATGAGATTGTCAAACAAATAGAAAATGGTGAACTAGAGCCTAATGTAAAACTACCTTCTGAGAATAATTTGGCTGATAAATATGGTGCATCTAGGGGTACAATTAGAAAGGCACTAAATTTATTATCACAAAATGGTTATATCCAAAAGATAAAGGGCAAAGGTTCGATTGTTTTAGATGTAAAGAAGTTTGATTTTCCTATTTCGGGTATAGTAACCTTTAAAGAACTTTCCAAAAAAATGGGCCAAGCATCAGATACTACTGTTCATCAGTTAGATTTAATGAAACCAGATAATTTTCTAAAGAATCAATTAAGTGTAACAGAGGATGATCAAATTTGGAAGGTCGTAAGAGCTAGAGAAATAGGCCAAGACAAAATAATCTTAGATAAAGACTTTTTTAATCAAGAATTTGTTCCTTCTTTAACCAAAGAGATTTGTGAAGGATCAATTTATGAGTATCTTGAGGATGAACTAGGACTTGAAATTAGCTTCGCTAAAAAAGTAATCTCCGTAGAGGAAGCTACCAGAGAAGATAAAGAGTATTTAGATCTAAATGGTTATAATGTTGTAGCTGTTGTAAAGAATTATGTTCATCTAAATGATGCTAGTTTATTTCAATATACAGAGTCTAGACATAGACCGGATAAATTTAGGTTTATAGATTTTTCTAGACGTGGTGTTTAAGAGTTTTAGTAGGTTGTCTACTAAAACTCTTTTTTCTTTAGTTAGGTAGAGAATAATAAAAGTATTATCCTCTTATACTAATAAAAAATAGTTAGGAGAGATAATATGCTTTTTAGTGATAAATTAACTGAATTATCTATTGGAATGGCAAATGAAGAACTAAAGGAAATGGAGGCTTCAGATCCAGAAAAGTATGATAAGACCCTTGAAATGATAGTTTTAATGACTGAAATAGCAACTCATTTTTTAAATGAAAGTCAAGAATTTCGGGCAGCTTTTGCTAAGATACATGCTCAATTTTTAAAATATCCCGAGAGTAGAGAGGTAATAAAAGAATCAATGGCAGCTTATGATGACTTTAAGCAAAGTGAAGAAAAGTAATATTTTCTTCACTTGAAGTTTTTGTAGTAGATTCTTGACAATAGTTTTAAATTTAGTTAACATATAAATAGGTATAAATATGTTTATATAAGGAGAGATAATCATGAAAGAAAAAATAGAAGATACTGTCCCTCTACTAAAGGCTCTAGCAGATGAACGAAGGCTACAGATTATTAATTTATTATCTTGTGGTAAGATGTGTGTTTGTGATTTAACAGATAATTTAGAGATAAGTCAGCCTAATATGTCGCATCATCTTAAAGTTTTAAAGAATGCTGGATTAATTAAGGCTACTAAACGAGGAAAATGGGTTGATTATGAATTAGATAATGAAAGAATAAAAGAGTTGCAAAAAAATTTAGATTTTATGGTTACTAAACAACCACACCAACCTGATCTTGAAAAATCAAACTGTTAAAGGAGGATAAAATGAGGTTAGCTATAATTTCTGATATTCATAGTAATATTTATGCTTTAGAAGAAGTTTTAGAGGATATTAAGGGTAGGAAGGTAACCCAGATTGTTTGTGCAGGTGATTTAGTAGGTTATAATCCTTTTCCTAATCAAGTAATTGAGAGGATACAAGAAGAAGAGATTAAAACAGTCCAAGGTAATTATGATGATGCTATTGGAAATAATCGAATTGCTTGTGGTTGTGATTATAAAACAGAAAAAGCTAAGAAGATAGGCTTAAACTCTATTCAATTTAGTAGCACGGAGACTACAGAGGAGAATAAAGAATTTCTGAGTAATCTATCGCAAGAGTTGAAGTTAGAGCTAGCAGATTATGAAGTGTTATTAGTTCATGGTAGTCCACGTAGATTAAATGAATACCTTTATGCTGATAGTGAACAGGTGAAAGAAGTAACAGTAGAGTTAGAAGCGGATATTTTACTGTGTGGTCATACTCATCAGCCTTATCATAAAATAATTAATGATAAACACGTGATTAATGTAGGAAGTATTGGCAAACCTAAGCATGGTAATCCTAATGCAGTCTATACTATTTTGGAGATTAAAAATAAGCAGGTCAAGACTGAATTTATTGAAGTACCTTATCCAGTAGATAAAGTAACAGCTAAAATAAAAGAGACTGATTTGGCAGATGAATCGATTGAGTTATTAGAACAAGGAATTGGATAAATATCCTAAAGTAAAGTTAGATTAATAAATTAAATAAGGGGGATTAGGTGATGAGTCAACAAATACAAAATGAAGAGCAGGTGAAGGAAGAGGTAGTAGATGGAGGATTAGGTTTTTTTGAGAGGTACTTAACGATCTGGGTAGCAGTTTGTATTGTATTAGGAATCGGGGTTGGACGATTTTTACCAATAATTCCAGAGATATTAAGTCAGTTTGAATATGCTCAAGTTAATATTCCTGTAGCAGTTTTAATCTGGTTTATGATTTATCCAATGATGGTAGAAATTGATTTTAGTAGTATTATAGGAGCTGGGAAGAAGCCTAAGGGTTTGGGTTTAACATTAGTAGTAAATTGGTTGATTAAACCCTTTACCATGGTTTTCTTTGGTTGGTTATTTTTAGAGAATATTTTTAGAGTCTTTATTAGTCCAGAATTAGCAAATCAATATGTAGCAGGGATGATTTTATTAGGAGCAGCTCCTTGTACAGCAATGGTTTTCGTTTGGAGTTATTTAACAGATGGAGATGCAAATTATACTTTAGTTCAGGTAGCTGTAAATGATTTGGTCTTAGTTTTTGCGTATGCTCCTTTAGTAATGTTTTTATTAGGGGTAACTAACTTCAGTGTACCTTATGATACAGTACTATTATCTGTAGTATTATATATTGTTGTGCCCTTAGTAGCTGGTTATCTTTCTCGTAAGTATTTAATTAAAAATAAAGGTCTAGAGTGGTTTGAGAATGTCTATCTAAAGAGTTTAGATAACTTCACAATTATAGGATTATTATTAACGTTGATTATTTTATTTGCTTTCCAAGGTGATATTATTTTAAATAACCCACTTGATATCTTATTAATTGCTATTCCGTTAACGATTCAGACCTTCTTTATCTTTATCTTAGGCTATGGAGGATCTAAGTTACTTAACTTAGATCATTCTGTGGCTGCACCAGCTAGTATGATTGGAGCTAGTAACTTCTTTGAATTAGCAGTGGCAACAGCTATTTCTATCTTTGGTTTAACTTCTGGTGCTGCTTTAGCAACAGTAGTGGGAGTGCTAGTAGAAGTGCCAGTTATGTTAACTTTAGTAGCAATTGCTAATCGGACTCGAAACTGGTTTAATAAGGGTCATTAGTCATTTCGATTACAGGCTAGTTTGATTTTTTCGCAGACATATTAGTATATTCTAATATACTAATTAACAAAGGAGGACAGTAATGTCTTTGCTAGCTAAGTTACAAGTAGAAAAGATGGTTTAAAAGTTTATTATAGTTTAGAAAATGAACAAATTATAGAAGTTTTAGAATTGGCTAAGAATATTTTATTGGCCCAGATAAATCAAACTCAAGAAGCATTGGTTAAAGAGAGGGAGTGATCTTAAATGATTGATTGGTTTGCTGATTTAGTAGTTTATAACTGGTTTGGTCTTAGTAAAGTAACACGATGGGGAGAGTCAGTTCATTTCTTTGTTTATGATACTATTAAGATTTTACTTTTATTAACTGTAATGATCTTCTTTATTTCAATTATTCGGAGTTTCTTTCCTCCTGAGAAGACTAAAAAATTGTTAAGTCACAGAAGAAAGTATGTTGGTAATACTTTAGCTGCATTATTAGGAATAGTAACACCGTTTTGTTCTTGTTCTTCAGTGCCAATTTTTATTGGTTTTATTGAATCAGGTGTTCCATTAGGCATTACTTTTTCTTTTTTAATTACGTCACCTATTGTAAACGAAGTAGCACTAGTTATGTTATATTCATTATTTGGCTGGAAGATTGGAACCTTATATTTAATTAGTGGTTTAGTAGTTGGTATCGTAGGTGGGATAATAATTGGTAGTCTAGGCTTAGAGGATGAGGTTGAAGAATATGTTTACCAAATTCAGATGGATGAAGATGAAGTAGAGGAGAAGACTTGGCAGGATAGAATTAAGTATGCTAAGGGAGAAGTAAAGGAGATTGTTGGTCGTGTCTGGAAGTATGTAATAATTGGAATTGCAATTGGAGCTTTAATTCATGGTTATGCACCAGCAAGTTTGTTAGCTAAATATGCAGGAG
Source organism: Halobacteroides halobius DSM 5150 (assembly GCF_000328625.1). Taxonomy (NCBI): domain Bacteria; kingdom Bacillati; phylum Bacillota; class Clostridia; order Halanaerobiales; family Halobacteroidaceae; genus Halobacteroides; species Halobacteroides halobius. The sequence continues at coordinate 2,214,775 of NC_019978.1, read as the reverse complement.
AAGGGAATCCGCTTTCGGTTATTGTTGCAGTTTTATTAGGTATCCCGCTTTATTCAAATGCGGTAGGAACTATTCCTATTGCTCAAGCTTTAATTAATAAAGGAGTAGGTCTAGGAACTGCTTTAAGTTTTATGATGGCTACTGTAGCATTGTCTTTTCCTGAGATGGTTATTTTAAGAAAGGTGATTAAGCCTAAGTTGATTGGTATTTTTATTGCTGTGGTGGGAACAGCTATTATAGGTGTTGGTTATTTATTTGATTTTGTAAGTCTATACTTTAATATAGCGCTTTAAAAGCAATTGACAATGGCCAATGAACAAGTTACAATTAAAGATTAAAAACCTATAATCATTTAATTCATAAAGGTTTTTAGGGGTTCTAATTGTCAATTGTTAATTATAAATTGTAAATTAGTAAAAAGGAGAGTGTTAATCATGAAAATTACTGTTTATGGGCCAGGATGCAAAAATTGTGTTAGTTTAGCTGATAATGCAAAAGAGGCTGTGGAGGAGTTAGGAATTGATGCTAAGGTAGAGAAGGTTGAGGACATGGCTGAAATTGCTAAGGCTGGGGTAATGAGTACTCCGGGATTAGCTATTGATGGTAAGGTTAAGATTAAGGGTAGAGTACCTAGTAAGGATGAGATTAAGAAATTACTTAAGTAAGTTTAAAAAGGAGGGAGGTTGGCCCCTCCTTTAATTAGTTTCTTTATTAAGTGATTTAAATCTAGTTATTCGGATGCAGTTTCTAATGCCTGGTCATAAGTAACTCTATCCTCAAATTCTTCTAACTTGCCTTTATTCCAGTTCTCTGTAGGAGTAATGAACCCGACGACGCGGGAGTATGTCTGGCATCTAGTTCTTTCTTCATTATTACTACTCACTCAAAACACCTCCTTTCAAAGATTAATTTCTAATAAATACTCTTTCAACATATTTAGATAGTATACTTTTAAACTCCTTTAGTTTTGCAGGAGGAAACTCTTTTATTTTAAGCAATTCAGAATCTAGAGTATTTTTAGGTCTAAAATTCTGGATATAATGGCGTTTACTACCATTGATTAACTTTCCAATTTTATCAATAGTTTTAGCATCATGAAGTGTAGGAACAACAGTAGTACGGAATTCATAGTTTATAGTTGATTTTTTTATTAATTCGATGCTTTTAGATATAGATTTTTCAAATCCTGATTTACCTATAATTGGTTCATTTTTAGCAAAAGGAGCTTTAATATCCATAGCAATATAATCAAGTAACTCTTGGTTAATTAATTTAGCAAGCAAGTTAGGATTACTCCCATTGGTATCTAACTTAACTTTTAAATCATTACTGTTAATCTTTTTTATAAAATCGATTAATCCTTGTTGTAAGGTTGGTTCTCCCCCTGTAATGACAATCCCATCAATTAACTCTTTTCTATGGTCTATAAAGTGCCATAATTGATCTAAGGGTATAAAGTCTTGCTCATCTTTAGCAGAAGGAATTAAACTAGGATTATGGCAATAAGGACACTTCATATTACAGCCTTGGGTAAAGATAATACTAGCAATTTTTTCTGGATAATCAATTAAAGTTGTCTTTTGTAGACCTGCTACTTTCATATTATCAGTCCTTTATTCTTCCTGATAACCTATTTCAGCATCACACTTAGGGCAGTATTCATGTTCTCCAGCTAAATAGCCATGTTTTGGACAAATACTGAAAGTAGGTGTGATAGAGTAATAAGGTAGTTCAAAGTTATCAGCTAATCTTTTAACTAACTTTTTAGTACTGGCTACTGATGGCATTCTTTCTCCTAAGAAGCCGTGGAGTACAGTATTATGAATAAATACCATAGTGTTGTTTCCAGCTAAATAATTATGATTATTTTTAGTAGTTAAATCATAAAATTGATTGTCTTCAATATCTACTTTAGTTGTTGCAGTTACTCTTACTACAGGTAACTGTCTTAATTTTCTGTTTGATAAATCATCTTTGATATATTTTTTATCATTCACAATTGTTAATTTATCTTTTAACATTGTCATTTGATAAGCAGGAATTGTAATTCTAAAACCATCTACTTCATTTTCTCTGTTAGTTGGTTTATCTTCTTGGGCTACCATGATTCCGGCTTGACTACAGATTTCTACTAGATCATTTGCTAGATTCTCGGAAACTGTATAATACTCACCATTACCATATCGTTTATTAATATGACCATCGCTATCTAATAAACCTGATAATAAACTATAAATATTTTGAGCATTAAGTTCTGATTTAACTTCAGAAGTTATTTTGACATCATAAGTTTTTTCTCCAGCTGAAAAACCATAATTAAAGAAGAAGTCTATTACATCTTGTTTAGAAGTTATTAGATGATACAATTTATTACTTCGTTTATCATTCTGGATTACATTAATATCAGCATTAAAGTTTTCATTAATAATTTTTTTAGCTTTAACAAGATTTTGTTTATTAGCATCAAATAATCTAAGTTTATATTTGGTTAAATTATTTCCGCCTCGATTATCTTTAAACTGACTGATGCATCCATCACCGATAAAGTAACCAATTAACCACATTAAATCTTGGTCTAAGTTAGTTTCTTGCTCAGGATATAAATTATCACTATTTTGTAAGATATAATCCCCTTCTTTTAATTCATCAGCTCTTTTTTCTACTACCTGATATTTATTCAACTTATTGTATTTTTCTCTGCATTTTGATGAATATTTCATATGTCCTGCAAAACCTCTTACTCCGGCTACTTCCTTATCACAAATAGGACATTTTTTATCAACAGGAATTTTTTCTAAAACAAAGAATGGATGCCAATCACTAGTAGTTATATCTAATCCTTTTTCCCCTTTAACTCTAATTTTATCATTATGTGTCACATCAATTGACATTGCATCTGTAATTAGATCCCATTCCGCTTCTTTTTTATCAGGGTTATAGCTTAATGCCTTAATTGGTTTTAGATCTTCATAGTTATTAACGATATTTTCAATTTTCATTGAACCTTTATCAGTTAAAACTTTATTTCCTTTTTCAATACAGCCCCCATTATAACGTTTCTGTAATGGATCCTGTAATTGGAAAGCCTCGAAGATATCAGTTGTATGACCAACAGGAAGCTGAGTAGAGTTAGTATAGTATGGATCAGCATCCTCATTTCTAACTCGTTCTTGATTAGCACAGATAATATCAGCACCAAACTTTTGCTTATCTAAGTTAGCAAAGCGATAAGAAGTTCCTTCGGCTGGAGTAGCTTCTAAGTTATAGATATTACCTGTCTCTTCTTGGTAATCGACTAGTCTTTCTCGCATTGCTTCCATGACTTCTATGGCAAATTGTCTACCTTCTTCACTAGCTATATCTTGGCCCATAAAGTTAAGTAGAGCTTCATTCATCCCATTAAGTCCAATTGTATTAAAGTGATTTTTCCAGTATTCATCAAAGCGCTCTTTAATTCCTCGTAGATAAAATTTACTATAAGGATACAGACCATTGTCAGTTAATCTTTCTAGTACTTTACGTTTAATTTCTAGACTTTCTTGCGCTATATCCATTAGTTCATAAACTCGCTTAATAAATTCTTCTTTATCTTCTGCTAAGTAACCAATTCGTGGCATATTAATTGTTACTACCCCAATCGATCCGGTCATAGGATTAGAGCCAAATAGAGCACCACCACGTTTACGCAGTTCTTTGTTTGATAGCCGCAATCTGCAACACATACTTCTTACATCTTCGGGATTTACATCAGAATTTACCATATTAGAATTATGAGTTATAATTCCATTAGATAAAGTAAATAAATGACTATTACTATTTACAGTTATATCTACAGATTTAAGAGTATTGTTAATAAGTTTTAAATTTGATATGTCTACTTTATTTTTATATTTATTAAATTCAGCAGTGAATAGGTAGATACCGTTACCATTTTCTTTTATTCTAAACATTTCCTTATCATAATATTGTCTGTGATCATTTCCAAACATTTCAAATGATTGTTCTTTAGTAATTATTTTATCACCTAGAACTGTTTGTTTTTTCTTATTCTTTTGTAATCTATTATTTTTTCTATTTATTCTAAATCCTATTTTTTCTTTGAATAAATTAATATTTTTAGAGCCATGTATATTAATTTTTCCATATTTATCATCTGTATCTTTGTAAGAAGCTACAATTCCTAAAAACATTAATAACTCTAATACTTGTTGTAATAATTTGTGATTTTTTAATACTAAAGATATATTAGGATTTCCATTATTATTTATAGTAATAGACCCATCAGTATCAAATAGTCCTCTTAATAAAGCTGATATTTCAGCATCACTTCTATGATATACAATAGAAGGTATTTCTTTTTCACTACCTATACCAAATTTTAAGCCAAGATGTTGTAAATATGATTTTAACATTGCTGAATTAACATTTGCCTCTAAGCATGTGTCGCTATTACCAGCTTGACAAATTTTTGTATCAAGTCCAAATTTATATTTTATAGTTTCAGAAAAGAAATTTATAATTTCATCATCATTACTAGTTAATCTTATAGAATTTTTATTTTTAGGTAAATAGCCATCTCCTAATAATTCTCCTATTATTTCAAAAATATCCGTATCTAATTCTTTAGGAATATCAATTTCTTTTAAGGTTGTTTGATATCTATTTTTTGGATAATTAAAATCTGATAATGATTTCATTTCTCTAACTGTAGGTTTTAAATAATAAAATTCTTGTATATTTTCTTTGTTTATATTCTCAAATGTTATTTTATTATCATTTTTATCATAAATATCAAAGTATGATTGGTTTTTATATGATAACTTAAAACCATTTTCAAATACTAATTCTGTTTTGTGTTCATACAACTTATCATTTAATGATAGGTCAATAGCTTTTTTAAGACCATTATTAGTTGGAAATTTGTGATTTTTAGAAGATTTTATTGTATTATTATTTTTTGTTTCTATCTTAATATATTCAGAATGTTCATTTTTAAAGTAATTAGTAACTTCATAAAATTTATTGTCTTCTCCTAAAACTTTATCTGTATCTATATTTAAATCTTTAACTTTCTTAATACCATTATTTGTAATTATATTAGTATCTTCATCTAAACAGAAATACGGGATGCCATACTTGGCTGTCATTTCCCAAACAGGCTCTAGCACTTCATTATCCCAATTAAAATCATCCGTTATATTATAAGTAGGAATTGGGAATGAGAAGACTCTCCCTTTTTTATCCCCTTCTAGCATCACTTCAGCAAAGGCTTTGTTGAACATATCTAACTCTACTTCGAATTCACCATAAGTTTCATCTTGATATTCGCCACCAATGATTACTGGTTCATCTTTCATCATCTGTGGTACATTTAAATCCATAGTAATATTTGTAAATGGAGTTTGAAATCCAACTCTAGTAGGTACATTTAAATTATAAATAAATTCTTGCATGCCTTGTTTAACTTCTTCATAACTTAAATCATCATAGTGGATAAAAGGAGCTAAGTAGGTATCAAAGTTAGATAGAGCTTGTGCACCTGCTGCTTCTCCTTGTAAAGTATAAAAGAAGTTAACAGTCTGTAACAGAGCAGTTCTAAAGTGTTTAGGAGGATTACTTTCTACTTTAGTTGAAACTCCTCCAAAACCATTTAATAATAAATCTTTAAGATTCCAACCACAACAATAAACAGCTAAGTTACCTAAATCATGAATATGTAAGGAACCAGATTTATGTTCTGTTCTAATTTCTTGAGGATAAATTTCTTGTAACCAGTATTGAGCAGTTACTTCAGAGGAGATATGATTATTTAATCCTTGTAGGGAATATCCCATGTTACTATTTTCATTAACTTTCCAATCACTACGATCTAAATAACTATCAATTGCATTAATAGCATCACTAAATAATTCTTCTGTATGTCTTAATCTAGCGTGTTGTTCTCGATAAAGAATATATGATTTGGCTATTTCAGCTTCCCCTTTTTCAATCAAGCTTTTTTCTACTAAGTCTTGAATTTGTTCTACAGTAGGGATGCTGTTACTTTTGGCGATTATTTTAAGATAAGATAAAACTTCTTCAGTTACTTCTTGAGCAATTTGTTTATTATCTCTATCTACAGCTTTCATTGCTTTTAGAATTGCTGTTTCAATTTTTTCCTTTTCAAATGGAACTTTTCTATCATCTCTTTTTTTGATATAATTAATTTTCATAGAAGACCTCCTTTGATTATTCAGACATTCAATATTGTATACTAGTTATGCCCGAGTGTCAACTATATATGGTATGTGTTAAAAATGAACAATACTATATATAGTGGTTATGCAAGTGTATAGTTTTTTATACTAAGTTAAGCTATTATTTTCATCATTACTTAATTATTACTATTTTCTTTTGTTTGCGAATTAAAAAAAAGAGTGATACAATTAACTTGTATAATATATTTGTTAAATAACTAAAATTTTAAGAAATTAATTTTAAAATAGGGAAGGTAGGCTAAATTAATGTTTAAGAGAAAGAGGCTTTTAGGACTTAGCTTGATTTTGGTGATGTTATTTGCTGCAGGAACAGTGGGCTTTTTCTTTCATAAAGCTCAAGCTAATGCAGATGTGAGTTTGTCTCAAAGTCAGACTCAGCAATTAAATCCTATCCAAAAGTTATTCTTAGTTTTAGATGTAGTTAAAAGAAGTTATGTAGAAAAACCAGATAATGATAAGTTATTAACTGGTGCTATTAATGGTATGCTAAAATCTTTAGATGACCCTTATACAGTTTATTTATCAGCTCAAGAATATAAAGAAATGAAGCAGGGTTTCTCTGGTGAGTACAGTGGAATTGGAATTGTAATAACAATGAAGAATAATCAGTTAACAATTATATCTCCAATTAAAGGAACCCCAGGAGATAAGTCAGGTTTGCAAGCTGGGGATCTGATAATGACTGTTAATGGTAAGGCAACTAAAGAAATGACTATGACAGAAGCTGTAAAGTTAATGAAAGGGCCTGCGGGAACTAAAGTACAATTGGGAATTAAACGTAAATTAGAGAATGATAAAGATAAGAAACAACCTAAATTTAAGGAGTTTAAGGTAGATATTACTAGAGCAGAAGTAGAAGTTCCATTTGTAACTTCTAAACTAAAAAAAGACCACATAGGTTATATTAGAATTAGTCAATTTATTCAAGGTGCTGGTCAAAAGGTTGCTACTAGAATAGATAAGCTACATAAGCAAGGAGCTAAGGCTTTTATTCTGGATCTAAGAAATAATCCGGGGGGATTATTACAGGAAGCAGCTAACGTATCTAGTAATTTCCTTAATCAGGGACCAGTTGTAACAATTAAAGGGCGTAACGGTCAAAAACAAACTATAGGATTATCTGATCAGATTAATAATATAGATGCTCCATTAGTAGTACTGGTTAATGGTGGAAGTGCTAGTGCTTCTGAGATTGTAACAGGAGCAGTTCAGGATTATAATCGTGGAGTAGTAATTGGAGAACAGACATTTGGTAAAGGGGTTGTGCAAAGTGTTGTACCATTACCAGATGGATCGGCTATAAAACTAACTACCGCTCGATATTATACTCCAGATGGCCGCTATATTCATCATAAAGGGATTAAACCAGATATTACAATAGAACAGAATCTAAAAACTAAAGTAGATGAGCAATTACAAAGAGCAATTAAAGTATTACAGCAAAAACTAAAATAGAGAGGAATTAGGCTGATGAAGTCTAAAAAAATAGGAATTTTATTAATCTGTATCTTATTGAGTATGGTCTTACTTTCTTGTAGTAAAGAAAGTGAAGAAACAATGAGTAATAAGAATAACCATAAATTAATTAAGGTTAATTATAAAGGGGTAGTAGCTAATCTTGAAGAACAGTTAAAAAAGAGTTTATCTCAATTAGGGTTAGCTAGGGCAGATTCTTTAGAGCACAAAAGAAAAGCTAAAAAGAAGCAGGTAACTGATTATTTATTTACTTGGGATTATAACTATCATAAGTTTGAAGTTCCTTTGTTTGGCCCTCATGGTAAATTGCTATCTGATTATAAAGAAGAGATTATAGCTAAGTTCAAAGATGATTTTCCGATTGTAAAGGCTAACTGGAGAATTAAAGAGCAGGAACGAATTTTAACTCTTGAACTGGGGTTCTTGGCCCAGAGTGACTTAGAATTACTGACACACAAGGTAACATTTGTGCAACAACCTCCTGCTGCTAAAATGGCTATTGTTATTGATGATTTAGGTTTTAATCGAAAGGGAACAGAGGAAATATTAAAGATTAAACGACCGTTGACATTTGCTGTTTTACCACATCGTCCGTTTTCTAAAGTTGATGCTAAATTAGTCAAGGAGGCGGGCCAAGAATTGATTCTTCATCAACCATTGGAACCTTTAAACCCTAAAGTAAATCCAGGGGCAGGAGCAATAAATAGTACAATGACGAATAAAGAAATAAAGAGTGTATTAAAGGGTAATTTAGCTAATTTACCTCAATTACAAGGGATTAATAACCATATGGGATCTAAGGCAACGGCTAATCCCCGAGTGATGAAAGCAATAATTGAAGTACTAAAGAAAAAAGGATTGTACTATGTAGATAGTAGTACAGCTCATAATTCAGTGGGTTTTGAGGTAGCCCAAAAAAACAATTTACCAACGGCAGCTAATTATTTATTTATTGATAATATTGATAAAAAGAAAGAAATTAAAGAGATGTTATTAACTTTAGGTAAAATAGCATTGAAAGAAAAAGAAATGGTAGTAATTGGGCATGTAAGGGAGAATACTGCTTTGGCCATCAAAGAGGTAATTCCTAAATTAGAGAAAATGGGAGTTAAGCTAGTATTTGCATCCCAGTTAGTACAATGATTTAAAGCACCTATGTGGGTGCTTTTTCTTTATATTTTACTTTTAAATAAAACTTGTAGTTTAATTACAAACTAGTAGATAGAGGAGGTAAAAGAATGCCACAGTTTGAATTAGTATCACCATATACCCCCCAAGGAGACCAACCTAAAGCTATTAAAGACTTGGCAACTGGTATTCAAGAAGGCCTGAAAGAGCAGACTCTATTAGGAGTGACAGGCTCAGGAAAGACCTTTTCAATAGCTAATGTAATTGAAAAGGTACAAAAGCCGACATTAGTTATTGCACATAATAAAACTTTAGCAGCTCAGTTGTGTAGTGAATTTAAAGAATTTTTTCCTAATAATAGAGTAGGATATTTTGTCAGTTATTATGATTATTATCAACCAGAGGCTTATGTACCACAAAGTGATACTTATATAGAAAAAGATGCTTCTATTAATGATGAAGTGGACAAGTTAAGATTGGCTGCTACAAGTGATTTATTTGAACGAGATGATGTAATTATTGTAGCTAGTGTTTCTTGTATTTATGGCTTAGGTAATCCAACAGATTACTTGGATTTAACTTGTTATTTAAAAGAGGGATTAATTAAGGAAAGAGATGAAATAATTAGAGAGTTAGTTAATATTCAGTATGAACGGAATGATATTGATTTTGACAGAGGTAGTTTTAGAGTCAGAGGAGATACTATAGAGATCATTCCTGCTTATCAAGATAAGGTTTATAGGGTAGAGTTATTTGGAGATGAGATAGAGCGTATTAGGCAGGTTGATTCAGTAACAGGAGAAGTTTTAGGACAATTAAATGAAATTACCATTTATCCAGCTAGTCACTTTGTTAAACCGCAGGATAAAGTTAATCGAGCTCTAAAAGAGATTAAAGCTGAGTTAGAAGTAAGGTTAAAAGAGCTTGAAGATGAAGGTAAATTAGTAGAAGCTCAACGATTAAAAGAAAGAACTAAATATGATATGGAGATGATGGAAGAAGTGGGTACTTGTTCAGGGATTGAGAACTATTCAAGACATTTAGAGAATAGACCAGCTGGTTCAAGACCACAAACATTATTAGATTACTTTCCTGATGATTTTTTATTGGTAGTAGATGAATCCCATAAAACTATTCCTCAAATTGGAGGAATGTATGCTGGTGATCGTTCTAGAAAAGAGAGATTAGTTGAGCATGGTTTTAGACTTCCTTCTGCTTTAGATAATCGTCCGTTAAAGTTTGCTGAATTTGAAAAATTAGTTAAGCAAGCTGTTTATATTTCTGCGACCCCTGGAGATTATGAATTAGACCGGAGTCAACAAGTAGTAGAGCAGATTGTTCGCCCAACAGGTTTAGTCGATCCTCAAATAGCTGTTAGACCAATTAAAGCTCAAATTGATGATTTATTATCTGAAATTCAGCATGTAATTGCAAATGATGAACGTGTATTAATTACCACTTTGACTAAGAATATGGCTGAAGATTTAACTGATTACTTAGCTAATGCTGGAATTAAAGTTAGCTATCTACATTCAGATATAGATACTATTGAACGATTAGAGATTATTAGAGACCTAAGACTTGGAAAGTTTGATGTATTAGTAGGAATTAATTTATTGCGAGAGGGACTTGATATACCAGAAGTATCATTAGTAGCTATTTTAGATGCTGATAAAGAAGGATTTTTAAGATCTAGGACTTCTTTAATTCAGACAGTTGGACGAGCTGCTCGAAATGTGAATGGAAAGGTAATTATGTATGCTGATAAGATGACTGATTCTATGAAAGAAGCAATTGATGAGACAGAAAGGAGGAGGGAACTACAGGTAGAATTTAATCAAGAGCATGATATTACTCCAGAAACAATTAGAAAAGAAGTACGTGATGTTTTAAGACCAGTTGATATGGTAGCTGAATCAGCGGCTGATTATAATATATCTAACGAAGAAACCAACCAGATGTCAACTGAAGAACTAGAAGATAAAATTGCTGAATTAGAAATAGAAATGAAGGAAGCAGCAGAAGAGTTACAGTTTGAAAAGGCTGCAGAACTACGAGATAAAATTGAAGAATTAAAGAAATAGAATTAATTTAGATATTATCCTCCCTGTGATAAAGCTCACAGAAGTTACAAGTAAAAGATGGTACTATTTTAGTAGACTAAGAGAGAAGTTAATTAGAAATTCAAATATAAATTAGGAGGAGCGATTAGAATGGCTAAACGAGAGATTATTAGGATTGATGAAGATAAGTGTAATGGATGTGGTGAATGTATTGTAGGATGTCACGAGGGAGCACTACAGATTGTAGATGGAGTAGCTAAATTAGTGAATGAAGAGTTTTGTGATGGCTTTGGTGATTGTATTGGCGAATGTCCTACAGGAGCTTTAACTATTGAAGAACGAGAGGCTAAAGAATTTGATTTAGAAGCTACTAAGGATCATGTAGAGAAAGTAAGAGGTGAGGAGGCTGTAGAAGAAATGATGAAAGCTCAAGCAGAACATGCAGATGAAGATAAGAAAGAGAGTCATGGCCATGGACATACAGATGGTTGTCCAGGAAGTAGAATGAGAATGATGAATAAAGATAATACTAAATCATCTGGAGAGGAAGTAGAGGTTGAATCTCAATTAGAGCAATGGCCAATTCAAATACACTTACTACCACCTACAGCCCCTTACTTTAAGAATGCTGATTTATTAATAACAGCAGATTGTGTACCAGCAGCGTATGGTAATTATCATCAAAAGATGCTTAAAGGAAAGGCAGTAGCTATGGGTTGTCCTAAATTAGATGATGCCCAAGCTTATGTTGATAAATTAACAGCAATTATTAGGGAGAATAATTTAAATAGTATAACTGTAGCACGGATGGAGGTTCCTTGTTGTGGAGGATTAGTTAGAATTGCTGAGCAAGCTATTCAAGGAGCTAATTCGGAATTAGTGTTAGAAGTAGAAACTGTAGGAATTAATGGTAAACTTAAATAATAATTAAATAAAAGAAAGCCCTCAGGTTTAAACCTGAGGGCTTTACTTATATAAGTTACTTAATGAAAGTAGGAGTTTCAGATTTATTTTTGGCACCAGCAATTAATTCTTATATAAAAATTGATATTAATCATAAAATTTTACATCTACGGTATAACAATGTATTTTTTATTAATCATGGTTGAAATATAATCATGATTATGGTAATATAAATAGTGAAAGATATTACAAACAATCAAACTGGAGGTGCAATTATGTTAGAAAATAAGAAGGTAGTGATTATTGGTGACCGTGATGGTATTCCAGGTCCTGCCATTCAAGAGTGTATTGAAACAACAAGCGCTGAAGTAGTATTTAGTTCCACAGAATGCTTTGTGTGAACGGCTGCAGGCGCTATGGATCTGGAAAATCAAAAGAGAGTTAAGGAGATTGCCGAGGAGCATGGTGAAGAAAATGTAGTAGTTGTTTTAGGTGGAGCAGAGGCAGAAGCTTCTGGCTTAGCTGCTGAAACAGTTACTAATGGCGATCCAACTTTTGCAGGTCCATTAGCAGGAGTCCAGTTAGGACTCAGAGTATTTCATATTTTAGAACCTGAAGTTAAGGAAGAAATTGATGAAGATGTATATGAGGAACAGATAAGTATGATGGAAATGGTATTAGAGGTAGATGATATTGTTGATGAGGTTGCCTTATATAGAGGTAAGTACTGTCAATTTGAATAATTAGTCCACGGGGGGTGGCTTATGTCTGCTACCCTAAGGACTAAAATAAATTTATTTAACTTGTGCTAAAATTCACAATAATAGGGTCATACTAACCTGGCTCTAGTATTGAATTTAACCTGATTAGTGGAAGCCATTTATTTTTATATTATTAAAAAGAATATTATCACTATTATAAATATTCAGAAAAATTTAAATGGTTGTAAAGTTTTAAAAGGTTATGAGCTAAATAGGAAAGGGGTGTGGTTATTAGTGCGTTTAGAGATAGCTAATTTTAATGTTGAAGATATTACTTTTGGAGATGAAACCTCTTATCAAGATGGAACATTAATTATTAATAAAGAAGAAGCTCTAAAAGTAGTTAAAGAAGATGAACATATTACTGAAGCAGATATAAAAATTGCTAGACCAGGTGAAGATAAGCGAATTGTCCCTGTTAAAGAAGCAATTGAACCACGATGTAAGGCGGATGGAGGAGCAGTTTTTCCTGGAGTAACAGATAATGTAGAAGCTGTTGGTGAAGGACAAACTTTAGCTCTAAAAGGTTGTAGTGTGTTAGCTGTAGGTAAACATTGGGGTAGTTTCGGTGATGGATTAATTGATATGAGTGGTGAAGGTGCTAAGTACACTTATTTTTCTCAACTAAATAATATCTGTTTAGTTGCAGATACAGATGAAGAGTTTGAGCGTCATGAACAACAGAAGAAGAATCATGCTTTAAGATGGGCTGGACATAGATTGGCTAAATATTTAGCTACTGAAGCTTTAGAAGACCAAGAACCAGCTGAAGATGATATAGAGGAATTTGATTTGGAACCAATTACTAAACGTCCTGCTAAAGTAAATGATCTACCGTCAGTTGTTTATGTTATGCAGGCTCAATCTCAGATGGAAGAGATGGGCTATAATGATTTAGTTTATGGTTGGGATATGAATCATGTAGTACCAACTTTAATGCATCCTAATGAAATTTTAGATGGAGCTATGATTTCAGGTAGCTTTATGCCATGTTCTTCTAAATGGTCAACTTATGATTTTCAGAATTGTCCTACAATTAAGAATTTATATCAGGAGCATGGGGAAACAATTAATTTCTTAGGTGTAATTATGTCTAACTTAAATGTTAATTTAGAAGAGAAAGAGAGGTCAGCATTATTTGTCCAACAGATAGCTAAGTCTTTAGGTGCAGATGCAGCTATCTTAGCAGAAGAGGGTTATGGTAATCCAGATGCTGATTTTATTGAGTGTTTTAAAGCATTAGAAGAGGCTGGAGTTAAGACAGTAGGAATGACTAACGAATGTACTGGTAGAGATGGAAATTCTCAGCCACTTGTAACATTAGATGAAGCAGCAGATGCTATTGTTTCTTGCGGAAATGTGTCAGCTTTAATTGAGCTGCCACCAATGGAAACAGTAATAGGTGAATTAGAAGCATTAGCTAGAGACGGTTTATCTGGTGGATGGGAAGATGATGATGAATTAGGATCATCTGTTAAGGAAGATGGTTCCATTATTATGGAAAACAACTCAATGTTCTGTGGTGACCAGGTTCTTGGTTGGTCTCCTAAGACAATGAAAGAATTTTAATAAGGGGGGTGCAAAAGATATGAAAAAGGCTATTTTATACTTGAATCAATTTTTTGGACAGATTGGTGGTGAGGATCAAGCTGATTATGAGCCAACATTAGAAGAGGGTAAAGTTGGCCCGGCTATGTTATTAGATCAGTTACTTGACAATGCTGAAGTAACTAATACTGTTGTTTGTGGCGATAACTATATGGGTTCTAATGAAGAAGAAGCTATTGAAAGAATCTTAAGTTTTTTAGAAGATAAAGAATTTGATATCTTTTTTGCTGGTCCAGCTTTCCAGGCAGGTAGATATGGTAATGCTTGTGGTGCTATCTGTAAAGCAGTTAAAGAAGAATTTGATGTACCTGTCATTACATCTATGAATAATGAAAATCCTGGAGTTGATATGTATAAAAAAGACATGATTATCTTCCCAGGTGGTCAAAGTGCAGCTAAAATGAGAGATAATATGAAAGATATGGCTGACTATGGTAATAAAATTTTAAATAATGAAGAACTAGGGTCAGCTGAAGAAGAGGGATACTTTATTAGAGGCAAGAGACATCAAGTCTGGTTAGAAGATGAAATCCCAGCAGCTGATAGAGCAATTGATATGTTACTTAAAAAGGTTAATGGAGAAGAATTTAAATCTGAATTACCTATGCCAGATATGGATCGAGTTGAGATTGCTGAACCAATTGAAGACTTAAGTGAAGTTAAGGTTGCTTTAGCTACTTCTGGTGGTATTGTACCAGTAGATAATCCTGATAATATTCAGTCAGCTTCTGCTACTCGATGGGGTAGATATGATATCTCTGGTTTGAATCAACTGCCTAATAGAGATGCTGAAGGTTTTAAGACTATTCATGCTGGATATGACCCAGCAGCTGCTGATGCTAATCCTAATCGAGTTGTACCTGTTGATGTTATGCGTGAGTATGAAAAGGAAGGTAGGATTGGTGAGCTTGATAACTACTTTTATTCTACTGTAGGAACTGGAACAACTGAAGCAGAAGCTTCTAGAATGGGCCAAGAAATGGTAGAAAAAATGCTAGAAGATGGTGTTCAGGCAGTAATTTTAACTTCTACATGAGGAACTTGTACTCGTTGCGGTGCAACGATTGTAAAAGAAATTGAAAGAGCCGGTATTCCTGTCGTTCAAATGGCTAACTTAATTCCAGTTGCTGAAACAGTAGGTTCTAATAAAATGGTGCCAACCATTTCTATTCCTTATCCATTAGGAGATCCAGATGATTCTAAAGATGACCAATGGAAGTTACGTTATCATCGAGTTGGAGTTGCTTTAGATGCACTTGAAACAGATATTGAAGAACAAACAGTATTTAATGTAGAGATTTAAGTTCAGACCAATACACTTACCCCATTTTTATTTATAGTGGGGTAAGGTGTATTTCATTTAATAAAGATAGGGAGGCTGAAATATGTCAACTGAACCAGAAAAAGAAACTAAAGTTGTGGAACAAGACAATGAAGGTAATCCAGTCTACTATATTTCTTTAGTAGTAACTTTTATTGTAGTAGCCTGGGGGATTATAGCGCAAAAGAATTTCAAGAATGTAGCTAATTCAGCATTTGATTTTTTAGTAGGGAACTTTGGCTGGTTTTATCTAATTACTATGAGTTTGTTTGTAGTTTATACTATTGGTTTAGGAATTAGCAAGTACGGAAATGTGAAGTTAGGTAAACCGGATGAAGATCCAGAGTACAGTACTATTTCCTGGTTTGCGATGCTCTTTAGTGCAGGAATGGGTGTTGGATTAGTTTTTTGGGGTGTTGCTGAACCTTTAACTCATTTTGTTAAACCATTAGGAATGGAAGGTGGCGGCCGAGCAGCAATTGATTTTGCCTTGAAAAAATCTTATTTTCACTGGGGTTTACATCCGTGGGCTGCTTATGCAGTTTTTGCTCTAGCTCTGGCTTATATGCGATTCCGTAAAGATAAACCAGTTTTAATGAGTAGTGTTTTTATTCCATTAATTGGGGAAGAAAAAGTTTCGGGAGCTATAGGCAAATTTGTTGATATTCTAGCTTTATTTGCTACTGTTGCCGGTGTAGCAACTTCACTTGGAATGGCGGCTTTGCAGATGAACAGTGGATTTAATTTTCTCTTTGGAGTTCCGCAGACTGATATGGTAAAAGTTATTATTATGGTAGTAATTACTGCCTTATTTATGATCTCTGCTATTTCCGGTTTGGATAAAGGGATTAAAATATTATCTAACGCAAATATAACTTTAGGAGCTATTTTGATGGTTGTAGGTTTGGTTATCGGGCCTACAGTAATGATTATGAATAATATTAGTACTGGAGTTGGAGCCTACTTGGGCTCGTTTGTACAAGACAGCCTGCGGGTTACAAGTAATAAATGGTACGGCTGGTGGACAATCTTTTATTGGGCTTGGTGGATTGCCTGGGCACCATTTGTAGGTACGTTTATTGCGCGAATTTCTCGCGGTCGAACTATTAGAGAATTTGTAACTGGTGTATTATTAGCTCCAGCTTTAGTTGGTTTTGTCTGGTTTGGTATCTTCGGTACTTTAGGAACTAGTTTAGGAATTGATACTGCAAGTAAGATTGTTAATAATCAACCTGCTTCGACAATGTTATTTTCAGTTATGGAACATTATCCAATCACTGATATATTCTCCTTTGTAGCGCTAACA
Source organism: Halobacteroides halobius DSM 5150 (assembly GCF_000328625.1). Taxonomy (NCBI): domain Bacteria; kingdom Bacillati; phylum Bacillota; class Clostridia; order Halanaerobiales; family Halobacteroidaceae; genus Halobacteroides; species Halobacteroides halobius. The sequence continues at coordinate 2,197,952 of NC_019978.1, read as the reverse complement.
TTATTATCTACATTTTTTATTACTTCAGCGGATTCTGCTACCTTTGTACTGGGGATAATGAGTTCTAAAGGAGACCCTAATCCGACAACTAGACGACGAGTTATTTGGGGGGTTATCCAGGCTGGTTTAGCACTGACATTAATGTTAGCTGGCGGTTTGGAAATGTTACAGACAGCTTCCATTGTAGCTGCTTTCCCATTTGCAATTGTACTGCTGTTTGCTATGGTTTCAATCCTAAAAGCTTTGCGAGAAGAAGAAAAACGAGGGGCTAAGGAATTAACTGATTAAAATAAAAACTTCAGTAGTAGGAACCCCAATTTCCCTACTACTGAGTTTCATTTTTCTTTTCTTATTTAAATAATCACGATTATATTATAATCATGATTATAACATTGTATAATTATTATAACTCATATTCATTAAAAAATAAAGGGGGAATCATAATGAGCAATGCATATGATGTATTAATAATTGGTGGAGGACCAGCAGGGTTAGCAGCAGGACTTTATGCATCACGTTCTAAGCTTAATACAATTTTGTTAGAAACAAATAGTCAGTTAGGAGGGCAGGTATCCACCTATCATGAAATGGAGAATTATCCTGGAGTTCTTGATACTACTGCTCCGGAGCTAATGGATAATTTTAAAGAACATGCTAAAAGTTTTGGAACTAAAATTGAGAAAGCTGAGGTTCAAGAGGTAGAAACAGGAGACTTTATTAAAACTATTAAAACTAAAGATGGTATAAAATATCAAGCTAAAAGTGTAATAGTAGCTACAGGAGCAGAACCAAGAAGGTTAGGCGTTCCTGGAGAAGAAGAATTTAAAGGTAAAGGAGTATCTTATTGTGCTACTTGTGATGCAGACTTCTTTGTTGATTTAGAAGTAGTAGTTGTTGGAAATGGTAATTCAGCTATCGAAGAAGCACTATATTTAACTAAATTTGCTAGTAAAGTAACTGTTATAGTAATTCATGATCAAGGAACAATGGATGCAGATAAGATTTATCAAGAAAGAGCTTATCAAAATGATAAGATTGAATTTGTTTGGAACTCTACTTTGGAAGAAGTAAAAGGAGAGGGCCTAGTAGATACAGCAGTACTTAAAAATGTTAAAACAGGAGAAAAGACAGACTTTTCTTGTGATGGTATCTTTATCTTCATTGGTCGAGTACCACGAACTGATTTTCTAGAAGGAATAGTTGATCTAACAGATAATGGATATATAAAGACTAATGATAAACTAGAAACAAGTGTTCCAGGAGTTTATGCAGCAGGAGATGTAAGGAATAAATTTTTACGTCAAGTTGTAACAGCTGCTGCTGATGGAGCTACAACTGCAGCTGCTGCAGGAGGATATATTGAAGAAGAAGAGTATTGGCAAGAAAATGTATTAGAGGCTGAAGAAGATGTATTAGTAGCCTTTTGGAGTCCAACAAATGAGGAAAGTTTAAAAATGACAGGTAAGTTAGAAAATATGGATTTAGAAGCTAAAGGTGTTAAATTAGTAAAGATAGATACTTATAAGAATACTCGTATTTCTAATCGGTATGATGTTACTGAAGTTCCAACTTTGCTTAAAATTGAAGATGGAGAAGTTGCAGAAAAGATTACTCAACCTACAGAAACTGAGATAGAGGAGCTTATTTAATTTAAGAAAAATAAGTCTAAGTTAAACTTAGACTAAATTTAAACTTATAAACTTGAAAGGGGATGAAAGTAATGATTAAAGTTAATAAGGAAAATTATGAAGAGGAAGTATTAGAGGTAGAAGGACCAGTAATGGTAGACTATTGGGGTGAAGGTTGTGACCGTTGTATGGAATTGTTGCCTAAAGTTGAAGATTTAGCTGAAGAGTATGGAGATGACATGAAGTTTTGTAAGTTAAATATTAAAGGCAATCGTCGTTTAGCTATGAGCCAGCAAGTTATGGGATTACCATCTATGGTATTTTATGTTGATGGAGAAAAAGTAGAGCACTTAAGTGGTGATGACTTAACAGCTGAAGAGATTGAAGAAGAAATTAAGAAATACATTTAGTAACTGAATATCAGTGTGGGTAATGAGTGTGAGTCGTGAGTTAAGTCAAATTCAAAATTGTAAAATCAATTCAAACCTTTAAAAGATAGGGCTTATAGTGATTTTGGTTTTGAATTTAAATGTTTTGATCTTACTCACACTGATTCCTCACACTTACACTAAGTTAGAATTTAATTTTGAAAATTCAAATTGCAGGGTAAATGATTTCAACTGTAAATTGTACATTGTTAATTGTTAATTAATAAACCAGCGGAGGTGCCAAAGATGAATGAAGCAGTTTTAAAAGGAAGTAGTTATATATTAGTTCATGCTGCTAATACTTTATTACAACATGGATCTACCCAAACATCAGAGAGAGCACAAAATCCTGATAGTGATTATTTAGAGCAAGCACCTAAATTCTTAAGAAGCTATGAGGAAGTAGTAAATTACGGGCCAAACCAATCTTATATTGGGAATATATCAGTAGAAGAATTAGAAGAGATAGAGCAAAAGTGGTATGATAATCCAGTTAAAGATGCTAAACGATTTAGTGACTGGGGCGAAATCATGCCTGAAGATGAATTTTATGGTTTAATGAAGATGGCAGATAGCTTTGATTTAGTAAAATTAAGTGAAGGATTTGCTAAGGATATAAAAGATAAATTAGCAGAACATGATCTATTAGGTGAAGATTATATAGAGCAAATTGAGGGCACAGAAGTTGACTCTATTAAACAGTTAGTAGATGAACACACTGCTGAACCTTTATACTTAGATGGAGAGTTAATTGGTTGTGTCAAGCAAGCTCACGATACAGATGTTAACTTAAATGCTCATACTATGTTAGAGAATACAGTAGTTAAAGCTTCAGGAGTACTTTCGATGTTACATCTAGGCAAACAACAAGGAATTGATTTAGAAGAAGTAGATTATGTAATTGAAGTATCAGAAGAAGCTTGTGGTGATGTAAACCAGCGTGGTGGTGGTAATTTTGCTAAAGCAATAGCTGAAATGGCAGGCTGTAAAAATGCTACTGGTTCTGATACCCGAAGCTTTTGTGCTGGACCGGCTCATGGTTTAGTCCATGCAGCTGGATTAGTCAAATCAGGTGTCTTTGATAATGTAGCAGTAGTAGCAGGAGGATCTACAGCTAAATTAGGTATGAATGGTAAGGACCATGTAGACCAAGAAATGCCTATTTTAGAGGATTGTTTAGGTGGATTTGCTGTGTTAGTTAGTCAAGATGATGGAGAAAGTCCTATTTTAAGAACAGATGCTATAGGTCGTCATACAGTAGATACAGGTTCTGCTCCTCAAGCAGTAATTTCGTCTTTAGTTACTAATCCATTAGATGAAATAGGATTAAGTATTACTGATATTGATAAGTATTCTGTAGAGATGCAAAATCCAGAGATTACTAAACCCGCTGGAGCAGGAGATGTACCAGCATCAAATTATAAAATGATAGCTGCTTTAGGTGTTAAACGTGGAGATTTAGAGAAAAAAGATTTAATGAACTTTGTTAATGAACATGGCATGCCTGGATTTGCTCCGACTCAAGGTCATATTCCATCAGGAGTTCCATTTATCGGTCACGCCCGAAAAATGATGAAAAATGATGAATTAGAAAGAGCAATGATTATTGGTAAAGGTAGTCTATTCTTAGGTAGAATGACTAATTTATTTGATGGAGTTTCCTTTATTATGGAGAAAAATACTGGCCAGGGTGCTAAAGAAGGAGGCGTTAGTGAAGATGAAATTAATAATATAGTAGCTAAAGCTATGCGTAACCTAGCAGATTCTTTATTAGAAGAAGAGTAAATAAAACACAACTATAGGAGGTGAGAAAATGGCTACCAATCAATCTAAACAGCAAGTGGCCCAAGTTTTTAATCAACTAGCTGATGCACTTGAATCAGGTGAATACGGAGGAAAAACTAAAGTAGGAATTACTACTTTAGGAAGTGAACATGGTATTGAGGAAGTTATAAAAGGAGCAGAATTAGCAGCTAATAAAGATTCTGATCTTGAAGTAAAGTTAATCGGGCCACAAGTTGATACAGATTTAGAGATAATTTATGAGACAGATTGTGAAGAAGAAGCACATGACAAAATGGAAAAGTTATTACAAGCAGGAGAGATTGATGCTTGTGTTACTAATCACTTTAACTTTCCTATCGGCGTTTCTACAGTAGGAAGAATTATAACTCCTGGTTTAGGTCAAGAAATGTTACTGGCTACTTCTACAGGTACTTCTGCTACTAACCGCATCACTGCTATGGTCAGGAATGCTATTTATGGTATTATTGCTGCTAAGGCACTAGGAAATCAAAATCCATCACTAGGTATCTTAAATGTTGATGGTGCTCGACAAGTAGAGCAGGCTCTTAAAGAATTAAAGGATAACGGCTATGATATTAACTTTGCTCAAACAGTTCGAGCTGATGGTGGCTGTGTAATGCGGGGAAATGACTTATTACAAGGCTCAGCTGATGTCATGGTAACTGATACTTTAACAGGTAATTTATTAATGAAAGTATTTGGTGCCTTTACTACTGGAGGTAGTTATGAATCCTTAGGGTTTGGTTATGGTCCTGGAGTTGGAGAAGATTATGACCAAATTATTAATATTATCTCTAGAGCTTCAGGCGCTCCAGTAATTGCAGGAGCAATAAGATATGCAGCAGATGCAGCTCAAGGTGAACTTACTAAGTTAGCTACAGATGAATTTAAATCAGTTAATAAGGCAGGTTTAGAAGAAATTATTGCTGATGTTGAAAGTAGTAATGCAGCTTCTAGTGAAGAAGTTTCTGCTCCTCCATCTAAAACAGTAGATGAAGAAATCTCTGGTATTGATATCTTAACTTTAGATGATGCTGTGCATGCTTTATGGGAAGAAGATATTTATGCAGAAAGTGGAATGGGTTGTACAGGACCTGTAGTAATGGTTGCTAGTGAAGATGAAGAAGAAGCTATGGAGATTTTACAGGAAGACGGGTTTATTGGTTAATTTTAAAATAAAGTCGCTCTTGGTTAATTCTAGGGCGGCTTTACTATATTTTCAGGCAGGATAAGGGGGCAGTAAAATGAAAATTTTAGTAATTAATAGTGGTAGTTCTTCAATTAAGTATCAATTAATTAATATGAAGAGTGAATCAGTTTTGGCTAAAGGATTAGTAGAACGAATTGGTATTGAAGGCTCACGATTAGAGCAAGAAGTTAATGGAGAAGAAATTGAAATTGAACAAGAAATTGCTGACCATGGTGTAGGAATGGAGTTAGTGATTGATACCTTAACTAATAAAGAGACTGGAGTTATCTCTAGTGTAGATGAAATTAATGCTGTAGGGCATAGAGTAGTACAAGGTGGTAAATACTTTGATAAGTCAGTTATTATTGACCAAGATGTAAAAGAGAAGATTGAAGAATGTGCTACTTTAGCTCCACTACATAATCCTCCTAATTTAATGGGAATTGAAGTTTGTGAAGAATTAATGCCTCATGCTAAGCAAATAGCTACTTTTGATTCTGCTTTTCACCAAACTATGCCTGAAGAAATTTATATGTATGCTTTACCTTATGAACTTTACGAAAAGCATGATATTAGACGTTATGGTGCTCATGGAACATCTCATAAATTTGTAGCTAAGAAAGTAGCTAAAGAAATGAGCCAACCTATTGAAGATTTAAAAATTATTACTTGTCATTTAGGTAATGGAGCTAGTGTAACAGCAGTCAAAAATGGTAAATCTTATGATACAAGTATGGGACTAACTCCTTTAGAAGGTTTAGTAATGGGAACTAGATGTGGTGATCTTGATCCAGCTGCTGTACCATTTATTATGGAAAAGGAAGATTTAAACCCGCAAGAGATGGATGATTTAATGAATAATGAAAGTGGTCTAAAAGGTATTTCTGGTATTAGTAGTGATATGAGGGATATAGGAGAGGCAGCTGCAGAAGGGAATGAACGGGCTCAGTTAGCTTTAGATATGTTTGTAGGGCGAGTTAAAAAATATATTGGATCTTATACTGCAGAAATGAATGGTGTAGATGCTATTGTCTTTACTGCTGGTATTGGAGAAAATGCTATTGAATTAAGAGAGCAGATCTGTTCTAACTTAGATTATTTAGGGATTGAGTTAGATTCAGTTAAAAATGATGTTAGAGGAGCAACAACAGAGATTAGTGCTGATGAATCTAATGTTAAGGTCTATGTTATTCCAACTAATGAAGAATTAGTGATTGCTCGAGATGCTAAGAAGTTAATAGATTAGTTTTAGGATTAAATTTACTTAAAAAATAAGTACAGCAAACTTAAGGAGGAAAATGATTATTTTTTCTACCATTAAATCTAAATTAATTGCGATAGTTTTAGTTTTAGCTCTAGTGCCTATAATTGTTTTGGGGCTATTGGGAACTAATAAAATGAAGAAGATGATAACTAATAATTTTCTTGAATCTACTACAAAAGAAGTCAAGCAGGTAGATAAATCTATTAGCTTATACTTTAAAACTGTAAAAGAAAACTGTGAATTATTGTCAACAATGTCCCAAGTAAAGCAAGCTAATGAAACAATTACTACCTATATGGATAAAACCACACCTGAGGAAAGAAAATTAACTCCATTAGAAAATGGTGGGATTGAAGCTGAAATTTATAAGTTATATCAAAAATTTGCTCAATCACATCCTAATTCAGCATATGTTTATATGGCAACTATCAATGGGGGTTATATTCAGTGGCCTGCTAATTCAGTTCCTAAAAATTATAATCCTAAAGAAAGGCCCTATTATAAAGTAGCAATGAGAAATAAGCAACAGGTTACTAGGACAAGTCCCTACTATTGGTCAGCTGATGATGCAGTAATTGTAAGTACAGTGACCACTATTAGAAATAATAAAGGAAAGATTATTGGGGTTCAAGGGCTAGATGTTAGCTTAAAAGGATTAACTAAGATGGTTAAGGATATCAAAATTGGAGAAACTGGATATGTAATTATGACTACTAATGATGGAACTATTTTAGCTCATCCGAAGAATCCCAAGTTGAATTTTAAAAATATAAAAAAATTAGGAGTTAAGAAGTTAAATAACATCTCTCAAATAAAACAAGATAACTTTACAGTAACTATGAAGCAAAAAGATTATTTGATGAATGTTTATACTTCTCCAATTACAGGTTGGAAGTTTATATCTGTAATTGAAAAGTCAGAATTAGCTAGTAAGTTAAATTCAGCTTATAAATTAGTACTAGGAGTTATTTCAATCTCTACAGTTGTTATTATAGGTGTGGCTGTATTTGTTGCTAATAAGTTTAGTCAGCCTTTAGTTGCTGCTGCTAAATTTGCTAAAAAAATAGCTAATGGAAAATTAGATATTTCTTCATTAAATGTAAACAGTCAAGATGAAGTTGGTAATTTAGTTCAACAGCTAAACCATATGAGGAATAATCTAAGGGACATGGTAGAAAGTATAATAGATACAGTAGAGAATTTATCCGCTTCTAGTGAAGAACTATCTGCTGTAGCAGAAGAGGGGAGTGCAACTGTTCAAACTAATAATGAGGCTCTGGAAGATATGGCTTCTGGAATCCAACAAATTTCTGCCTCTAGTCAAGAAGTAACTAGTTTTGCTCAAAAATCTAATCAAGAAATAGAAGTAGGGAGCAAAAATATTGCTGAGACAACTTCTAATATGAAAGAAATAAATCAAGAGGTTGAAGAAGCTGTAGGAGTTATTAAGAATTTAGATAATCATTCGCAAGAAATTGATCAAATTGTAGAGTTAATTATGAATATTGCTGAACAGACTAATTTATTAGCATTAAATGCTTCAATTGAAGCAGCTAGAGCAAGTTCTACTACGGAGGGTTCTAGAACCCGTAGGGGTAAAGCAGGTCAAGGATTCGCTGTTGTAGCTGATGAGATTAGAGAATTAGCAGAAGAAACTACTAAAGCAACTGAGAATATTGCTGAACTAAGTGAGGAAATTCAGTCTAAGTCAAATGCTGGATTAGAAGCTGTTAACAAGGTAAAAAATAAGGCTAAACAAGGTAAAAAGACAGTGAAAAAAACAGGCGAGATATTTAGAACGATTAAAACTTCAATGGAAAATACTGTCGATTATGTTGAAGAAACATCTGTTTCTGCCCAAGACTTGGCGCAAAATAGCGATCAACTAATGAACGCTTCAGATGATATTAAGAATATGTCAGAAGAGATAGCTAATTCAGCTGATGAACTTACTGTTAGAGCTGAAGAATTAAATGAGGTCGTTGAAAAATTTGAGATATAAATAATTTATAAATTATTTATTGTGTTATAATTACGTATCTTTTTTTAGCAGTTATATAAATAAAAATTATATTTATAATAAAATCCCCTTATATAAAAACTCAAAAAAGAGCTAAAATTATGCAACAGAACAAAAAGGTTAATTTAGCTTCTGGTTTTCCCATTCGAATTGGAAAGTTTAAATGTTTATGTGGAGCAGAAGAATTAGGTTTAGATACTTTTAGTGCAGTAGTTGAAATATAATTATAAAAAATTAGGAGGTTATATAATGAAGAATAAATATGGATTAATCACAGTACTATCTTTAGTAATGGTTTTTGCAGTAAGTACGGTAACAATGGCCGGGTTTTTTGATTGGTTAATAGGAGAAAGTAATTTTAAATATTATTTTCCTAAGAAGTTAAAGCAAAGTATAGAGAAGGAAAAGGAATTTTTATTAGTAGATATTCAACCACAAGAAGATTTTAAGAAGCACCATATTCAAGGGGCTATTGGTACATCTGCTTATCCAGTAAAATCAAAGCAAGATAAAGCTAAGTTAGATAAGATTTTACCACAACTTAAAAAGTCAGATAATGATATTGTAATTGTTTGTCCTCGAGGTGGTGGAGGAGCTGAAAGAACATATAAATATTTATCTTCTCAAGGAATAAAGGAAAAGAGATTATATATATTAGAAAATGGACAGAAAGGTTGGCCATATAATAATTTATTGGCACAAAGAGATTATAGTGAGTATCCAAATAGTAGTTTTATTACAGGGCCAACTTGGCTGCTTAACAACTTAAATAATGATAATCTATTAGTGTTAGATGCTAGAGGAAAAGAAGCTTATGATAATGGACATATTCCAGGAGCAGTAGCAGTAACTTGGCAGCAATTTTGTAATATGAATGGAAAGCCTGGAGATAAAAAGTGGGGTACAGTACTGAGTGCAGATAAATTAGCAGAAAAATTATCTAACATTGGAGTAGCAAAAAATAAAAATATAGTTGTTTATGCTATTTCTCCACAAGGTTGGGGAGAAGAAGGTAGAATTGTTTGGATGTTAAGAATGGCCGGAATAAAAAATACCAAAATTTTAGATGGCGGCTGGAGTTATTGGCAAAAGAATAATTATCCAGTATCTAAACAAAATGTTAAAACACAAAGTAGTGATTTAAAGATAACAGAACTTAATAAAGATTGGATAATTAATACTAATCAGATTAAGATTTTAGATAGTAGAAGTGAAAATGAATATCAAGGGGCAACTAATTTTGGTGAAGCCAGAGGAGGCCATCTTCCAGGTGCTATTTCGCTTCCTTATAAAAATTTGTTAGACCAAAACGGGAATTTAAAGAGTCCGCAAAAATTAGAAAAAATATTTAAAGAAGCTGGTCTTAGAAAAGGTGACCAGATTGCTAGTTATTGCACAGGAGGTATTCGCTCAGCTTATTTAACACTTGTTTTAAGAATAATGGGTTATAATAAGGCTGAAAATTATGATCAGTCATTTTATAGATGGGCCAATCTTAAAGAACTAAAGTTAGAAAATTAAGTTTATGTAAAAGAAGGAATAATATTTCAAACATAGAATTCATTATAATGATATAAATTATTTATACTGAGTATAAGTTTAATTTATAAAAAGAAGGTAATAATAATGAATTAATAGTAGAGGAAATGCCGCCTGAGATGGTTAAATTAGCTTCTGGTTTCTCCATTGGAATTGGAAAATCAAAATGTCTATGTGGAGCAGTTAGTGGTGGAGTTATGGCTTTAGGACTTAATTATGGTCGAACTTAACCAGGAGCTGCTATGTCAGAAGAATGTTTTCCAGCTAATGCTGATTTACATATCAAAGAAGAATATGGTTCTACTTGTTGTCGAGTATTTACTAAAGATTTTGATGATTTTGGTAGTCAGGAACAACGGGCCAACCACTGTATTCAAATCACTGGTGAAGTAGCTGTTTGGGTAATGGAGAGATTTATTGAGGATGAAGAAGAAAGGTAGATTAAAATTTTGTAAAGAAGAGAGAAAATTTTAGTTTTATTTGTTTTAATTAAATATTTTACAGAGGAGTGGTAGTGATGAAAGAATTAAATGCTAGAGGACTTGATTGTCCAAAACCTGTGGTTAAGACTAAACAAGCTTTAGAAGAAGAAGATAAGGTAATTGTAACTGTTGATGATCAGGTACAAGCAGAGAATGTGGCTAAGTTAGCTAAGAAAATGAACTGTAAAGTTAGTACTTTAGAGGAAGAGAATTATTATAAATTAACAATTGAAAAGTTAGCTGATGAAACAACAGAAGATAAAGAAGATAGTCAAGGAAAGGTTTACTTTATTACTAGCGCTACTTTAGGAGAAGGAGCAGAAGAATTAGGGAACGTTTTGATGAAAGGATTTATCAGTACTTTGTTAAATGTAACTCCTGTGCCTAATAAGATTATTTTTATCAACAGTGGGGTTAAAGTGCCAACTTTAAATCAAGAAGCTAAAGAACATTTAAAAGAATTAGAAGCTAAAGGAGTAACTATTTTGTCTTGTGGAACTTGTTTAGATTATTATGGATTAGAAGAGAAATTAGAGATTGGTAACATTAGTAATATGTACGAAATATTGGACTCGCTTAATTCTAATGGAGTAGTTAAAGTATAATTATAAAAATTAGGAGGTTATATAATGAAGAAGAAATATGGATTAATCACAGTACTATCTTTAGTAATGGTTTTTGCAGTAAGTACGGTAACAATGGCTGGGTTTTTTGATTGGTTAATAGGAGGAAGTAATTTTAAATATTATGCTCCTAAGAAGTTAAAGCAAAGCATAGAGCAGGAAAAAGACTTCTTCTTAGTAGATATTCAACCACAAGAAGATTTTAAGAAGCATCATATCCAAGGAGCAATTAGCACATCTGCCTATCCAGTAAAATCAAAACAGGATCAAGCTAAGTTAGATAAAATTTTACCACAACTTAAGAAGTCAAATAATGATATTGTAATTGTCTGTCCACGGGGTGGTGGAGGAGCCGAAAGAACATATAAATATTTATCTTCGCAAGGTATTAAAGAACAGCGACTTTATATTTTAGAAGGTGGACAGGCTGGTTGGCCCTATGAACAGTTATTAGCTAATAAAAAGGTAGAAATTATTACTACAGAAGAACTAGCAACTAAATTAGGAGCAGAGAGTTTAGCAGTAGTTGATGTTCGTAGTGATGTTGCATATAATGGTTGGAAGTTAAAAGGAGAAGTTAGAGGGGGACATATTAAAGGTGCAGCTCAATTACCTTATTCTTTAGCAAATAAATTGAAAGCTAAAAAATTAAAATCTGTTTTAAAGAAGAAAGGTGTTACAAAAGATAAAAAAGTTGTAGTATATGGTTATGGTAGTGCTAAAAGTACTACAGTAGCTAACAAGCTAATGAATCTAGGATATAATAATGTAGTTGTTTATAAGGCAGGAATTAGTACTTGGGCAGCAAATGATGATTTACCAATGAAGAAACTAGCCAACTATCAAAAGTTAGTTTATCCAGCTTGGGTTAAAAAATTAATTAACAACAAAGATCGTAATGACTATAAAATTGTGGAAGTAAGTTATGGAGAGCCTAAAAAGTATAAGCAGGGACATATTCCTGGGGCTATTCATTTAAATACTAATGGGATTGAAGGTAAGCCTGACTGGAATATTGTAGCAGATGAAAAATTAGAAGATTATTTAGAGAAATTAGGAATTACAACAGATACTACGGTAGTTTTATATGGGAGTAATTCTACTATGGCAGCTGCTCGAGCAGCATCAGCAATGATGTATGCTGGAGTAGAGGATGTTCGGTTACTAAATGGTAATTTAAAAGCTTGGCAAGAAGCAGGCTATAGGTTAGAAAAGAAAGTTAACCAGCCAACTGCTGTAGCTGATTTTGGTGCTGATGTTCCTGTGAATCCAAATTATATTATTAATACTCGTCAGGCTAAAGAAATTCTTAAGGATCCAAATGCTGAATTAGTTAGTATTAGAAGTTGGGCTGAATATATTGGTAAGACAAGTGGTTATAGTTATATTGAGCCTAAAGGACGGATTGCTGGAGCAGTATGGGGACATGCTGGTTCTGATGCTTATCATATGGAGCATTTTGAAAATGTAGATGGTACGCTAAGAAGTTATCCACAGATTAAAGAGATGTGGAAAGAATGGGGGATTACTTCTAATAAAGAAGTTAGCTTTTTCTGTGGAACTGGTTGGAGAGCAAGTGAAGCTTTCTTTATGGCTTATTTGATGGGCTGGAAAGATATTAGTGTTTATGATGGTGGTTGGTATGTGTGGAGTAAAAATCCTGATAATCCAATAGAATATGGAGACCCAAGAAAGTAGAGAATTTAAATCTAAGAGAAGATATACGCATATCTTCTCTTAGTATCAATAGAAGGTGGGAGTAGAGATGAAAGATAGCAAGTTAATTTCTTCTGTATATCTAATTACAATGAGTATGATTTTGATTTCTGGATTTAATTTTTATTTTGATCTTACCCATTATCTTCGTTATACACCCATTTTTAATTTAGGAAGTATAGTTTCTCAAAGTACAAATTTAATTTTTTTAGTTACAATTTTTGTTTATTTAAGTATTTTATTATTTATTCAACAGAAGGATAGAATAGCAATTTTTATAGTACTAATAGGGGCTATTATGGGAAGTATGGGTAATATTATTGATTTGCTACTTGATTTTAAGTACCAAAATTTTAGCTTGCAAAGTATTAGTACTAATGTGGGATTTATATTTTTTTATTTAGCCTTTATTATTATATTTTATAAGTTATATAAAAAGTCAGTTTATTTTGCTAGTAGTGAACTTAATTTAAAGATTTTTTATTTGGGGATTGTAGCAGTTTTAATAAGTTATGGAATTAAAGGTTTTAATAAGATTAGTTCTAGTTTATTTGCTGGCAAGATAGTCACTGCTGATTCAGTAGAAGCAGTAATTTCTATTGCTTTTATAATTTCTTTAGTTAGCTTAATTAGGAGGAGGATAATATGATCTATTTTGATAATGCTGCAACTACATGGCAGAAACCGGAAATAGTTTATCAGACAGTAGATGATGTTTTACGTAATAAAAGTGGTAATCCTAGTCGGGGTAGTCATCAGATTGCTTTAGAGGCTAGTAGGGTTATTTTTAAGGCTAGAAATAAAGTGGCCAACTTTTTTAATATTCCAGATAGTAGACAAATTGTGTTTACTAAAAATGCTACTGAAGCAACTAATCTTGTTTTTAAAGGATTATTAGAAAAAGGAGATCATGTGATAATTAGTAGTTTAGAGCACAATGCTATAGCTCGTCCTTTGCACCGTTTAGAAGAGGAAGGAATAATTAGTTTAACAGTAGTTGATACTGAGGAGGGAAAAGAGGCTTTTTTAAAGAATATTGAAGGTATTATTACAGATCAAACTAAGTTAATTGCTATGACCCATGCTTCTAATGTAACAGGTAATATCTTGCCAATTAAAGAGGTAGGAGAAATTGCTAAGCAACAAGGAGTATATTTTTTAACTGATGTAGCTCAGACAGCAGGAATTGTTCCTTTAGATGTGCAAGAATTAAAGGTGGATTTTCTTATTTTTACGGGGCATAAAGGGTTATTTGGCCCCCAAGGTGTAGGAGGTCTTTATTTAACTTCTGATATTAAATTTAAACCATTATTAGAAGGAGGGACTGGTGGTAGTTCTAAAGAAAGACTAAACCCTGATATGCTTCCTGATAAATATGAGAGTGGTACGTTAAATACTCCAGGGGTTGCAGGACTTAAGGCAGGAATAGAATTTATTGAAAAGACAACTTTAGAAGAAATAAAAGCCCAAGAAGAGAAATTAGTAGAGCAATTAATGATAGGTTTAGAAAAATTAGAAGAAGTAGAAATTCTTACTTCTCAAATGGGTCAAGATAAGGTGGGGGTAACTTCTTTTAGAGTAAAGGGGGTTGAGCCCGCTACTATTGGACATATCTTAAATAGCAAATATGATATTGCAGTGCGGACTGGAATTCATTGTGCTCCCTTGGCCCATCAAAGTATCGGCACTTATAATACAGGAACAGTTAGAGTTAGTTTTAGTTATTTTAATACTTTAAAAGAAGTAGAACAGCTTTTAAAAGCCTTACAAGAAATAATTAACAGCAAAGATTATTGAACTCTTTAATTAGTAGTTCTTTTTCTCTGTTGTGATAATAAGCTAAATAAAATTTGCGACTAGTTGATATATCTGTTACTTCTATTTTTTCTATTCTATTATTGAGGGTAGCATTTTTAGCAGCTAAATTGGAAATAAATGAAATTCCTAATTTAGCTGCTACTGCTGAAATAATTGCTTCATTGCTGCCTAGGCAAGCTCTAATATTTAGACTCTCTTTATTTATTCCATTGTTTTCTAAAGCAGTAAGCATAGTTTGTCTAGTGCCTGATCCTTTTTCTCGAAGTAAAATTCTTTCTGTTATTAATTCTTTGCTATTAACTTGTCTTTTATTAGCTAATCTGTGGTCAGGAGGAACAATTAAAACTAAAGAATCGGTAACTATTGGTTTAATTTGAAGTTGATTAATAGCTGGTTTTAAACCGACTATTGCTAGATCTATTTTTTTATTTTTTAGTAGATTTATTATTTCTTTGCTATCTCCAACTTCCACAGTTGTTTCTACTTCAGGTAGTTTATTATAGAACTTAGCTAATAAATTAGGTAGTAGATATTCAGAAGGGATGGTGCTTGCACCAATAGTTAAATGATCATATGTTTTTCCTTTAATTTGTTTAACTTTTAATTTTGCTTCTTCCCAATCATTTAGTATTTTTTTAGCTTGGTGGTAAATTATTTTTCCAGCAGGAGTTAATTCTATGTTACCTTTTTGTCGTGTAATCAAGTTGGTCTCAAATTGTTCTTCTAATGATTTTATTTGCATACTAACAGCTGGTTGGGTAAGATCTAGTTGTTTAGCAACAATAGAAAAACTCTTATATTCTGCTAACCAAACAAGCATTTTTAGAGTCTGTAATTTCATTGTTTAGTCCTTTCTTTGAATATTTATTGAGAAGGTATTGAATTTACAATCTGGCGGATATGACTCATAACTTTTTGAGTTGCTTCTTCTGCTGAATAGTTGACTCTGTTGTTAATAAATAAAGAAAGCATTCCCTGGTAAAGTAATCTAATCATTTCATTAATTTGGGTAGCCTCTTGTTTAGTAAAGTATCCTTTTTCAATACAGGGTTGAATAGCTATTTGACAACGTTTATCAAAATTAGATTCTTTAATCATTGGAGTTAATTCTTGGGGATAACCTTTTATTTCTTCTGGAAATAATGTATAGTAATTGTCAAATAAATTGTTAGGTTGCTCACCAATATTTTCCGTGAAGACTGCATAATAAAGTTTAGGATGTTTAAAGCAGTATTCACAGAAGCATTCCCAAGTTAATAAAAATTTATCCAAACAGTTATTAGCTTGACTTATGTAGTCTGGAAGTGTTTTTAAATAATGTGTATTAATGAATCTGATAGCTGCTAAGGAAACTAGTTGATTGCTATTATCAAAATAATTATAAATAGTAGCACTATTATATCCAGCAATTTCAGCTACTTTTCTGATAGTAACTGCTTCAATATCTTTATTTTCAATAATTTGAGCAGCTGCGTTAATAAATACTTTTAAAGTACGTTTCTTTTTAATACCATAATTTTGAATATTAACCATCATTATTGACTCCTTTATATAGTTTAAACTTTTCTAAAGTATATAATAGATTTCCCTATTAAGTCAAGCACTTAAGTTGAAATTAATGAGTTATAATTATTGAAAAAACAGGTAATTTATAATATTATTATAACATACTAGGTAATCATGATTACCTAGTATGTTATTAAGTTAAATGTAAATTAACCACAAAGGAGTACTAAATAATAATGAATAAAAGAAAGCAAGGTTATTTAAGAAAAATTCCAGCGGTTAATGATTTATTAGCAATGGATTTAGGGCAGAAATTAATTAATGATTATCCTCGTCAACTGGTAGTTGAAGGAATTAGAGAAGTCACTGATAAATTAAGGAAGCAAATTTTAGATATGGAGTTAAAGAAATTAAATAAATTTAAGATAAAGAAAGAAGAAATTTTGGATCAGGTAAAAGAATATTTAGTTAATAAAACAAGTGATCAATTGAAGGCAGTAGTTAATGCTACTGGAGTTGTAGTCCATACTAATTTGGGGCGTTCTTTATTATGTGATGCAGCTAAGGAAAAATTACAACAAGTAGCTAGTAAGTATTCCACCTTAGAAATCAATCGTGAAAGTGGGGAGCGGGGGTCTCGATATGAGATAGTAGAAGAATTATTAACAGAGTTAACTGGAGCTGAAGCAGCTTTAGTAGTTAATAATAATGCTAGTGCTGTTTTATTAGCTTTAAGTAGTTTGGCTCAAGGAAAAGAAGCTATTATTGCGAGAGGGCAATTGGTTGAAATTGGAGGTTCATTTCGGATACCTGATGTAATGAAACAAAGTGGAGTCAAATTAGCTGAGGTAGGAACTACTAATCGGGTCCACTTGGCCGATTATAAGAGGGCTATTAATGAAAAAACTGGGGTTTTATTAAAGGTACATACAAGTAATTATGAAGTTGTGGGATTTACTAAAGAGGTCTCTCTTAAGGGTTTAGTTGAATTAGGTAGTGAACATGGTGTGCCTGTAGTAGAGGATCTTGGTAGTGGGATTTTGGTTGATTTAACTCCATGGGGACTAAGTTATGAACCGACAGTTCAAGATAGTATCAAAGCTGGGGCTGATGTAGTAACTTTTAGTGGTGATAAATTGCTGGGAGGTCCTCAAGCAGGAATAATTGTAGGTAAGAAGGAGTATATTGATCAAATGAAAACCCATTCATTAAATCGAGCTTTACGAGTTGATAAGTTTACTTTGGGGGCTTTAGAGGCTACTTTACAAGAGTATAGAGAGATTGAAAATGCTAGAAGAGAAATTCCTACTTTGCAAATGTTAACTGTATCAGAAGATGAATTAAAGAAGCGAGCAGAAAAATTAGCTGCTAAGATTAAAAAAGTAATTTCGTTACAATTTGAGTTGAAAGTTGAGCAAGATATTTCCCGAGCTGGTGGAGGGGCATTTCCTACAGAAGAGTTAACTACTTATGTAATTAAGTTGGCCCATCAAGAATTAAGTGCTGAAGAAATAGCAGAAAGATTACGGTTAAATAATCCGCCTGTTTTCACTAGAATATCTAAAGGAAATGTTTTATTAGATCTTCGTACTTTACAAGATGAAGATTTTGCTTATATAGTTGAAGCACTAGATAGTATAAGGGGGTAATTATGAGCAAAAATTTAATAATTGGAACAGCTGGCCATGTTGATCATGGAAAAACAACTTTAATTAAAGCTTTAACTGGCCAAGATACTGATAGATTAGATGAAGAAAATGAACGTGGTGTTTCTATTGAGTTAGGATTTAGTCATTTAGAATTGAATGATGATTTACAAGTAGGAATTATTGATGTTCCAGGCCATGAGAAATTTATTAAGAATATGCTGGCTGGAGCTGGTGGGGTTGACTTGGGATTACTCGTAGTAGCTGCTGATGAAATTATTATGCAACAAACTAGAGAACATTTGGAGATTTTAGATTTATTAAATGTTAAGCAGGGTCTAATAGCAGTAACCAAGAGTGATTTAGTTGATGATGAATGGTTAAATTTAGTAATATACGAAATTAAAGAAGCTGTAAAAGATACTTTTTTAGAAGGAACTTCTGTTATTCCTGTTTCAGCAGTAGAGGAGACCGGAATAGATAAATTAAAAGAAGAAATAGAAGAAGTAATAGCAGATATTCCAACTAAAGATAAAACAGGCAATACTTATTTTCCAATAGATCGTGTCTTTTCTCTGACAGGTCATGGGACTATTGTAACAGGAACATTGCTTAAAGGCCAAATCAAAGAGGGGGCTAAACTTAGAATTTACCCTTCTGGAATTGACGTTCGAGTCCGTAGTTTACAAGTTCATGAAAAAGGAGTTGAAACAGCTTATCCTGGGCAACGTGTGGGTATTAATTTGTCTGGAGTAGATACTAAGGAGGTAGATAGAGGAGATGTTTTAGCTACTAAGGAAAGTTTAGTTAAAACAGAATATCTTGATGCACGATTAGAAATGTTATCATCTGCTCCTCTTATTTTAAAACATGGAGATAGGATTAGACTTCACTTAGGGGCCGAAGAAGTCCTAGGAAGAGTTTATTTATTGGATAATGAAGAGTTATATCCTGGTGAAGAGGGATTGGTCCAGTTCAGATTGGAAGAAGAAGTGGTAGCCAACTTTAAAGAAAGATATGTTATAAGACGGTATTCTCCAATGACTACAATTGGAGGAGGACAGATTTTAGAATCTAATCCAATTCGACATCGTAAGTTTGAAGAAGATACTATTAAAGCTTTAAAAATTAAGGAAGTTGGAAGTAGTAAAGAAAGAATTGAGCTGGCTTTAAAAAGAAATACTAGTAAGCCTTTATCAATTGAAGAATTAATTCAAATTACAAGCTTATCAACTAAACAATTATCTAATAAATTAGCTAGCTTAGTTGAAGATGGTAGAGTTGTTGAATTAGCTACTGGGCGAGAGTCTAGCTGGTTACACCAAAGTCACATTCAACAATTAAGGGAAGAGATAATAAGCTATTTACAAGATTATCACCAACAATATCATCTTAGGTGGGGGATTGATAAAGAAGAATTAAGGACAAAGTTAAGTTTAAGATTAGATTCTAATCAGTATGATTTGTTATTAGCTGATTTAAAGCAGACTAATAAGATTGAAGAACAGGATGCTAAACTGAGTTTAGAGAACTTTGAGGTTGAATTTAACCTTGAGGAAGAGAAGATAAAAGAAGAAATTTTAACTTCATTTAATGCTCAAGGTTTTCAACCACCTCGATTAGAGAAGGTCATAAGTGATTTTGCTAATGAAGATTTAGCTACCGAGATTGTTGATTTTTTAATTACTAATAATAAATTAGTCAAGGTAGCAGAAAATTTATATCTTCACCATCAAGTTTTAGATAAGGCTAAAAGTTTACTAAGAGAATATTTGATTAAAGAAGGGCAGATAAGCTTGGCCCAATTTAGAGATCTATTAAATAGCAGTCGCAAGTATGCTTTGCCCTTATTAGATTATTTTGATAAACAAGGTGTTACTAAAAGAGAAGGAGATATAAGGCATTTAGAAGACAAATAATAATAGATCTTACTCTTTACAAGTGAATAATATTATGTTACAATAATTAGTAGAGTATGATAAAAAATAAAATTAAGGGAATGGCTGTATCCATGGTGGATACCCTGGACTTCAAATCCAGTGGCAGGCAGCTTTAGTTGTCTGTGGTGGGTTCGATTCCCACATATTCCCGCCCTTATTATATCAAGGGTTCAGGACTGTTTCTAAGAACAGTCTTTTTTTAGTTTTTTGAATGAAATTTTTAAAATGTCGCCATTTTGTCGCCATTACTTATTTTCAAGACTATTTTTTAGTTTTTGGACTGCTTCTTTTTGCATAGAAGGGATTACATGAGAGTAGGTGTCTAAAGTTTGGCTAATAGTAGAATGGCCTAGTCGTTCCTGGACTATTTTGGGATGAACTCCTGCTTGGAGCATAAGTGTTGCGTGAGTGTGTCTTAAATCATGCAATCTAAATTGAGATAGTTCAGCTTTTTTAGCTACTCTATTAAAATTTCTAGTAACAGTCTGGGGGCGCATAGGTTCTCCAGTTGGTTTACAGAAAACAAGATTATATTCATTATTATATTTATCTCCAAATTTAAGTTGATTTTCTTGTTGTTCTTTTTTTCTACGTTTTAAAATTTCAATTATATCTTCATCTACATCAATTGGTCGAATACTTGAGTCAGTTTTTGGCTTTCTGAAGATTAATCCTTTGCCTACAGGATTAGTTACTGCTTGTTTGACTTGTAGTTTCTGCTCTTTAAAATCTATATCTTGCCACCGTAAGGCTAATACTTCACTTCTTCTCATTCCAGTATATAAGGCAATATAAATTATATCATGAATCCAATCTTTAGCGACATTAAGCAACCTTTTAGTTTGATCATGAGTTAGTGCTTTAATCTCTGGAGTATCTGGTGATGGAGCTTCTATAACTTCAGCGGGATTATTATCGATTATTCTCCATTTAACAGCATGTTTAAGAGCTTTAGACAATACTCGGTGGTGATACTGAACAGTTCGTTTGGAGAGGCCACCTTCTTTACCATCTCTACGACCATTCTTTAATTTATGAGTCTGGTATCTTTTGATATGCATTGGTTCTAGATCACTGACTTTGATATCACCTAAAGCTGGGATTAGATGAGATTTGATAATTATCTCATAACTTTCTAGAGTAGAAGGGGCCAAGTTACTTTCACAATAGTCCTCAAACCATTGTAATAGAAACTCTTTAACTGTCATTTCTGATGGTTCTATATAAGCTCCAGTTTCTACTTCATGGGCCAACTTATGCATTTCCTTTTCTGCTTCTTTCTTAGTCCCATTAACAGTCTTATAAATCCTATTGCGTTTACCTGTGATTGGATCACGACCTTTTTCAATACAGATTTGCCAACTATTCTGGCCTCGTTTTCTTAGATGTGCCATTGATAATTCCTCCTTTAGTTTAGTAGTCTGTAATTTTGTCTTTTATATAGGTTATTAGGGAAAGAAGATAATTTAATAATTATTACTTTGGTTTAACTAAATTACTATTATTGCTTAATTTTATATTAAAGGTTTTATATACAATCAATTCTAAAAATTTCTATAAAGCTTAAAAAAAGTAATCAGTAATTTCTTTAAATTTTAATTTAGTCCTTAAATCCTGGTTAGTTACTTTGAATAATTTAGCTAGCTTATCTAAGTCATAATTACATTTCTGAGCTTCTTTATGCAGTATAGATGTCGGAATCAATAGCTCACTAGCACAGATATCTGCCTGATATTCTTTGTAAGGGTGATTACTTTCATTGGTTATACAAGATGTTTTATACTTGTGATTGAGTAATAGATGAGCTAGTTCGTGAGCTATATTAAATCTTTGTTGCCCCGTGGGGTGCTGTGAGCTTGTAATTATTAAGTCTTTATACTCTCCTTGATATAAAATTGCTGAATTGGAATCAATATCTGAATATTTGATTTCTACCCCTAAGATGTCGGCTGCTTTATTTAGATTAGTGGGGATGGTAAGATTATTAGCTTGTAAAAAGTTATTTGCTTTCAATTCAGACTCTTTAAATTTCATTAAACACTCTCCTTTAAAGAAGATTATTTAGGAGGTACATCATCTTCGGTAGCGAAAGTTTTAATAATCTTAATAATTTTGGCCAAGTCTTCATCAGATAATTTCTTGCTTTCTTTTAATAATATCTGTCGTTGGTCATCTTGAGATAATTCAATAAGAAAGTCTAATTCTTCTTCCCCCAATAACTTTAATACTTCCTCAGGAAGCTGTTGATTTAAGTTCTTATCTGCGGTATCATCTTCTAAATAGCCAGCAAGTTTTAGTAATCTATTCCTAGCTACTTCAGTTCCCTGAGAAATTTTATCAATTGTTTTGATAGAAGGTTCTTTTCCTTTGGCCAATCGACTTATTTCAGCATGACTTATACTACATAACTCGCCCATTTTTCTGTAAGACAGATTATTTTTATCCATATAACCGTTAATGAAGTCAGCAAAATCCAAAGTAATACCTCCTTTATATGTTGTAACATCAATGTTACAACTATACACATAATAATATGCGAAGAGGAAAAAATCAAGAAATTTATTATTTTAGTTGCATAATTGTAACCAAACTGTTACAATATAAGTGATGTAACATAATAGTTACGGACTGAGGAGGTGATAAAATGGACTTAGATAATAAGTTATTAGTAAAGATAGCTCAAGGAGATATTGAAGTAACACTTAATGATGACTTATTATTAGACTTAGCCCAACAGCAAGAGATCAATTCTAAAACTGAATTAGCAGAAGAGATAAAATTAAGCCGGATGCATTTGTATAGACTGCTAGATGGTAGTAATGTAGGACTTTCTGCTTTAGAAAAGATCTCTAGAGTATTTCCTCAGCACTCAGATGAACTATTTTTTTTACACCATCGTAACATAAAAGATACAGGTGAAGTTAATTAAAATTAGCCGATATTTTTATAATATCCAAGTTGGGTTTAATTATTAGAGGAGGGAGTAAAATGGGAGTGATGGAGAAAGTATTAGCAGAGCTTAAAGAGATGAATCAAAAGCTTGATCAGTTATCTACTCCAGATGATAATAGAGAAGATACTATGTTAAATGTAGAAGAGACAGCTGAATTTTTAAAGATTAGTACTACTAAGGTGTATGAGTTAATGAAGCAAAAAGAGATTCCCTTTGTTAAAGCGGGAAGAAGAAAGTTAGTTCCAAAGGGTAGATTAGTAGGATGGATTAATAAAAATGCTGATAGTAATAAGCAAAGTGAGGTTCAAGATGTTTATCAGACAGGATAAAGAAAGCCACTTGCTTTAGGGCAGCAAGTGGCTTAGGAAAAATATTGTTGTTAAGTTTATTGTAACATAGGAGTTACTTGATTACAATTCAGAGAGTAAAGGTGGTAAGATGGGAAACTTATTATTAGATGAAAGTCCGTTAGTTATTCAACAAGGATTAGCCAAAAAGTTAGGTTTAAATAAAGCAATAGTGGTCCAACAGGTGCATTATTTGCTTAAACAGCGTAAAGAAAAGGATAGAAATAAGTATTTCCATCAGGGGAATTGGTGGGTTTATAACACTTATACTGACTGGAAAGAAAACTTTTTTGACTTTTGGAGTATCCGGACAGTAAGAAGGACTTTTAATGAGTTAGAAGAAGACGGTATTTTTATTTCCTCGGATCAATTTAATCAAAAGAAGTATGACCAGACTAAGTGGTATACTATTAATTATCAATCTCTTGATAGATATATGGCAGAGGAAGAAGAGAAGCCCCCTGGCCAAGATGGACAGTCGGGTGGTGGACAGAATGACCAGCCGGGGGAGGACAAGATGACCACCGGGGGTGGACAAAGTGGCCAAACCAATACCAAAGAAGTCCCAAAGAGTAATAATCATTTATCTATAGATAAGGGGGCTTCAGTTGAGAAAATTAATTCTGGAGAACCAACTGCAATTCGAGATGCTTTTGAGAGATATTGGAGAATTACAACTCC
This sequence comes from Halobacteroides halobius DSM 5150, assembly GCF_000328625.1. Classification (NCBI taxonomy): domain Bacteria; kingdom Bacillati; phylum Bacillota; class Clostridia; order Halanaerobiales; family Halobacteroidaceae; genus Halobacteroides; species Halobacteroides halobius. Next base: position 2,174,366 of record NC_019978.1, on the reverse strand, counting down.
TAATCCGTCCCAGTTATTAAAGTTGACTGAAGCTGCTACTGAATTAAGTACTGAAGTAGTAATTGAAGGGATGAAGAGAGCTAGATACAAAAATGATCCCTTTCAGTACTGTTTTGGGTTGAATCCCGAGGAAGGTAAGGGATTGATTAATAAGTGGATGCAAGCTGGAGTTAGTTCACTAGAGGATATAAAGAAACTAGATCGGAAACATCAGGAAGAGAAACAGCTCCGGAGGGATGAAGATGGAAGGAGTCAAGAAGGAAGTCCAGCTAAAAGTAGAGGAAGCCAGGAAGAAGTGGAAGAGAAATATACCGACTACTAATAGATCTGCTACTAAGCAAGAATATGACTGTGAGATTTGCCAGGATAAAGGTTTCTATCAACCACCTGACCAACAGAAAGTAGTCAGGTGTAGGTGTAGTAAAGATAAACAGCTCAAGAAAAAACTTAGATCGGCCAGGATTCCAGCTAGGTTTAAAGAGAGTAGATTAGCTAATTTTGAGTTTAAAGCTACATCTCATAAGCAGGCCTATCAACATGCTTTAGTCTTAGTTAACAGGATAGATAGATTTATTCAGAATAATTGGGGGCTATATTTACAAGGTCCTCCTAGTCAAGGTAAGACTAAATTACAAGCTAGTATAATCAATGAATTGTGTGTGGATGATGATTATCTAGGAGTCATGGTTAATGTCCGAGAGCTATTGAGTGATTTAAAAGATGCTATTGGGGAAGGTAGACTGAATGAGATGTTAAGAGCAATTGGAGAGAATAAAATAATAGCACTTAATGATTTAACTGGGGGTAAGCGTCCCACAGATAGTTTTACTGAGTTTGAACGAGGGATTATCTATCGCTTAGTAGATGCTGTTTATGAGAAGAGTAAGACTATGATTATTACAGCTAAGTATAATTACGAGTGGTTGCAGGATAAATTAGGCCAGGATGTTAGAGATAGAATCCAGGAGATGTGTGGCCAATCAGTAGTGATGAAAGGATATAACTGGAGAAGGAAAGCAGGAGAAAAAAGAGATCAGGTCGTGTCCAAGTTGGTTGATAGATTGTAAAAAAATTTAATCTTAGGCAGGAATGCCAAAAGATAAGCACAAAATGTTATTGGTGTATGAATATTTTATAGAATATTATGTTAATCAAAATAAAAATTTAGTGGAGTGGGGATTATAGTGGAAGAATTAAAGGAAGAAATCAAGCAATTGAAAAGAGATATGGAAGAAAGAGTAGACCAGTCAGATGATCTATTAGCTGATGAAGTGTATAATCTAAGTCAAGAGTTAGATGAGAAAATTTTAGCTTACTATAAAGAGGAAATCAGAGGATAGATACTTGGACAACACCCTTGTTATCTCAACAGGGGTGTTTTTTGTTTTAAAGGGGGCTTAGAGATGGGAGAGTATGATAAGTTAATTAACTACTTATCTAACTATAAACAGTTTAAAAGTAGATTAGAGGCACTTGAAATCCAATTAGAGTATGCTGGGGAGCTAGAAGAGGAGTTGGCCCGGGAGAAGGAAGAGTTAGAAAGAAAGATCGGTTTAATAGAAGCTGGATTGGATGCTTTAGACCAGGACCAGGAATTGTCCTTGATTAGGGCTAAATATCTCCAAGGTAAAATTAATCGAGATAATTTGATTTATGATAGTAGATTATTTCCTTATTCCAGTAGTCAGTATTATCGAGTGAAAAGGCAGGTTTTAGAGAAATTAAAAGAGAATATTGGTGATTTATTGTAGTTAATGATTATAAAAGTAAATTTTACACTTAACTTACAAGGAAAATAAATTTTTGTGATGAATAAATTGAATTAACAGGTTGTTTAATTTATTTATATATGAAAACAGATATAATGTCGTTAATATGATAATAGTATGGAGGAGTAGTAGTTTTACAAATAAAAAGTTATATGCCCCTCCTAATATAAAGGAGTGAGTTCATGCATAAGGCAAATAATGAAAAGTTTGAGATTGAAAATAAAATTATTAAGTTGGCACTATTTGGAACAAAAAAGGATATATGTGAAAAAATTGATATGAATATTGGAGGATGGATTGATAATCATAACATGGTAGCTAGGACACTTTTGTCTCATTGTGCTAAAAGAGTTTTGGATATATATAGGTTTCCGGGATATAAAGAAAAATATTGGTTGCCTGATTATGAGGATAAGTATAAAGAAGTGAAAAAGCTTTTTTCGTATTTTTCAGTTGAGGAATTAGAGAAAGCTTATAATGAATTAGAAAAATTATATGAATTTACTCAAGCGAAATTAAAAGAAGATTTTGATTACAAAAATAATAAATTGAAATTAGGGAGATCACTTTCCTCTTTTGAACGGAATCAGATAAAGCAACAGTTATTAAATGAAAAATCTACTATAGAATATAGAACAAATACAATTACTTCTTATACAACAGATGGGGGATTATATGGATATGGCTCTCCAATATTTTTGGAAAGAGAAGTAAAAGTAAAGAATATATTAATTCATAGTAAGTATCTCAAATATCATAACAGGAGATGTAATTATAGGGATCCAGAAAAAGAAGTATGGGTGGTTAATAGAAGTCCATTTGGAAAAGTAAGATTTCCTAATCAAAATTTTAAGTGGGATGCAAAAGAGTTTAAAAATAACAGAAATTTATACAAACCATATAAAGATAATCAAATTTCAATAAGAAAAGAAACAATTGATGCTCCAGAATCTATTACTATGGAGCAAAGATCAAGACCTTGTGAAAGTAATTTTATCAAAAAAATGATTAGAGTAGAAGATTTTTGGAATAAACTAAAGGATTGGGTACGTTAAATGAAATCAGACTTTATTGCTTATAATATCATTAAATGAGTGGGGGATAATCAATGGCATATAGAAAAAAGATAATTTGTGAATATTATGCAGTTGCTTGCAGAAAAAATGATCAATCTGATGATAATCCAGATGCTTTTTTTGATTTTAGAAGATGGATTAAAAAAGCCAATCAATTTTTACCCAGCGAAGAGGAGAACACATATGATGATTTAACATATACTTATTATCAAGAAGAAGCTAGATTAGATAATATATGGTTATTAGAGGAAGGAGTATATGCACTTAAATTTGCTAGATTAAGACAAACAAACTTACCTCATACAGCAACTGAAAAAAATGAAGGGGAACCTATAAGTTTAGAAGATAATGAATACATTGGAGAAGAAGTTGTGGGAATATACAATGCTCAAGAAAACATTTTAATGTTACAAAGAAATAAGCATAGTTTGAGTCCTACAGGAATAGAACAGTATTTAAATTTATTATGGGGAAATAAAGAGGGGAAAAAATTTATTTAAGACCTATTCCTCCTAAAGATTTACCTCAAAAAATAAAAGCGGCTAAGCGATATAGAAAAATTCAAATTAGATTTGCTGATTTACCTGATAAAGAATATGATGAAGGAAATGCTAGTTTAAAAAAGATGATTAAAGAATTTGGAAAATATGAAGCAATAAATGCTGAAGTAGCTGTGACAATGGGATATACAAGGGGGGAAGGTTTAAATTCAGAAACGGTATATGATACTTTAGAAGAAATAAAGAAAAATGAACATATGGTTAAAAAGGCTAAATTTCATATAAAAGAGACTGAAGACACGAAAGTTGAGAAAATAGATTTATTTCAAGATAAAATAAGAGATAAAATTCATATGGATTTAGAAGAGAAAGAGGGTGTAGATTGTTATGAATTGGCTTCTTTAATGTATTCTAAGTTTCAAGAAAGTATTGCAGAGATTATGGAGTCTTTAGAAAAGAATTGATTTAGTTTTCAAAAGGAGGAGGTAATAAATGAAATGGGTATCAAAATTATTAGAAAGTCAGTTGTTTCAAAAGTGGTATCCTCCTATAGGAGCTTTAATTATAACAATTATAGTTGTAAATATTTTTGGATTTTGTTCTTCCTTTACTAATTTCAATAAATTATTAGATGGTGCAATTATGTTCAGTTCGATAATATTAGGATTTTTAGGTGTGTTACTTGGTATACTATTTACTTTAAGGGATCTTAAATTGATAAAAGTTATTTTTGAGCATACGAAAAAGAAAACGCTTTTAAATTATTTTAGAGCTGCTTTAATTTCAGGAATATCTATAGTAGTTATTTCTTGTTTTTTGTATATAAGAGCTGAAATAAATGATTTTATTATATCAGGAGTTAAATTAGATCTCGTTAATTATATTACTGATTTATGGGTTTTTTTAGTATTTTATTTTGGTTTAACTTCTCAGCGAATAGTTAGTATTATGATGGATATAATTTTTAAAGAGAAAAAAAGTGGTGTTGAACAACCGCAAACTAAGAAATTGTCTCAAGGGGAAGTTAATAAATTAGAAGAAAATTTGAAACAAAATAAAGAAAATAGCGAAAATCATTGATTTATATTTTTTAAGGAAGTAAAGAGTTGCTTTGTCTAACACAGGATTAGTGGTGGTTATGGGCAGGTCGCATATTCTAGTGTGGGTTAATATCTCATCAGAATAAAGTTTAGTCACCAACTCTGTATTGAGTTTTGGAGATATTATAGTGATGTAATATTTTAAGTGTAGAAAATCAAATTGCAGTATTAAGAATACAAATAGCTCCAGCAATGAAGCTAATTAAAAATATAAAAATTGAGGTTATAGTAATTAATGTAACTTCCGATAAAGTTTTTTTATTTAGTAGTAGTGTTTTGATAAGTTCCATTTTATCACCTCTAAATTTATTTTAACCAAAATAAAAAAGTATATAACGTATCAATTAGTTAAAATTGGTAAAATTATTTTTAGAGTTTAATTATTTACCTACTAATTCTACTTGATTTAATGCTATCCTTTTAGGATGGCATTTTATTTTTGTATAGTATCGGGCCAACTTTGAGATAAATTTGGGAGAAATACCAACTAGTTATCTGATACAATGAAAATATAAAATATTGTTATCTAAACACCTAGAGTTTATTCTAGGTGTTTTTTGTATATTGTTTGGGGTTTATGGTTGTAGAATCCCCGAAAGCAACCTGAGAATAGATGAGAAACTGATGCGTCATTTCTCATCAGCTCAAATCGTGTCCCTCAATTTTCCCTTCCCCCCAATTTAATGCAACCTTATTTGATCGGCTGGTTTTTGCCGATCTGTCGGGAAGGGAGTTAAAGGGTTAGGGGGTTTGGGGGAAAGGGAATGAGGGATACAATGTGGTTGCTTTCGGGGATTGGTTTAGCCTAGTGGAAGGAATGGAGTTCAGCATATCTACCGGGTGCTGACTTGTCAGCTTGTAGATATGCTGAATGTAATGACTGGAACTGGGCGTTGGGCTTCAAGAATTGTGATGCTGATTTTTAGCATGACAATTCGTTATGATTGGAGGTTTGATACTATGGATTGGCTCGATAAGATAGTAGAATATTTCAATTATATTGTAGGCTTCCTTGGCGGGGGGATTTGTTATTGGTTAGGTGGCTATGATCAAGCGCTAGAGATTTTATTAGCTATGGTGGTAGTTGATTATCTGACTGGTCTATTATCGGCTTATGTGTTACAGGAGATTGATAGTGCTATAGGTAAAAAAGGAGTAGCTCAGAAAGTGGGAATGTTTTTGACAGTTGCAATAGCTCATTTGGCAGATCAGATACTAGCAAGTGGAGGAATGATTAGATTAATGGCTATTTGGTTTTATATTTCTAAAGAAGGGATTAGTGCATTAGAAAATCTAGGCCAAGTGGGAGTTCCTATTCCAGAGTTTTTAAAAAGATCGCTAATACAACTTAAAGATAAGAAAAACTATTAAGCTGAGTTAGTGAAAGGTGGTTAAGATGAGGAATAGATTTAAGAAGATTTTGCAGGAAGTGTTAAACTATGAAGGTGGCTATACAGATGATGAGGATGATAGCGGCGGGCCAACTAAATTTGGAGTTACTGAATCTACTGCTAGAAGGTCAGATTATAAAGGAGATCTAAAAGAGCTTACTAAAAAGGAAGCAACTGAAATATATTACGAAAATTATTGGGCCAATCTTAAATATAATCAGATTGAAGATGATAGAATAGCTCTTGAAGTTCTCGACCAGGCTATTAACTTTGGCCCTAAAACTGCTAATCAACATTTACAAAGAGCTTGTAATTTTTTAAGAGAAGAGGAAATTGCAGTTGATGGAGTAGTTGGCCCAGTTACTTTACAGGCAGTTAATGATTGCGCCTATAAAAGTGAGTTGATTAAGCTACTTAATATCCTACAAGGCGTTAAATACATTCGGATTGTAGAACAGGATAAGTCACAAAAGAAGTTTATTAGAGGTTGGTTGAAGCGAGTCTTAATTTTATAATAAAAAGGAGTGATAAAATGAAAGAGTTAGTAGAGCAGACAGCTAGTTTGGTAGTGGCTAGTTTACCTATGCTTAGTGCTTTAATAGTTGTGCTCAAGAAATATAATCCCCAAGTTGATTCTTATTTTCAGACAGGAAGTATCATTTTGGCTGAGGTAGATGATATTTTGGATAAGATTTTATTGGAGTATCCAGATAGTCCGACTTTAAATAAAGTAGATGATGTAATTGAAAAATTGCTTACAGAGTTAAAAGAAGCAGGCTATCAAATTGATCAGTCTACTAAGTCTAAAATTGAGAATAGGGTTAAAGGACAGTTGAAACGAGATAACAAGGCTAAGGTATCTTGGAGAAATGGAGAGTGGAAGTTGGAGAGGGAGGGCTAAATATGAGAGCAGTCATTGATAGATTTGTAGGTGATTATGGTCTGTTGCTGGTTGGCCCAGAAGAAGTAGAACTTAATGTGCCTAGAGAAGAATTACCAGATAATGTGGTAGAAGGTGATTGGCTGAGATTAGATTTTAGATTAGATAAAAAGGTTACTATCAAAAGAAGTGAGGAGCTAGAAGATTTGTTATATAGCTTAATAGATAGTTGATTTTTTTGACCTCCTGGGGTTGGCCCTGGAGGTTTTTTTATTTTTTAGAATAAAAATTAGCAGGAATTTTAAATTTTATGTATAAATTTAAAAATGAATAGTATAAAATTTCATATAGAACAATTTGATTACTATTGTGGATAAAAGATCTGTATCTAAGATTAGTTAAGAATAGAAATTTCAAATGATTATTTAGAGAAGGGGAGGTAGTGAAATGTCTAATTACAGTAAAACTATAGAAAAAGCTCTAAATAATAAAAAAGAAAATTCGAAGAAATCAAAGAAGAAAAATTTTGCATTTAATTATGATAAAGAAGAGATATTTGGTAAAATAAATTTATCAAAAAATTGGGAGATTCAAGTTACCAAAACTAGTTGGAATAATAGAAAATATAAATATGAAATTAGAAAATGGAGCAAAGATGGAAAGCCAGGTAAAGGAGTAACTTGTACGAAAGAGCAATTAATAAAATTAATTAGGATTTTAAAAGATATGGAACTCACTAATTCAAATAGAAAATTTGAAAAGAATGATATTGTTGAAAATGAAACTGGAAATAGAGCAAAAGTAAAAAAAGTAGAAAAAGAATATCTATTAGTTAAAGCTTCTGAAGATGATGAAAAATGGGATATTGAGCAGTGTGAGTTTATTAAAAAAGGTAGAAAAACATATTAGAGTTATTTTTGCTACTACTTTAAAATTAGAATGTAGGTGTGTATAATATGTCACTAAAGGATTTGGATTTAAAAATTGGATATAGATCTGATAATAAAGATGAGCTTATACGGAATTTTTATATTCCAGTTTTATCTAATGCTGTGATTTATAAAAGAGCAGTAGGTTATTTTTCGAGTGCTGTATTATTGCAACTATCGAAAGGTATATCTAAGTTAATTGATAATAATGGGAAAATACAGATAGTTGCATCACCAGAATTAAATCAGGATGATATTGAAGCAATTCAGACAGGCTATGAATTAAGGGATGAAGTTATGAAGAGAGCTTTATTTAGAAATTTTAGAGAACCAAAAAATGATATTGAAAAAGAAAGATACAATTATCTTGCTCATTTAATAAGTAATAATCAATTAGATATTAAAATTGCATTAATAGATGAAGGGAAAACTCGAGGAATATACCATGAAAAAATTGGAATTGTAGAGGATGAGTTAGGAAATAAAGTTGCCTTTACTGGTTCACTTAATGAAACTGAAAATGCAATTCAAAGTAATTTTGAATCTATAGATGTTTATTGTTCTTGGAATGGTGGAACAGATTTAGAAAGGGTTAGAAATAAATCTAGAGATTTTGATCAATTATGGAAAAATGAAACTAATCGTTTAGCTATTTATGATTTTCCTGATGCTGTTAGAGATGAAATTTTAAATTATAAAAAAGGTTATGTAAAAAAAGAGGAAAGAATATTAAATTTAAATAATAAAGTTTCTGAAAGTAAAGCAACCTATAGTTATAAAACTAATTATCCTAAGTTACCAGATTGGTTAGATATTAGAGGTTATCAACAAAAAGCAATTGATTCTTGGATAGCTAATGATTATGTAGGATTATTAAATATGGCTACGGGAACTGGAAAAACTATTACTGCATTATCTGGTATAACAAAATTATGGAATGATTTAGATGATAAATTAGTTGTTATAATAGTTTGTCCCTATACCCACTTAGTAGAGCAATGGAGAGAAGATATAGTTGAGTTTAACATGGATCCAATTATTGCCTATTCTAGTTCTGATCAAAAAAATTGGCGTAAAATACTAGATAAAAAAATTCACAGATATAATTTAGATATTATAAATCATATATCTATTGTTACAACAAATGGAACTTATAAAACAGATAAATTTCAACAACTAATTGATAATATTAATGAGAATGTAGTTTTTGTAGTGGATGAAGTACATAATGCAGGAGCGACTGGATTTTTAGAAGTATTAAATAATAATTTTGAGTATAGATTAGCTTTATCTGCTACTCCTAAGAGGCATTTTGATCAAGAAGGTACTAAAGCTATATTTGATTATTTTGATAAACAAGTATATCACTTTGGATTAAAAAGAGCTATAGCTGATGGTTTTTTGACTCAATATTATTATTATCCACAAATTGTATACTTGACTAATGAAGAGTATGATGAATATTTAAAAATATCTAAAAAAGCATATAAAAGTCTAGCCCATACTGATGAAGGAACTGAACTAACAGAAGTAGCTAAGAGATTGTTAATTAAAAGAGCCCGTTTAGTTGCTGGAGCTACTAATAAACTAGATGAATTAAGAGAATTAATGAAAGAAAGGACTGAAAGTAATTATAATTTAGTTTATTGCGGATCTACATATGTTGAAGATGAATTTAGTAATAGAGAAATGCGGCAGATAGAAGCTGTAACTAGAATATTAGGTAATGAATTAAATATGAGAGTAGCTAAATTTACGGCAGAAGAATCAATGGAAGAAAGAAAGAAAATAATAAAAAACTTTAGTGATGGAGAGACATTACAATCTATAGTAGCAATAAAATGTTTAGATGAGGGAGTAGATATACCTGCTATTGAGAATGCATATATTCTTGCTAGTAGCACTAATCCTAGAGAATTTATACAAAGGAGAGGAAGAGTTCTTAGACAGTTTAAAGGAAAAGATTTTGCTTATATATATGATTTTATTACTTTACCACGTCCGATTGAAGAGGTACCATTAATAGACCAACAATTGCTTAAATATGATCTTTCATTGGTTGAAAAAGAAGTTAAGAGAGCTAAAGAATTTGCTAGCTTAGCAGAGAATCATCGCAAAGCATTAAAACCTTTAGAAGAGATTGAAGAAGTTTATAATAAATATTCTGAAGAGGAGGATTGATTTTGATGGACGATATTTCTGTTGATTCCAATAAAGTAGAAAAATTAATAACAGAAATTATAAAATTGGAGAAAAAATGCGCACATAAAAAATCTATGCTGGAAAGAGATAAAAGGGCTGAAATTAAGAAGCTTATAGAAGAGGAGGTAGAAGTAGATGTTAGTTAAAAGTATAACCCTGAAAAATTTTAGACAATATAAAGGAGAACAAAAGATAGATTTTTCAGTTGATCCAGATAAGAATATAACAGTTATAAAAGGAGAAAATGGAGCAGGTAAAACTACATTATTAGAATCATTTTCTTGGTGTTTATATAAAAAATTAAATTTGCCTAATAAGGATAGACTATTGAACACAGACTTGGCTAATAGATTAAAACCAAAAGATACTGCTGAATTATTTGTAAAAATAAATTTAGAACATAATAATACTGAATACTTCATTAAAAGATCAGAAGAATTTATGAAGAAAGATAATGAAGATTTGGATAGAAAATCGAGAGATTTTAATATCCAAATGAAAAAGAATGATGGGACTTTAAAAGATATAAAGCGTCCTAAAAGAGAAATAGATAACATATTACCTGATGATTTATCTACTTATTTTTTCTTTGATGGTGAAAGGATAGAAAATTTATCTAAATCTAATAGAAAAGGAAAAAAAGATTTAAGTGAGGCAGTAAAGAATATTTTAGGATTAGATATATTATTAAATGCTGAAAAACATTTAAGAAAATTGGTTAAAGAGTTTGAATCTGACTATAATGATGATAATTCTAGTCAAATGAAGTCTCTTCGAGAGGAGTTAAGGGAAGACAGGAAGAAAGAAAAGAAGTATAAAAAACTAGTTAATACAAATGAAGAAGAAATAGAAGAAGTAAAAGAAAAGATTGAAGAATTAACTGAAAAAATTAAAGCAAATGCATCAGCTGCTGAAAAACAAAAAGCAAGGGAACAATATGAAGATCAGATAGAAAGTTTAGAAAGAGATATTGAGGCATTAAAAGAAGATATAGAAAAAATCAATAAGGATAATTTACCAGAATTTATAGCAAGTAAATTATTAAGTTTATGTAGAGATAAATTTGATTTAAGTGAATTAGAATCTAAAGGAATATCTGGAATAGATGGTTCAGCAATTGATTCTATTATTGAATCGGGAAGATGTATATGTGGTCAAAAAATAAAAAAAGGTGAGAAACATTATCAAAAATTATTAGAACAGAAAAAATATCAGCCTCCAGCTAGCCTTGGAACAATAATTATACAATTTAATGATAAAACAGAAGATGTAAAGAATAAAGGTAGTAACTTTGTAAATTCATTTGAAGAAAAGTATAAAGATATTGAAAGAAAGCGTGATCAAATTGAAAATCTTGAAAGGAAAGTTGAAGAAATTTCACAAGAACTAAGAGATGCTGAAGATGTTAAAGAATTAGAAGAAAAGAAAGAAAACCATGAAGAAGAATTAGAGGAATTAAAAGATAAACATACTGATAATTTATCTGAATTAAAAAAGGTTAAGGGAGAAATTGAAAATAAAGAAGCTGAATTAGATAAGTTAGCTTTAAATAGTACTAAAAATACTAAAATTGCAGTAAGAAAGAGATATGCAAATGAAGTTAAAAAAGAGATATTAGAGTATTATAAAAAGAAAGAAGAAGAAGTGAGAGAAAAGTTAAATGCAAAAGTAAGTGAAGTTTTTGACCAACTAATTGAAACTAATCATAAAATAGAAATTAATGATGATTATACATTTAGAGTAATAGATATAGATGGTGAAGATGCTACTTCTCAAGGGCAAGATGTTATAACTAGTTTTGCTTTTATTGGGGGACTAATTAAGTTGGCCAAAGAAAGACATGAAGATATTGAAGTTACAGAACCATATCCTTTGATTATGGATGCTCCATTTGCTAAATTATCTAAAGCCCATCGAAAGAATGTTGCTAATGTTTTACCAGAAATAGTTGAGCAATTTATTTTATTTACAGTTGATAGTCAATATGAAGGAGATATAGAAGAAGCTATTCAGGGACAAATAGGTAAAGAGTATGAATTAGATATGAAGATTGAAGATGAGAAATATACAGAAGTAATAGGAGGGTAAATATGTTAACAAGTAGTCTTATCTTTTATGGATCTACTGCTAATAAAATTCGTTCTTTAAAGAATGATACTAATTTATTTGAACGTTTTTTAGATGTATATATTGTTGGTGGAGTGGTAGGAATGTTATTTAATAGTAAAGAAGAAGAAAAAAGGGATAAAAATAAAGTAACCATTTTTGCTGAACAGCTTCAAAATGAACGTATGAGAATAAAATATTTATCTAGTTTAGCTTTTCTAATTGAGAATAATGATAATAGTTTAGAAAAAGATAAATTATTGAAACAGACATTTTCTGATTGGTTTGCAAATACTAAGAATGAAGTCTCAGAGGAAAATCAAAAGTATGATTTATTTAAGTCATATGCGATTGGTGGAATTGATATACTTCATAGCGAGATAATAGGAGAGTCGACTGATAAAGATGCTTATTTGCGTAACTATTATGATTTTATTAAGAAGATAGAAAATGAACAAATAGATAATAGTGCTGATAGAGCTATTATAAGTGCGTTAATGAGTTAAATCTTTTATTATTTATAATTTGCTTTTATATTAGTTAACCTAGATTTTATGTTAAATATAATCTAGGTTTTATTTATTTTAATCATTAAAATTAGTTTTAGAAGAGGTTATTTGTCTTTTATATAGTAATACTTAATTAGATGTTTTTAAGACTAGACAAGTGTAAGATAATAATTTATAATTAACTGTTGGAGTACTATTTTAGATTTAGTAATAAAAAATTGAATATCTATTTTTATAATATAGCAGGTGATAGTTATGGAAGTATTTTGGTGTAGTAATTGTGAGGTTCCAGTGTTACAAACAATGAATAAGGATAAAAAAAGAGCAGAGGAAAATCCTTATTTAGATATTGAAGATGAAGTTATTGAGTGGGTTTTAGATAATGCAGGTAATGAAGCAGATTATTTTAAATTTATCCAGTTAAAAAAAGAAGTAGATAAGAGGATTGAAAATAAAAAGGAAAAAACAGAAATAAAAAAAGAGATAATTGAAGAACCTACAGTAGATTTAAAAATGGGTAATAGAGATAAATTATTAGAATTCACTTTTAGATATTTAGAGCTAAAGTTAGCAGATCAAGAAGATAACAATAATCAAAAACAATTTTGTCCAAATTGTAATAATGAAATAAATTATGTGAGTAAAGATATTAGACCAGTTTTTATGAAAGAACGGATAATGCTTAGTATTCTGTTAGATAGAGATGTGACTGAATCTAACATTTGGAATGGAGTGGGAAATAGATACATTATCGATGGTGAAACAAGTGATATAGTAATTAAAGATTTATATAATGCTGATAATCTAGATCAAAAGATAGAAAAGATACAACAGAAAGTTGAAGAAAATGATCGAGAAGTGGATTTTTCTAAGTTTATTGAAGTAAATAGAGAGCATTTTAATTATATTGATAAAAATGCTATTGATTTTATTGAAAAAACATCTGAAATTTTTAATAAAAGATTAGAAGTTGTTTCTTTCAGTGGAGGAAAAGATTCTACCGTAGTTTCTGATCTTGTAAGAAGGGCCTTTAGTAGTCAAGATGTTTTGCATGTATTTGGTGATACTACTCTCGAGTTTCCCTTTACTTATGATTATATTGAGCGGATTAAAAATAAACCTAATCGTCCTCCATTTCTTCCAGTAGATACTCCTAACCAAAGTTTTTATGATTTAGCTGAGCAGTTTGGCCCGCCTAGTCGAGTTATTAGTTGGTGTTGTAGTATTTTTAAAACAGGGCCAATTGGTAATTTGTTTAGGGAAGTAGCAAATCAGCAAGAGATCTTAACATTTTATGGAGTTAGGCGTTCGGAATCTACTTCCAGAAGTAAGTATGATAAAATAACGCAAAGTCCTAAGATTTCTAAACAATTAGTAGTTTCTCCAATTATTGATTGGCATGATTCGGAAGTGTGGTTGTATCTTTTAACGAGAGGAATAGATTTTAATGAGGCTTATAAATTAGGATTTACTAGAGTTGGTTGTTGGTGTTGTCCTAATAATTCAGCTTGGTCAGAATTTTTATGTAAGATTTTTATGCCTAAGAGAGCTGAAAGTTGGAGAGATTTCTTAGTTGATTTTGCTAAAAAAGTTGGTAAACCAGACCCTGAAGTATATGTGGATACTGGTAAGTGGAAAGCTAGACAAGGAGGACAAGGTTTAGATACAAGCAATACTGTTTTAGAAGCTGAACCCTGTGCTTTAGAAAATAAGGCTAAAAACTATGATTTAACACGACCAATTGATGATAGTCTATATGAGTTCTTTAAACCTTTTGGGGTTATTAATAAAGATATCGGCGATCAAATGTTAGGTGAAGTTTATATTTTAGAAGCAGGAATCCCAAAAATTAAATTACAAGGAAATAAAGGAAGTAATCAGCTTAAGATTATAGTATTTGAAGAAAATTTAAAACAAATAAAAGAACAGCGAACTAAAGATAAGAAATTAAGTTCCCATTTGTTATTTCAAAGGATTGAATGTCAAATCAGAAAGTATCAGTCCTGCATAAGTTGTTCTGCTTGCTTAAATGTCTGTTCTAATGATGCAATAAGTCTAACTAGAGGATATAAAGTTGATGAAGAAAAGTGTGACCATTGTATGGATTGTGTTGCTCATTTCCATAAAGGATGTTTAATTACTAAGGCAATGGTCGATTATTAAATAGAAAGAGGGATAAGATGAGTTATAGTTTTGCTAGACACGAAACTTTTCATATTAGAACAGGATGGTTTCGTAAAGGATTAGATGCTATTGAAAAAAATAATCATATATTTTTAGAAACTATTCTAGCTATGGATGAGTTGGGAATAGGAAAAAATATGGTATCTGCTTTAAGATATTGGATGAAAACTGCAGGTTTAACAGAAGTGGATTTTAATAAAAGAAAGAAAATTCAAGTTAAGAAAAAATTAGCTAAAGAGATTTTAGAGTATGATGAGTATTTTGAAGACCCGGCTACATTTTGGTTATTACATTTTAATATAGCAACTAATAAAGAATCAGCAACAAGTTGGTACTGGTTTTTTAATCAATTTAATCATTTAGAGTTTAATGAGGAATTATTTATAGAAAGATTAAAGAAATATATTAAAAGGACAGGAGAAGAACCTCCAGCTAAAACCTCTTTAGAAAGAGACTTTAAGGTTTTTAGAAGAATGTATTTATATGATCCAGAAGAAAATATTTCACCTGAAAATTCAATGGAATCTCCATTTCGAGAATTAAAATTACTTGTTAAAACAGATGAAGGAAATTATAGAGTACAAAGACCTGATGTTGATAATTTACCACCTAGAATTTTGTATTATTGTTTATTAGACTCATTAGATAATGAAGATTCAGTTAATATAGAAGAGGTTTTAAATGATGAAGGTTCAATAGGAAAAGTTTTTAAGCTTAATATGACTTTATTACATGAATACTTAGAGCATCTACAAGAACTTGATTATTTACGGTTAGATAGACAAGCTGGGTTGAACTCAATTAAATTAAAGAAACTTTCTAAGGGTGAAGTTTTAGCGGAATACTATAATTCTAAATTAAGATAAGGGGAAAGTGATGATAATGCCAAAGGATACGCTATCATTTATTAATACTGAGAATAGTTTTAAATATTCAGTAAATATAAAGTTTGATATTGGAGATTTTGAAAAATTAAATAATTATGTACCAACTGCTAAAAACATTAAACTTTTTCAAGAGATTTTTGATTCTTTTAAAGATAATGCAATTAGTCGAGCTCATCTTCTAATTGGAGCTTATGGGACGGGTAAATCTTTATTTGGAACAGTTTTAGGTACAATATTATCTAATAAACAGGATCCTAAAAAATATGATAATTTTATTAGTAAAATAGGTAGATTTGATAATACATTAGCCACTAGATTAGAACAAGAAATTACAGAAAAAGATCCTTATTTAATAGTATTACCTACAACAGATGGTGGTAGCTTTAAGCAAAGTATGTTGGCGGCTTTGCAACAAGCATTAAGTAAGAATGGATTAGAAGATATATTCCCAGCTACTTATTTTAATTCTATAATACATAAGTTAGAGCAATGGGAGAAAGATTATGAGGCTACCTATAGTGATTTTATTGATTTATTAGAAAAGGAACGTGGAGTAGATATAGATGAGTTTAAAGATAAAATAAATAATTTTGACCAGGAAAGTTATCAGTTCTTTGTGAATAAATATCCTAAATTAACTTCTGGGGGAGAATTTAATCCTTTTTATGGTTGTAATTTAGAGGATATTTATCGAGCTGTTAATAGTGAGATAAGAAAAAGAGGGTATCAAGGGATTTATGTTGTTTTTGATGAGTTTAATAAGTTACTTGAAAGAAATGTTGAAAGTTTTAATAGTAAGGAATTACAAGACTTTGCTGAAATGGCTACTAGAAGTGGAGAGAATGAAATCCACTTACTATTAGTTTCTCATAAAAAAATGGTTCAATATACTACTGATTTATCTGAATCCCAAGTTAATGAATGGAAAAAGGTTCAAGAAAGATTTAAAACATTAGATGCTACTGAGTATTCTAGTCAAATCTATGAATTAATGTCTAATGTTATTGTTAAAGAACAAGATTCTTGGGAAGAATTTCAAGAGAATAATCAAGAAAACTTTGAGTTTTATAATAAGTGGATTAAAGATTTAAATATTGGCCCTGATTATAATGAACAGGAAAAGGAAGAATATATTTTAAGAGGCTGTTATCCTTTACATCCTTTAACGACTATTTTACTACCAAAATTATCGCAGAAGATAGCTCAAAATGAAAGGACTATTTTCACTTATTTATCAACTGAAGAGGAAAATACTTTAGGAGAGTTTATTAAGGAGAATAGAAATGAGGATTTTCCAATAGTTAAACCTTCTAGTATTTATGATTATTTTGCAGATTTAATGCAACAAGAGTTAGATTACACTCAGGTTCATCAAGCTTGGGCTGATTCAGAGAGAGCTTTACAGAAAATTGAATTTGATGAAAAGAACAAGCAGGAATTCATTAAAAGTCTAGGAATTATAACTGCAGTTAATAACTTTTCAGAGATTCCACCTTCTAAAGAAATATTAAAATTTGCTTTAGATCATTTAAGTGAACAAGAATTTGATAATTTAGTTGATAAATTAGTTGAATCTAAAGTTATTTTACACCGCAAGAGTTTAGATCATTTTGTATTTTTTGAGGGAAGTGAAATTGACTTTAATAAAAAAATAGAGGAAACAAAGGCAGAACGAGAAAATACCTTTTCTCCTAAATATTTATTAGAAGAGAATTTTAAACCAGCTCCAATTTATCCTAAAGAGTATAATCATCAATATAAGATTCGTCGTTATTTTGTAAGTGATTATTTCTATTTAGATGAATTAAAAAGTATTAATGATTGGGATGAATATTTAATTGAACATAATGATAAAAATTATGAAGATGGACTGATAGCTTACCTTTTATTAGAATCTAACCAAGAGATAGAAGAAGCCACTAAATATATTGAAGAAATGAGTGATGAGATAAATAGTGACAGGGTAATCTTTGTACGACCTAAAAAGCCTCTAGAATTAAATGAATTATTAAGAAGTTTTGATGCTCAAAAGATTCTAAAAGAAGATAAAGAATTTTTAAAGCAAGACTCTTTAGCAGAGAAAGAATTAAATGCTTATATAACTGAGACTAGACAATTGTTAGATAATAAATTAACTAAATTCATAGAACCTTATTATGATAATGCTTTATATTATCACCAAGGTAGTGTAATTTCTAGAATAAAGTCACGTAGAGATATATCTAAAAAAATATCTGAAGTTTGTGAAGAATATTTTGCTAAGACTCCAGTTATTAATAATGAATTAGTTGTTAAAAATAAAATAAGTAGTCCCCAAAAATCAGCTCGTAAAGATATAAATAATAGATTAATCTTTAGGGATTTAACAGAAAGATTAGGTATTGAAGGATATAGACCTAACTTTTTAATTTATCGAACTATGTTAATTAAGACTAAATTATTATTAAAAGAAGGTAAAGAGTCAGAGAACTTAATGTTTAATCCAGAGATTTTAGATAATGAGTCCAGGAAAAATATAGAACAAAATCTAACTCATACTTCAGATGGTGAAGGAAGTAAGGAAGGAATAGATGAAAATTTAAAAGAAATTATTAGATTGATTAGAGAAAAACTATACTGTTCAACGGATAAAGTGAAGTTTAAAGAAGTTTATGATCAATTAAGAAGACCACCTTATGGACTTAGATTAGGCATTATTCCTATTTTATTAGTAATAGCAGGTGAAATAGATGATGATTTAAAACATGCAATCATTAGACATAATGGTGAAGAAAGGGAAATCAATGCTAAGTTATTTGAAAGAATAAATAAACATCCAACTAGATATACAATTGAAAAGACTACTTGGGATTCTGCTAAGGAAGAATATATTTTATTTTTAGAGGAACTTTATGATGATAGATTAGAAGAAAATAATAGTGAAGAAGTAAATAGATTAAAAAAATTATATAATGCAATTAAAGAATGGTACCAAGGATTACCGAAGTATTCTAGAGAAACTACTGAATTATCTAAAAGTTCAGTAACTATTAGAAAAATTTTAAATAAGAGATCCTCAGAAGTAAAAAGGATTTTATTAGAGATTATACCTCAAAAGCTATTAGGGACTTCTATTAATGAAAATAATGTAGATGAGTTAAAAGAGCTAATAACTACTTTCTTTAAAGAACATAATCAAGCTTATTATCATTTAATAAATAAATTACAGATTTCAATTTGTAATTTATTTGCTAGTGCTAAAAATGTTACTTTCAAGGAAAGTTTAGCAACTTGGTATCAAAACTTAGATAAGAAGGCTAAAACTAATACTTATACTCGGGAAATAAATGCTTTTTTAAATATTCTACGAAAATTACAAATTAGTGAAATTGAAGAAGAAAAGCTATTAAATGAAATTTGTAGAAGTTTAACTGGTTTTGATATAAATGATTGGAATGATAAAACGGTAGAAGATTTTTTAGATAATATTAAAGATATAAAAGAAGAAGTTGAAGGAATAGAGTTAGAGGAATCTGATGAGGAAAAAGAGAATAATGTTTATGAATTTGTTTTAGTTGATAAAGATGGAGAAAAATATGAGCGAAGATTTGAGGAAGTTTCTCTAGATGGTTTATCTAAAGTATTAGAAAATAAAATTAAAAGTAGTTTTGAAGATATAGGTCCAGCAGTTAGTGATCGAGAAAAGCAGCAGGTTTTAATTAATTTAATGAAGGATATGTTTGAACAGGATGGGATAGTATGATTTATTTTGATAATGCTGCAACTACTTATCCGAAACCAGAGTCTGTTTATAATGAAATGGATAAATTTTATAGAGAGTATGGAGTTAATGCAGGACGAGGTTCTTATCAAGTGGCCAATGAAGCTAGTAGACTAATAGATGAAACTAGAGAAAAAGTGGCTTCTGTACTTAATGTTAAGCAGAATAAAGAAATTGTTTTTACTGAATCTGCTACAATAGCAATTAATTTAATATTAAAAGGTTTAGATTGGAATAAGGGGGATGTGGTTTATTATTCTCCCTTTGAACATAATGCTGTCTTAAGAAGTTTGTACTATTTAAAAGACAAGTATAACTTAAAATTAAGACAGATTCCTGTAGAAGAAGATAGTTTAGAATTTAAATTAGATAAGCTAAAGCAGATGTTTATTAAGGAAACACCTAGGTTGGTAGCTGTATCTCATGTTAGTAATGTATGTGGGCTAATAGCTCCAGTAGAGCAGATTGCTAAGTTGGCCCGGGAATACAATAGTAGTGTTTTAGTTGATGGAGCTCAAGGTGCTGGGCTAGTTGATGTTAATTTAGAACATGTTGATTATTATGTATGGACGGGGCATAAGACTTTTTATGGTCCATTTGGAATTGCTGGAATCATAATGGATGAAAATGCGGAAGAACCTGCTACTTTAATTCATGGTGGTACGGGAAGAGCTTCAGAAAGAAAGAATATGCCACAACAGATTCCAGTTAAATACGAAGCAGGCAGTAGTAATATTCAAGCTATTGCTGGTTTAAATACTGCATTAGAATGGTTACAGGAAAAGGATATTGAAACTATTTTTAAGCATGAAAAAGAGTTAACTCAAGAATTAATAGCAATGTTAAATGAATTTATGGAAATAGATATTTTTATTCCAGATAATTTAGAGAATCATTTTAATGTTGTATCAGTTAGTGTTTCTGGTTATTCCCCACATAATATAGGAAAAATTTTAGATGAAAAATTTAATATAGCGGTAAGGACTGGATTACATTGTGCTCCTGAAACTCATGAATTTTTGGGAACAATGCCTAATGGTCTTGTGAGATTTAGTATTGGTTATTTTAATGACAAAAATAATATAAATAATTTAAAAGATGCATTAAATGATTTTTTAATATAATAAGTAAAAATAATCATCAAACAAATTTCTGTTATTATGCAGGAATTTGTTTTTTTTTATATAAATAAATGGTAAGAATTTATATTTATATATTGGGAGGGGTTAAATGTATAATAAAGAAGAACTAGGAATGGATGCTTGGAGGTTATGTTATGGATTGAGTCGTATTGGATATACTCCTGTAACTGCATTATGTGATATAGTAGATAATTCTATTAGGGCAAATGCTAGTAATATAAATATTAAAATTTTAAAGAAAAATAAAGAATATAATGATAGAAGAAAGAATAATGTTCAGGAATATCTTGTGATTGATGATGGTTGTGGTATGAACAAATCCAAAATGAAAGAAGCATTAAAATTGGGGTCAACTGATGAAAATTATGAACAGAATTCATTATCAAAATTTGGTTTAGGACTCAAATCAGCTTCATTTTCTCAAGGAAATGAACTACATTTAATTTCTTCATCTGCCGATAGTCAGTTTAATAAATTTATTGTGTCATTACCTGACATAAAACAAGAAGGTGACTATTTTGCTAAGGAAGTTGAATTAAATGATAAAGATAAAGAGTTAATTGAAGAAAATTTAGATGAGGGTAAAGGAACTATAGTTAGAATTGCAGATGTTAGAAATGATGATCATCCAAGTATTAAAAATACAGTTAGTGAATTAAAGGAAAAAGTAGGAATTAATTATTATTATTTTATTAAAGAAGATGGGGTTCAAATTTCAGTAGATGGTAATGTTATTAATGCATTTGATCCACTTTTTATCGATGAGGCAGAAGCAAATGGTAATCTAAATGAACATGACTGGGATGGTAAGAGTGTTAAATTTATTGAAAAATCACAAGAAGTAACGTTAGATGCAGATGCAGGGGTGAAAGCAAAAATTGAAGTAACTCAATTACCATACCCTCCAATATTCAAACTTGAAGAAAAAGGTAAAGATAAAGAAATAAGAGATAAATATAATATTGGGGCTGGAAATTATGGATATTATGTATATAGAAATAAAAGATTAATATCTAGTTCAGATAATTTAGCAGAACGGTTTAGTACAAAAAATGGACCTATTATTCCACTAGACCAAGACTATTATTCATTTAGAGGACGAATATTAATAGATGATTCAGCAGATGATTGTTTTAATATAGATGTCAAAAAGTCAGATATTACTTTATCTGAAGATGCTTGGAGAACTATTAGTGATTTATCTGCTCAATATAAACGAAAAAGTAGAAAAGCCTGGAATAATGCTTCAAAGTTATATAACGAAAGATTAAATGAAACTTCAAATAATAAATCAAATGATATTGCTAATGAATATGAACCGCCAGAAAATTTACCAGGTGAACCTTCTGGAGAAGAAGAGGAGAAAAAAAGAAGAGAAGAGGAACTTGAAAAGAAATATGGGCAGAATAAAGAAGAAGGTAAAGAAGAAGGTAAAGAAGAAGGTAAAGAAGAAGGTAAAGAAGAAGGTAAAGAAGAAGGTAAAGAAGAAGGTAAAGAAGAAAAAAGCGAACATAGGTTTATAAAGAAAATTGATAGGGTTGAAAGTATAGATGACCATTTGCTTTGGGAACCATATTATGATACTGATCGTGAAAATTGTGTAAGAATAAATACCTCTCATAGATTTTCACAATTAGTTTTTGAAGATAATAGCGATAATACTGCTATGCAAGTATTATTTGAACTTTTTCTATTAGAAGCTGTGGAAGCAGAACATTATGCTTATAAAAATGTAGAAGATTTGGAAATGGAACAGGTTGAAAAATTAATTACTGAATTTAGGCGTTATACTTCAAGATATTTAGAAGAATTATGCAGAAGAGTTGAAAATGAATTACCGC
Source organism: Halobacteroides halobius DSM 5150 (assembly GCF_000328625.1). Lineage (NCBI taxonomy): Bacteria > Bacillati > Bacillota > Clostridia > Halanaerobiales > Halobacteroidaceae > Halobacteroides > Halobacteroides halobius. Next base: position 2,152,090 of record NC_019978.1, on the reverse strand, counting down.
CTTTTAATGAGTGATTTTTATGGATAGAGATATGAAAATGAAATCAATTGTAACATCTGTTTCTACAATTTTTAATGGTAATCAAAAAGCATATATATACATATTAGTGTCTAAGAAATGGGAGGCTGTATATGTTGGGCAAACTAATGATGCATTAGGAACTTTAGGAAGACTTTCTTCCCATATGCAGCCCAATGGTGCTTTCAGAAAAAACTTTGAAAATAAAATTGGGATAGGTCTTGAAAAAGCCAATGATGTAATGTTATTATCATTTGTATTACCAAGTAAAAGTGAATTTATTAATGCTGGCAGTTCTTATCGAGAGGCAGTTGAATATTTAGTTCAAAAAGAGTTGCAAATTATTAGAGGAAACTTAGATCCATCTTTTAAGGTTATATCTAATGTTAGATATATTGATTTGGCTTCTAAATCTATAGTTAAAAAATGTGCTAGAAAAATTGTAAATAAATTTAAAGAAAAATATGAATATTTATAAGTTGTTTAAAAGATAATTAATTACTGAAGAATTATAAGTTATTATTTTTAATTTACTAAATTAAAAGGAGATTATAGAATGACAGAAAAATATGAATTATTTAAGGTAGCTAATGAATTAGTTTTTTCTGATTCAAGAGAGAAAGTAAAAGAGTACGCTAGAAGTAAAGATATTGATAGTATTTCTTATAGATATTCATCTAATGATAAAGATTCATTAAAAGAAATTGCAAAAGAGATATAAATTCTGTACGGGCCAACTTCTACCAACTTATAGGAGACATCACTATAAACTTCATAGTCATGTCTCCTATAAAAAATTATGACAGTTTCCATTCCACTTTCAATGGTGATCTACAACCTGCAAAAATCGCAGGACCCGGTAGATCACCATTTTTCATTCCATTCCAACCGTCAGTGCAATTAAAAGTTGCTTATCTTTAATAGGACGTCGTGAACTATGCGATTAGGTGACATTAAAACGTCACCTAATCGAAAGTTAACGACATCGAGTTGCAGTAGCATGGCGTCACTTTGTCGCCATGATGTCGTCAAATCAGAGGGGAACATTTTAAATTTATTTACTTATTACTAAATAAATAGCGTAGTTGCAGGCTTTGTAAGGCTTAATTATGTTAGTTATAATAGAAAAAAGCTACCTGCCAGGACTTCAAATCCAGTGGCAGGCAGCTTTAGTTGTCTGTGGTGGGTTCGATTCCCACACTTTCCCGCCCTTATCATTGCAAGGCTTGAGGACTGTTTCTAAGAACAGTCTTTTTTTAGTTTTTTGGACACCCAAATTTATAATCTACCTATTTTTAGGTTCTGTTCTTATTTCGTTTTCTAAGATGTACCATTGCAACGCTGATGTTAAAAGATAATTTTTTAATAAAATTTCTTTTTTTATTTTATATTAATTTAATGGTATAATAAAAATAATGTAAGTATGGAGGTGAATTATGAAGAAATTACCAATAGGTATTAGTGACTTTAAAAAGTTAAGAGAAGAAAATTATTATTTTGTAGATAAGAGTTTATTTATTAAAGAAATAATAGATGAAGATGCCGAAGTGATTTTATTACCTCGACCTCGTCGTTTTGGTAAAACACTTAATATTTCAATGTTACGCTACTTTTTTGAAAAGAACAAGCAAGATAATAGTAATTTGTTTACTGGTTTGAAAATTGAAGAGCAGAAAGAGTATTTGGAGCACCAAGGGAACTACCCTTTAATTATGCTAACTTTTAAAGATATAAAGGAGAATAATTGGCCAAGAACTTATACAAAATTAAAACAGGTTATAGCTAGAGAGTATAAACGACATAAATATTTATTAGAGAGTGATGTATTAGATAAATATGATAAAAAACAATTTCAGGATATTATATCTTTGCAAGCTGAACTTCCTTTTTATGAAGATGCTTTAAGAAGCCTTTCTGAACACTTAGCTAATTATCATAAAGAAAAGGTAATGATTTTAATTGATGAATATGACCAGCCGATCCAACGGGGATATTTAGCAGGTTACTATAAGCAAGTTATGAATTTTATGCGTAATTTATTAAGTGGTGGTTTAAAGGATAATCTACATTTAAAGAAAGGGGTTTTAACGGGAATTTTGCGGGTGGCGAAGGAGAGTATCTTTTCAGGATTAAATAATTTATTAGTTAGTACCTTATTAGATAAGGTTTATGATTCTTATTTTGGGTTATTAGAAGAAGAAGTTGAAGAAATATTTAACTATTATAATTTAGCTTATCAAGTTGACCAGGTTAAAGAATGGTATAATGGATATAGTTTTGGTGAAAAAATAGTTTATAATCCTTGGTCAATAGTTAATTGTATCTACCAAGAAGGTGAGTTTAGACCTTATTGGGCCAATACTAGTGGTAATCAATTAATTAGAAGGTTAATTACAGAAGCAGGTAGTGAAGTAAAGAAAGATTTAGAATTGTTGTTACAGGGAACAGATATTCAAAAAGAGATTGATGACAATATTGTTTTTTCAGATTTAGAACGGAAGAATACTACTATTTGGAGTTTTCTATTATTAAGTGGCTATTTAAAGGCAAGTAACCAAGAAAGAGATTTAGGCCATTTATACTGTCAGCTTGAAATTCCTAATTTAGAGGTAGAGTATATTTATCGGAGCATTATTTTAGATTGGTTTAAGGAAAATCTAAATAATGAAGAACTAGAATGGATGCTAAAGAGTTTAACTGAAGGTGATGTAGAGACCTTTAGTAAGATATTTAAAAAGATAGTTAAATCCTCTTTTAGTTATTTTGATCTTGGTAGAGGTAATTCAGAGAATTTTTATCATGCTTTTGTATTAGGATTAGTAGTTAATTTACGAGGTGAATATCAAGTTAAATCTAATCGAGAAAGTGGTTATGGACGTTATGATGTAATGTTGATTCCTAGTAGTAAAGATAAATTAGGAATTATTATGGAGTTTAAGAAGGTAGATCAAGATGAAAGTTTAGAAAGAGGAGTTAGAGAAGCATTAGAGCAGATAGCAGATAGAGATTATAGAGATATATTAGAAGAACTAGGGATTAATGATATTTTAGAGTTAGGAATAGCTTTTTGTGGTAAAGAAGTGATGGTTAAAAGTAATTAGGAAGTTGGCCCGACGTTTTAGTTAATTCACACAAAATGAGAATAGAAGTAGTGTGGCAGGTTCTCGCCCTTATTATTGCAAGAACTCATGACTGTTTTCCAAAAACAGTCTTTTTTAATTTTTTGGAGCTGGTTTAAGAAATAATCTTTAAAGAAATTTAGTATTCTCTTAATACTTTCTTAACATTCCCTCTGTATACTATGTATACAAGATAATTTATAAATAAAATTTTAAGTAATGAAGCATTATGATTGATGGTAATCATTAAAAGGTTAAATAATAATTTTTCAATATAAGGGGGATAATTTAATGTGGGGGAGTTTTTGTTCAGGATTATATAATTATAGTTTTACTGGTTGGCAATTTTTAGGAATGATGGTATTACGTTTAGGTCTATTTGTAGGAATGATATATTTAGTAATTAGATTAATAATACCCAAATCTAAAAGGGAAGATAAAGCTATGCGACTTTTGAAAGAAGAATTTGCTAAAGGGTTAATTAGTAAAGAAGAATTTATTGAAAGAAGACAAGTACTAGATAAATAAACTAAGGAGCTGATAAGATAAAAAAATTTATTCGTAATTTAGTTGTAGTAGCAGTTGTTTCATTAATATTACATGGAATTTGGGAGTTTATTCAATGTGGAATTTTTTATACTATGGAAGAACAAAGTGTACTTGAATACTATGCATTAATGATAAGTGCTATTAGTGGTGATGTGGGAATAAGTGTTGGATTATATTTAATCTTAGTCTTTACTAGTAATGATCTTAACTGGTTAATGAAGCAGAGGAATCGTAAAGATTATGTAATTAGCATCTTATATGCTTTATTTGTCAGTTTTTATTTTGAAATTCATGCTTTGTATTATAATCGTTGGGGGTATAGTGTTCAGATGCCTCTGTTTCCAGGGACTAATATTGGGCTAGTACCTGTCATGCAATTACTTGTTTTATTACCGCTTAGTTTTATGATTTCTAGATATATAATAAAGAAAGCGAAGTAATTTAATTAATATAAGTAAGAGACCTTTTAGGATAATAATCCTAGGAGGTCTTTTTTGCTTTTAAACAACCGATTATTATTAATTTGCCATAATTCTTTCAGAAAGAAAGTAGACTAATTAATAAATTAAAAAGGAATATTATAACTTTATCATTACAAAAAATAAATATTTTTGAAATATTTAGGAGAAAAGAAAATTGGTTTGCTTGTTTAAGCTACAATTAGTACATAATATTATTAATTTGCCATAATCTTTTCAGAAAAGAAAAGCAATAATTATGAATTGAATTTCAATATCTCTAGGTGTAAGATATAAGTAACAACAAAAGGAAAATTGATATATTTAAAATATTTTATAATTTTGGAAAGGGGCGATCAAGGATGTTGTTAGATTTATTACCTAAAGAACGGATAGCTACTAAAGTAGGAGCAAAAGATTGGCGTAAGGTTGGTAGAAAAGTTGGAGAAATTCTGTTAAAAGATAACTTAGTTGAGGATAGATATATAGATGCAATGATTAAATCATTAGAAGATAATGGTCCATATATTGTAATGGCTAAAGGAGTAGCAGTTTTTCATGCTAGACCAGAGGATGGTGTAAAAGAAACAGGAATGAGTTTAATTACTCTTGAGTCACCAGTAGAATTTGGTCATGAAAATAATGACCCAGTAAAAATAGCCTTTGCTTTTGGTTCAATTAATAATGACAAACATGTTGAAGCGATGTCTCAACTGATGACAGTTTTATTGGAAGATAATTCAGTTGATGAAATATGTGCTAAGGATACTTCTAGCGAAGTATTTGATTATATAAGTCAGATTGTAAATAATGCTTAATAAAAAGGAGGAGTGTAAATGAAGATTTTAGCTGTTTGTGGAATGGGACTAGGAAGTAGTTTAATGTTAAAAATGGCTGCTGAGAAGGTTCTTAAGGCTGAAGGAATAGAGGGAACTGTTGAAGTGAGTGATGTTAGTAGTGCTAAAGGTGAAAGTGCAGATATTATCATAGCTGCGCCAGAGATTGCCCAGCAATTAGAAGGTCATTCTGCTGAAGTAATTGCAATTAAGAATATGGCTGATAAAAATGAAATTAAAGAAAAAATTATGGATTATATTTCTTAGAACTCTATTATTTAATAATAAAATAAGAAATATAATAATTTATTTCAAAAACAAGGGGGAATAAAAATGGGATTTTTAAATTTTTTAGTTAACGATGTATTAAGTGAACCAGCTGTTTTGGTAGGATTAATGGCTTGCATTGGTTTGATAGCTTCTAAGAAACATTTTTCTGAAATTATGTCCGGGACGTTAAAGAGTATTATTGGTTTTGTTATTTTGGGAGCAGGAGCAGGGGTTTTAATTGAAAGCTTAAATAACTTCGGGCCAATAATTAGAGAAGCCTTCAATATTCATGGTGTGATTCCAACTAATGAGGCTATAGTAGCTATGGCTCAGAAGACATTAGGAAAAGAAACAGCTTTGATTATGGGCTTTGGTTTTCTAGCTAATTTAGCTTATGCTCGTTTTACTCCTTTAAAGTATGTATTTTTAACAGGACATCATACTTTCTTTATGGCCGCTTTATTGGCAGCAGTATTAGGAACTGCAGGTTTAACAGGAGCTCCATTAGTAATTGTAGGGTCAACAATATTAGGCTTTTTAATGGTCTTAATGCCTGCATTAGCAGATATATATATGAAAGATGTAACTGGTAGTGATGATATCGCTCTAGGACACTTTGGAACAACAGGTTATATTACAGCTGGCTTTATTGGTAGTTTAGTAGGAGACCCAGAAGATACTACAGAAGATATTGAAGTTCCAAAGTCATTAGGTTTTTTAAAAGAATCATTATTATCTACCGCTTTAACTATGATAGTTATCTTTTTAATTATTGTTTTTAAAGCCGGTCCAGAAATTGTTAGCGAATATGCAGGAGATCAGAGCTTGTTTATGTTTGCTGTAATGCAAGGGATTACGTTTGCTGCAGGAGTCAGTATTATCATGTCAGGTGTAAGAATGATTTTAGGAGAAATTGTTCCAGCCTTTGAAGGAATCGGTGAAAGAGTAGTTCCAGATGCTAAACCAGCTTTAGATTGTCCAGTTACCTTTAACTTTGCTCCAACAGCTGTAACTATTGGTTTCCTATTTAGTTTCCTAGGTGGAATTGTAGGAATGTTTTTACTAGGACCAATAGGATTATCTATAATCATTCCAGGATTAGTACCACATTTCTTTACTGGAGCTACTGCAGGAGTATTTGGTAATGCTACTGGAGGTAAAAAAGGAGCCATTTTTGGTTCTTTTGCTAATGGATTATTAATAACTTTCTTACCTGCTTTATTACTTCCGGTGTTAGGAAAGTTAGGTTTTGCTAATACTACTTTTGGGGATGCAGATTTTGGAGTTGTAGGTATTATTATTGGAACAATAGCTAAATTAATTAATTAGTTAATTAGTAATAAAAAGGGAGGAACTAGGATTATTAGTATAGAAGACTTGGAGTAAGTGCTTCTGAAATAATATTACTATAAAAATCTGATCAGAATTGTTATAAAGCTCTTGTAATTAATTACAAGAGCTTTTCCCTTTAAAGAATGTGAGGAGGTAAGAAATTGAGTTTGAAGCCACGGGTTTGTCAATTATTAAAATATTTAATTAACCAAGAGAAAGCAGTCTCTATTAAACAGTTAGCGGATAAATTTAATGTTAGTAGTAGAACAATTAGGTATGATCTAGATGATATAGAATCTAGTATCTCTTCCTATGATGCTGAATTAATAAGAAAAAGACGAGTTGGAGTTTATTTAGAGGGAGAAGAAGAAGAGTTAAATAAAATTCAAAATGAATTAGTGGATATTCATGGGCTTGAACGAGTTTTATCTCCTAAAGAACGCCAGCATTTAATTTTATTTAGACTATTTCAAGCTAATGAACCGATTATTATTAAAGAATTAGAGGTAATGTTACGTATTAGTAAATCAACAATAATTAAAGATCTAGATAAAGTTGAAGAATGGTTATCAAATCATAATTTAACACTGATTAGAAAGACAAATTATGGTTTAGAAATAAAAGGTGAAGAGATAGATATTAGACATGCAATGATGAATGTTTTAGAAGAAACAGCAAATGAAAAGGAATTAGTTGGTTTATTACGACAGATTCAGAAAAAAGCATTAGAAAATAGAAATTTAGAGCCAGGATTTTTTAAAGAATTTGATAAATTAGTATCTGATATTGATTTAACTAAGATTGAAAGTGTAATTTCATTTGCTGAAAAGCAATTAGGATTTCAATTTGCTGATGAAGCTTATGCTAGTTTATTAGTTCATTTAGCTTTAGCAATCAGTAGATTATTAGAAGGTAAAGATATTCAGTTACCTAAGGAACGCTTAGAGATTATTAAAAAAAGCGATGAGTATAAGATAGCTAAGAAGATAGGAAAGATCATGGAGCAAATTTTTGAAATAAGCATTCCTGATTCGGAGTTAGGTTATGTCACTTTACATTTAATGGGAGCTAAATTATGGCAAAAAATAGGTGATGATGATTATGAAAAGCTTGTCGATGAAGATTTAGATCAAGAATTAATTATTTTAACTAAAGAAATGGTTAAAGTGGCTGAGGATTATTTAGGGGTTAAATTAATTGATGATACTCAGTTAATAATTGGTTTAGCATTACATTTAAAACCAACTATTAATCGCATAAAGTATGACTTGCCACTAAAAAATCCTTTACTATTAGATGTTAAAAGTAAGTATCGAGAAATATTTAAAGCAGCTAAAAGAGCAACTAAAATATTACAGAGTAAATTTCAAAAAGAAATTAGTTCAGATGAAGTTGGATATATTACTCTTCATCTTGGAGCTGCTTTAGAGAGAAGTAAATCTTTACAATCTAGTAGAAAATTAAGGGTAGTCTTAGTTTGTTCAAGTGGAGTGGGAACAACTAATTTGTTATCTTCTAGATTGAATAAAGAATTTTCTGAGATTAAAATTTGTGATGTTTTTTCTGTGATTCAATTAGAGAATAATGAAGTTGATTTAGAAAATATTGATTTAATTATTACAACTATTCCTTTAGATATTGATGATGTTTTAGTATTACAGGTTAACCCGTTATTAAGTCAAGAAGATAAGAAAAATATTAAAGCAATTATTCATAGTAAACAAGATGTTTTTGATGCTATTGAAGCTAATGAGAACTCTCAATTGCAAAGAGATTATTCTTTTGCGATTGAAGAAGTAATTGAGGTTATAGAACGAGAAGCAATTGTAGGAGATAAAGAGGGACTAAAAAAAGATTTAAAAGATTTTTTTGCTTCTAAAGAAGTTAAAGTTTTAGATAAAGTAGATGATACAGCTGATACCCAAAGTATAGAAGAAAGTGGTACAGGATTATTAGAATTGTTAACTGCAAATAATGTAGCAGTAATTGATAAGATAGATAATTGGAGAACAGGGGTTAAAGTAGCAGGAAAGCCTTTAGTAGATCAGGGTCATATACTAGAAGAATATGTTGACCGAACAATAGAAATTGTTGAAGAAAAAGGTGCTTATGTAGTAATCGCACCTCATATTAGTTTAATACATGCTAGACCCGAAGATGGAGTTGTAAATAAGAGTATGGGGTTAGGAGTTATCAAAGAAGGAGTTAATTTTGGTCATGATTATGATCCGGTTCATCTAATCTTCACCCTAGCTCCGATAGATGAAGTTTCTCATCTGTCTGCTTTATCTGAACTATTGAAATTAATTGATGAATATGATTTTGTAGAAAAAATGTTGACAGTAGATAGACCAAAAGATGTTATAACTAAAATAGAAGAAATGTTAAATTAATTATAATGTTTATTTTAAAAAAGGTTGGCTCTGCAATCAGATGCAGGGCTTTTATTTGTAGATAATAATAAATTAGTTTTGCTACTAAGGCCTAGATGTTTTGAAAAATGTATTACGTGGTTTGTCCTCTAGGAAAGAAGGTTTAGGTTTAGTTATCAAATTAGGGTTGTTTTTATGTTTGGATATAAAGAATGATTTGCTAATTAATATTAAAAATAGTATTCTTATGTTGAGAAATCAAAGGAGGTAAAGGATGAGTGAAAAAAATATAATAGGTATCAGTGCTGGAAGAAAAGATAGGGTAACTGAAAGAGCTATCAAAACTATTTTAGAGGCTAGTGGATTAGCTTATCAATTTTATTCTCTTTCTAATTTTGAAATATTAACTTGTGATGCTTGTAATAGCTGTATTGAGAGTCACAGATGTATTAAGGATGATAAATTAAATCAGATTTTAAAAGAAATGAAAGAAGCAAGTGGAATTATATTTGGGGCTCCAGAGTATTGGGAAGGAATGAATGCAAAAGGTCGAGCTTTTTGGGAGCGAGTTTGTTTTAGTACACGACATAATAAACATTTTCCGTTAGATGGTAAACTCGGAGTTGTCATAGGAGTAAGCGGGGATGGAGATTCAAGTGCTGTGATAACAGATATAACTAACTTTTATACCGATGCAAGAATTGAAATAACAACTAAGGTAGAAATCCAAGGAGAGTATGCTTGTTTTAGTTGTGGTTATGGAGATGAATGTTCAGTCGGTGGATTAGCAGAAATTTATGATTTGCCACTTAATATTAAGGATGATAAAATTCCAGGCTTAGATAACCAACATCCAGAAAAAATTTCTAAAGGTGGAAATATAGTAATTAGGCTTAAGGAGATAGGAAGAAGATTAACGCAAAGATTAGAGGGTACATATTAAAATATAAAAAAGAAGTTCTTATCTAATAAAAGAAAGGCTTTTTAGATTGGAACTTTTAATACTTTAGCACCTCTGATATAATAGGACAAACTAGAGTAGAAAGGATGGAGTAGGATGAAGTATATTAGTACTCGTGGGAATTATAAACAAGTAAGTGCGGCTGAAGTAATTCAATTAGGGATGGTACCAACAGGAGGATTATTTGTTCCTCAGCAAATTCCAACTTTTAGTGAAGAAGAAATCTATGGTATGAAAGATAATACTTATCAAGAAATTGCTTGTCAAGTATTAAAGGAGTTTTTAACTGATTATACAGCGGATGAAATAGAGGAAGTTGTTAATGCTGCTTATAATCAAGATAATTTTACGGTTGAAGAAATAACGCCTGTAGTTAAGTTAGATGAGCAGTATATTTTAGAATTATGGCACGGGCCAACCGCTGCCTTTAAGGATATGGCTTTACAAATTATGCCTTATTTGCTTGCTAAGGCAATTGAAAAGGTAGAATTAGAGGAAGAAGTTGTTATTTTGGTAGCAACTTCTGGGGATACAGGTAAGGCTGCTTTAGAAGGATTTAAGGATGTAGACGGTATTGAGATTATTGTTTTCTATCCGGACGAAGGTGTCAGTAAAGTCCAAGAAAGACAGATGATAACTACTAAAGGAGATAATACTGCAGTAGTAGCTGTTGAAGGAAATTTTGATGATTGTCAAAGTACAGTCAAAGAAATCTTTGCTGATCAGGAATTTAAAGAATTATTAGAAACTGAAGGGTATCAGTTCTCTTCTGCAAATTCAATTAACTGGGGACGTTTATTACCACAAATTATTTACTATTTTGTAGCTTATGCTAATTTATTAAGCAATAATGAGTTAGAAGAAGAAGATAAAATAAATATTAGTGTTCCTACAGGTAACTTTGGGAATATTTTAGCAGCTTATTATGCTTATCAAATGGGGCTACCAGTCAATCAATTTATTTGTGCTTCTAATGATAATAATGTTTTAACTGATTTTCTTAAGACAGGAGTTTATGATATTAACCGTAGTTTTAAACAGACTATTAGTCCTTCAATGGATATCTTAATTTCATCTAATTTAGAGCGGTTTTTATTTGAGGTAACGGGTCATGATGCTGCTAAAGTTAATAAGTGGTATCAGCAATTGCAAGATGAAGGAAAGTTTAAGGTTGACCAGGAGACTAAAGCAGAGATTAAGCAGGTCTTTAGTGGTTATTATGCTACAGAAGAAGAGACGCTAGAGACTATTAATCAGGTATTTAAAAGATATAACTATACTCTTGACACCCATACTGCAGTAGGAGTTAAGTCCTACCAAAAGTACAAGGCAGATACTAATGATCAAACGTCAACAATTATTGCATCTACAGCAAACCCATATAAATTTAGTAAAGCAGTATTACAAGCACTAGAAGGTGAAAATAAGCTAAAAGATGAATTTGAAATTTTAGCTAAATTAAAAGAAGTCTCTGGCCTGAAGATTCATCAAGGACTTAAAGACTTAGATCAACAAGAGGTTAGACATAATCGCAAGTCTAGTAGTGAAGGGATTAAAGCGGAAGTAAAGGATATTTTAGAGATAGAATAAATTTTTTAGCAGTGGTGCTGGTTTAAACCAGCACCACTGCTATTTTTTGATAGCATATTCTGTTTTATTTTAGAGATTAATGTTCTTTTTTGTAGAATGTTGTCGTTTGCAAGTAATTACCAAGTGTAGTGAGGTTAGAAAGGGCCAAAATAAATTATGTACTATATGATGAGGGGGAAATAATGTGATAGAATATTTAATTCAGTATGGATCAATTTTTATTGCTGTAGCTATATTATTTTTAACAAGAAAAGGAATGAAGAAGTATGTCCCAGTGGCTTTGTTTGCTAGTTTATATGCTAACTTATGGTGTTATATTGCGATTTATTTTAACTTGTGGCACTATAATCATCAGTGGAAATTATTTTCTTTAGTAGACGATATTTCAATAGTGGTTAATATGATAGTAGTTCCAATTATGGCAATGATTTGGGTCAGATATTGTCCACTTAGATTTAGAGAGCAATTATGGTGGGCCTTTATTTGGACAACTGTCTTAATGTTAGTTGAACTTCCGATTGAAAGGTTTACTCGATTATTGGATTATCGTAATGGATATCGGTGGTATCATTCTTATATATTATGGTTTGCCAGTTGGTTTATTTGGTTAGTTTTTTATTTATGGTTTAATGACTGGAAAAGAGATATGGATAGTTTATTTACTTAACTAGGAGTTGTTAATTAATAAGAAGATAAGAATAGGGAGAGATAAGATGAGTAGTGGAAATGGAGTTGAGAAAGCACTATGGAGTGTTGCTATACCAGGGTTTGGGCAATTATTAAACAGAAATTATTTTAAAGGTGTATTATTAATTGGATTAGAAGTTTTAATTAATGGAAATGCTAATTTAAATAGTGCAATTATTGCTAGCTTCTATGGTGATATGGAAGTTGCAATTAATCAGGTTAATTATCAATGGCTAATGTTTTACCCTTGTATTTATATGTTTGCTATTTGGGATGCTTATCAGGTTGCTAGTAAGGATCAAGTCTCATATTTGGCTATACCTTTTATTATATCATCTTATTTGGGTACAATTGGAGTTATTTATTCACCAACATTGAGAATCTTTGGTGTCTTATTAGGGCCAGTTTTTTTGCCAATATTATTTATTTGTTTAGGATTGGGGATAGGATTTATAATTAGAAGTATAATTAATAATAGGAAGTGAAAACAATTTAATTGTTGATGGAATTATCATCTGCAATTCGTTTTACTAACCGCTTAAAATAAGGGCCACCATCTATTTTAAGATATAAACATCCAATAAATGAGGTGATTAAAGCTCCTAAGGAATCAACAATTAAATCCCACATAGTATCAACTAGTCCTGATTTTTGCATATTTAAACCTAGAGTAGAATCCATAGTGAATTCAAAAATCTCCCATAATCCTCCTGTTGCAACAGCAAAGGTAAAAGAAAAGATAGCAATAAATAAGGGGCTGAGGATTACATCAATTTGTTCTTCATTATTTAGAAAATAGACTAGGATAAAACCAATAAATCCTAAAATTATCCCCGATAAAGTATGAAGCATTAAATCCCACCACCAAAACTTTAAATAATACTCTTTTAATTCTCCTAAATATAAAGAAGCAAAGAGGAAGAAAGAAATAATTATCTGGAAATCTATAGGAATATGAATGTGTTTTCTTTGTGCTACTATAAAAGGAAGATAGGTCATTGATAAAGTAAGTAATGAGACAAACAAATTAAACCAATTTTGAGTTAGTATATTTCCCACAATTACTATGATTGTTATAATTCTAAAAATAATGCTAATTATTTTGTGTAAATTATATTGTTTTAATTTCATTATTAGATCATCCCTTATACTATTGTCTATAGTATAAATTAAATAAATTAATTAAAAATCCTGCTTTTATTCAAAATTTAAAGGTAATTAGCTCCCTTGTAAGTAGTAATAATTATTGTTATAATATTGACAATATCAAAATATGGGGTGACAAAAATGACACAAGAAAAGATTGTAATTAAAGGTGCTAGAGAGCATAATTTACAGGATATAGATGTAGAAATTCCTCGTGATAAATTGGTGGTGTTGACTGGTCTTAGTGGTTCAGGGAAGTCTTCATTGGCTTTCGATACTATTTATGCTGAGGGCCAACGAAGGTATGTAGAGAGTTTATCAGCTTATGCAAGGCAGTTTTTAGGACAAATGGAAAAACCGAAGGTAGAATATATTGAAGGTTTATCTCCTTCTATTTCTATTGATCAAAAGACGACAAGTAAGAATCCTCGTTCAACAGTAGGGACGGTAACGGAAATTTATGATTACTTAAGATTATTATACGCTCGAGTAGGAATACCTCATTGTCCAGAGTGTGGCCAAGAGATTTCTTCTCAAACTGTACAGGAGATTGTAGATCAAGTAATGGAGCTAGAAGAGAGAACTAAATTTCAGATTTTGGCCCCAGTAGTTAGAGGTAGAAAAGGAGAGCACCAAGATATATTGAAAAGTATGCAACAAGAAGGGTATGTGCGGGTTAAGATTGATGGTACAGTAAGAGATTTAGCAGGGGATATTCGATTAAATAAGAACAAGAAGCACACCATTGAAGTTGTAGTAGATAGATTAATTATGAAAGACGATATTAAATCAAGATTAACTGATTCTTTAGAGACAGCTTTAGGTTTAGCAGATGGCTTAGTAATCATTGATTTAATCGATGGGGAAGATTTATTATTTAGTGAACAATTTGCTTGTCCAGATTGTGGTGTTAGTTTAGAAGAATTATCCCCTCGAATGTTTTCTTTTAATAGTCCTTATGGTGCTTGTTCTGTTTGTGATGGTTTAGGAAACAAACGAGAATTTGATCCAGATTTAATTTTAGATGAGGAGCGTTCTCTTAATGATGGAGCAATTATACCTTGGCGTAGATCTAGAAGTCGCTTTCAGCCCCAAGTAGTAAGTGCTGTAGCAGATAAATATGGGGTAGATAAAGACCAGCCTTTAGGTGAGGCAGATGATGAATTTATTGATGTTTTATTGTATGGTGATGATAGTTCAGTTACTTTCCCGTATACTAACCGTAGAGGTAAGACTAAGATTCATGAGATTAAATTCAAAGGTTTATTGGCTATTTTAAAAGAGAAGCTTAAAAGTAAGAATTCTAATCGGGCCCAAAAGAAGTTAGAGAAGTATATGACAATTCTGCCCTGTCCTAATTGTGAAGGGGAAAGACTTAATAGGGCTAGTCTAGCTGTAACTGTCGGAGATAAATCAATTGCTGAAGTAACAAGCATGCCGATTGGTGATTCATATCAGTTTTTTTCTGAATTGCAATTAACAGGCCAGGACAAAGTAATTGGTAGCGAGATTTTAAAGGAAATTAGACAACGACTTAATTTTTTAAATGAAGTTGGTTTAGAATATTTAACCCTAGGACGTTCTGCTGGAACTTTATCTGGTGGTGAAGCCCAACGGATTCGCTTAGCTACTCAGATTGGTTCTCAATTAGTTGGTGTAATTTATATTTTAGATGAACCAAGTATTGGTTTGCACCAACGAGACAACCAACGTTTAATCAATACTTTGCAGGAACTTAGGGATGTAGGAAATACTGTGTTAGTAGTTGAACATGATGAGGATACAATGAAAGCAGCAGACCAAATAATTGATATTGGCCCTGGAGCAGGACGCCATGGTGGAAAGATAGTGGCTCAAGGGAAGATAGAAGAAATTAAGCAAGAAGAAGAATCATTAACTGGTCAGTATCTATCAGGTAAGAAGAAAATAGAAGTTCCAGCAGAGAGAACTAAACCTAGTGGTGATTATCTAGAGATTAAAGGAGCTAGAGAGCATAATTTGAAAGATATTGATGTTGAAATTCCTTTAGGAATCTTTACTTGTATTACAGGGGTTTCTGGTTCTGGGAAGAGTACGTTAATTGATAAGACTCTAAAACGAAGTTTAATGCAAGAGTTTTATGATTCTAAGTTAAAACCAGGTGATCATGATCAGATACAAGGATTAGAAAAGATAGATAAAGTGGTAAGTATTGACCAGTCTCCAATTGGTAAGACACCACGTTCTAATCCGGCGACTTATACTAAAGTGTTTGATTATATTAGAGATGTTTTTGCGAAAACTCCTTTGGCCCAAGAAAGAGGTTATAAGAAAGGAAGGTTTAGCTTTAATGTTAAAGGTGGACGTTGTGAATCTTGTGGGGGCCAAGGTATAGTGCAGATTGAGATGCACTTTTTAGCTGATGTGTATGTTCCCTGTGAAGTCTGTGATGGGGCGAGGTATAATCGAGAGACACTAGAGGTTAAATATAAGGATAAGACAATAGCAGATGTATTGGATATGACAGTTGAAGAAGCAGTAGAGTTCTTTGAGAATATTCCTAAGATTAAGCGAAGATTACAAACCTTATATGATGTAGGTTTGGGGTATATGAAATTAGGACAGCCATCGACCACTTTATCAGGTGGAGAAGCACAACGTGTTAAATTGGCTTCAGAATTAAGTAAACGTAGTACTGGTAGTACAGTTTATATTTTAGATGAACCAACAACTGGTCTTCATTTTGAAGATGTCAATAAGTTATTAAGTGTTTTACAGCGGCTAAAAGAAGGCGGTAATACGATTATCGTTATTGAGCATAATCTTGATGTTATAAAATCAGCTGATCATATTATTGATTTAGGACCTGAAGGCGGAGATAAAGGAGGGGCAGTAGTTGCTACTGGTACCCCAGAGAAAATAGTAAAGGTTGAAGGTTCTTATACAGGTCAGTTCTTAGAAGAGATAATTAATAATTAAAAGTTAATCATACCACCTACTTACTGATAGCTAATATTTCACAAGTCGAATTTTGTCGTTTTTGAAGGTGTCATATCTTTTTAATAGAATATATTAAAAGTGAAATATTTTAGCTTGTAGGTCTGGCTTATGGTAAGAGGTGGTATAGATTGATGTAAATAAGATAGTAATTGATAATCTAATAAAGCAATGGAATAAAATAATTAGTAATGTTAAGTATAATCCTACCTATAGAGAAATCACCCTAAAGGCATGGAAAAGATGTAAGAAGAAGGATGTCAACCCTAAGTTACCTACATATTATTCCCTATCTAAGGAAGAACTACAGATTAAACAACAAGAGAATAAAAAAATAATCAAAGTTGCTAAACCTTTTATGGAGGATATTTCTTTAAGTTTGAGAAATATTCCTCATGTTATCTTTTTAACAGATAAAGATGCTTGGGCTATTGGGCTTATGGGTACTTTAAAAGGGGACGGTATAGGTGAAGGGATAAATTATGCAGAAGATTATGTAGGAAACAGTACTATTGAAACCGCTTTAAAAGAAGGAAAACCTTTATTAATCTATGGGGCAGAGCATTATGTAGAGAGGTATCGACATTTATGTTGCTTTGGTTTGCCTATTAGAGATAAAAGGAATAAAATTATTGCTGCTTTAAATGTTTCAGTTCCTACTAAGTACGCGGCCCCCCAAAATCTAATCATAGTTTTAACAGCTATTAAAGGTCTTGAAGAAAAGTTATCAGAAACTGAATTAATAGAGGAACAGGATATAGGAGGAAGGATTAGGAAACTTAGAAAACAAAGATCTCTATCCCAAACGGTAGTTGCTGACAGGGCAGATATTTCTCAATCATTCTTAAGTGATATTGAGAATGGAAAGAAGAGCCCAACATTACGGAGTATCAGATTAATAGCTAAGGCATTTAATATATCTAGTAAAGATTTAATAATTTGATTTTAGCTAATATCGCTATAGAGATAAAGGGAAACATATATAATTTATATAAAAATATACAAGCGAATACCAAATAATTCTATAGTTGATTGGGAGGCTATGATCAAATGCAGAAATCTATATATCAAAATATTGATTGTCAAACAAAGCTTTATAGAACTATTTTTGAGAAGACAGGAGTAGCTATCTTGGTTGTTGAAGAAGATACTACTATTTCTATGGTTAATCAAGCAGTGGAGCAGTTGGCTGGATATTCTAAATCAGAAATTGAAGGTGAAATGAAGTTAGTTGATTTCATTGCTGACAAGGAAGATTTAGAGCAAATATTATCCTATCATTATAAAAGAAGGTTAGATAAAGGAAATATACCTAATAAATATGAATTTGAATTAATAGATAAGCAGGGAAATAGTAAGGTTGTATTATCTCAAGTAGAAATGATTCCAAATACTGCTTGCAGTATTGTATCTTTATCAGATATTACAAAGCAAAAGAAACTGAAAGAAGAACTTAACCAAAATAAAAGAAAAGAAGTAATCTTTTCTAATATCTCGCATGATTTAAAGTCTCCTCTAAATTTAATATTATCCTCAGTTCAAGTTTTAAATATGTTTTCTGAAAATAATTTAGAGCAAAAGAATATAGAAAAGATTAATGGTTATACACATACGATTAGACAAAATAGTTATAGGTTATTAAAATTAGTCAATGATTTAGTTGACCTTACTAAAATTAGTGCCAATTCTTATGATGTTAACTTAGAAAATCATAATATAGTTGAGGTTGTTAATTTAATAGTACAGTCAATTAAAGATTATATTCAAGATCAAAATAAATCATTTGAATTTAATAAGAAGGAAGACTATAAACTGATTGCTTGTGATCCCTTTAGTATTGAAAGAATCATCCTAAATTTAGTTTCCAATACAGTTAAATATACTACTGAAGGTGATCAAATAGCTATAACTATTGATAGTAATGGTAATGAGGTTATTATTTCTGTTAAAGATACTGGAGCAGGGATGAAAAATAGTGATCAGCAAAAAATATTTAATCGTTTTAAACAAGTTAATGAAAGTGAATTAGCTAGTAAAAATAATTTTAATAATGGGGTGGGGTTATCCCTTGTAAAGTCCTTAGTTGATTTACATCAGGGTAGTATTGAAGTTAAGAGTGAATATGGTAAAGGGAGTGAATTCATTATCTATCTTCCTGATAAAAGAATAGCTAACTGTGGTAAATCTAATGATAGTTATAATAAGCAAGGACTAGTGGAAAGGCTAAAGGTCGAATTTGCAGATATATATTATTAGTAGATATGAATTTAAGATTGAGGTGTTAGCGATGAAGCTTAAACAAAAGGTGAAAAATCTACCTCATGAACCTGGGGTTTATCTGATGAAGGGCCAACGGGGCCAAGTGATTTATGTTGGTAAGGCTAAGTCTTTACGAAATCGAGTTGGATCTTATTTTCAAGATACTAAGCACCAACGATTTAAGACGACAGTCTTAGTTAAGCGGATTGCTGATTTAGATTATATTATTACTGATACTGAAATGGAGGCTTTAATTTTAGAGAATAATCTAATTAAAAAGTATAATCCTAAATTTAATATTCAGCTAAAGGATGATAAAACCTATCCTTACATTAAGGTTACAGTTACTACTAAGTATCCTAGAGTCTATAAAACGCGGGTAGTTAAGCAAGATGGGGCCCGCTATTTTGGCCCGTATACTGATCCTAAAGCAGTTAATGATATGTTAGATTTAATTCATGATTTATTTCCGTTACGGACTTGTAAGCAGGATTTAACTAAAGAGCAAGGGCGAGCTTGTCTTAACTACCATATTGATAAGTGTCTTGGCCCGTGTATTGAAGAGATTAATCCTCAAGAGTACCAAAAGATGATTGAGCAGGTTCTAATGATTTTGGAGGGTAAAGAGGCTAATTTAAAGCAAGATTTAGAGGCCCAGATGGAAGTTGCTGCTGAAAGTCTAGACTTTGAAAGAGCTGCTCAACTAAGAGATCAGAGTAAAGCAATTGATAAGATTACTCAAAAGCAAAAGGTTGTTACTAAGGATCTGGTTGATCGGGATATTGTTGCTTTAGCTCAGGAGGAGGAGCTTATTTGTTTACAATTATTGATTGTTCGTAATGGTCGTTTGATAGGAAAAGAAGATTTTATCTTCACTGAAGTTCAAGATAAACAGGAAACCTTAACTTCTTTTTTACAACAATACTATGATACAGTTTATTATATCCCAGAAGAAATTTTAATTGATACTAAATTAGAGGACCAAAGCTTAATTGCCAAGTGGTTAAGTAATGAACAAGAGAGTAAGGTAGGGATTAAGTTACCCAAACAGGGAGCTAAGAAAGAATTAGTGGAGATGGCCTACCGTAATGCTCGTCATAATCTAAAAGAGCATAAGTTACAGACTACTTTACACTCTTCTCATATTGGACGAGGTGTTAAAGAGTTAAAAGAAGAACTTAATTTAGCAACTGCGCCCTATCGAATTGAAGGTTTTGATATTTCTACGATCCAGGGCCAAGCTACAGTGGCCTCTTTAGTAGTTTTTGAAAATGGAGTACCTAAAAAGAGTGATTATCGTCGCTTTAAGATGAAAACCTTAGAGGGCCAAGATGATTTTGGGGCGATGCAAGAAGTAGTTGAGCGTAGATACTCTCGGTTGATTGAAAAGGAGAAAAAGTTCCCTGATTTAATCTTAATTGATGGTGGTAAGGGCCAACTTAATGCAGCTGTTAATATATTAGAGAAGTTAAACAAAAGTGGCCAACCAATTATTAGTTTAGCCAAAAAGAAGGAAGAGATCTTTTTACCTAACAGAGAAGAATCTATTCTATTACCTCGTAAATCAGATGCTTTATATTTAGTCCAACGGGTAAGAGATGAAGCTCATCGTTTTGCTGTTAATTATCATCGCAAGTTACGCTCACGAAGATTAACCCATTCTATGTTAGATGATATTCCGGGAGTAGGCACTAAAAAGCGACAAGCTTTATTACAACACTTTGGTTCATTAGGGAAGATAAAACAAGCTAGTAAAGAAGAGTTGGTAGAAGTAGCAGGAATTGGCCCACAGTTGGCCCAGCAAATAAAAGAATATATGAAGCTTAATTTACGTCCCTAAAGGGGCGTTTCCTGTAAAATAATTGTCTGAAAATTATCATATTTGCAAAATTTTTGACAATTATTTAGAAATGATTTATAATTAAGAGTAAATCCACTAGAACCTCATTAGGAGGGAAAATATGCCAACTAAATTTGAGAAGGGTCAATATCTAGATTATCCTTGTCAGGGGTGTGGGCAAAAAATGGAGTTAAAAAGTGACTTATCTCATTCAGATAAAGGAATATTAGAATGTAAAGGCTGTAGAAGAGAAAAAGAGTATTTAACTTGGGAGTTAAAAAGTATTATTAATTATAGCCATACTAGATAAACTCATAAAGTATAAAAACTTTTAAACAGGAGATGCTAATGATAAACAGCTGTTTAGGAGGAGTTAAATTGGAAACAGCTAACTTTAAAGTTAAAGGGATTACTAGTCCTCAAGCTAAAAGTTCGATTGAGTCAGCTTTAAATAAGTTAGAAGGAGTTAGTCAGGCAAAATTTAATTTAAAACAAGAAAGACAGGGCCAAGTAAATGTTAAGTTTGATAAGCAAAAGACTAAACTAAAGGATCTTAAAACTGAAGTAAGAGCTACTGGCTATGAGGTTAGTTAGAATTTTAAGACCACTTCTATTATTTAATTGAAGTGGTCTTTTTAATTTTGGTTAATTTGTTGTATAATATATAGAGAAGTATTATTTTATTAATGGAGGGATAGAATGGCTTCTTATAAATCAGAAAAAATAAATTTATTAAACAGATTAAGTAGAATTGAAGGACAAGTACGTGGGTTACAAAATATGATTGAAGATGAAAAATACTGTGTTGATGTATTAACTCAGATAGCTGCGGTTAAAGGAGCATTAAATAAGGTAGGAATGAAGATTTTAGAAAAACATACTCATGGTTGTGTTAAACAAGCTGTTGCTAATGATCAAGGAGAAGAAATTATTAATGAATTAATGGAAGTTATTAATAAATTTACCAAATAGGAAGGTGAGAAAATGAAACGTTTTGCCCAAGTGATAGACGTTAAAGGCCAAACTGCTACAGTTAGGGTGACTAAGCATTCGTCTTGTGATAAGTGTGGGGAGTGTAGTAATGCGGATGATTTAACACTAACTGTTACTAATGACATAGAAGCTAAAGCTGGAGATATGGTAACCTTAGAAATGAAAGGAAGCAATATATCAAGTGCAGCAGTAGTAGTTTATCTAGTGCCGATATTAGGATTAATAGGTGGTTATATATTAGCCCCCACTTTAGGATTAGTTGCAGAAGGATTTAAAATCATGCTGGGATTGTTATTTATGCTTCTTTCTTTTATAACAGCAAGAAAATTTGGTGATTATAAACAAGAGGAGTATACACCACAGATTACTGAAGTTGTATAATGTAACAGGAGGAATTAGTAATGAATTATAAACTATTAGCTATAGATTTAGATGATACATTATTAGGCCAGGATTTAAAGATTTCAAATAGAACGCAAAAATTAATTAAAGAAGCAAGAAAGCAAGGGCTTAGAGTAGTAATTGCTACAGGAAGGATGTATAGTTCAGCTCTGCCCTATCTTAAGCAATTAAATTTAACAAAAGAAACAATAACTTATAATGGAGCCTTAGTTAAACAAGTTGCTTCTAATAAAATTATAGATCATCGACCAGTGCCAAAAAAGTTGGCCCGTAAGATAGTAGATTATGTAGAGGAGAATAATTTACACCTTAATCTTTATTTAGATGATCAGTTATATGTCAATAAATCAGGATTTGGAGCTGATTATTATGAAAGGATATCAGGAGTTAAACCAACTTTAATTAAAGGAAAATTAAGTCAATGTATAGATCAACCATCTACTAAGTTATTAATTGTAGAAGAAAACTTAGCTAAAGTAAAGGAAGTTTTAGTTGCTTTACAGGATAGGTTTAGTGATGATTTAAATGTAACAGCTTCTAAAGCACACTTTGTAGAAATTATGAATCAGCAGGCTTCCAAAGGAAGGGCTTTAAAAAAATTAGCGTCTGATTTAAATATAGAACGAGATCAGATAATAGCTATTGGAGACAGCTATAATGATTTAGATATGATCGAGTATGCTGGATTTGGGGTAGCAGTTGATAATGCTCGTGATAAATTAAAGGAAAAGGCAGATTATATTACTTCATCTAATGATGAAGGTGGGGTAGCGGAGATAATTGAGAAGTTTATTCTTAACTAGATTTAAAAAGATGGAAAATAAAGGAGGAGTTTTTTTGTTAGCTTAGAATCTATTTAAATAGATTCTAATAAAAGCAGCTATTAAGTTAAAGTAGAGTATATTATAATTTATAAGATAATAAAGGAAGGAAGGTAAAAATGAGTGAACGAGAGTTAAAAGATTTAAATGATGTAAAAGAATTTAGTATTACAAAGGATAGAAAACTTTTTTCAGCTACTTCAGAAGAAATAGAACAGGGGCTTACAACAGATATTTATTTTATTAAGACACGAGAGATTTTAGAAAAGTTAGGACATTCAGATACTAAAGTTGTAGCTGAGGTTTTTGCAAGTAGTCCTGGAATAGTAGCAGGGATTGATGAAGCCCTAAATTTATTAAAGACTAAAGAAGTTAAAGTTTGGGCTTTAGAAGAAGGAGCTAAGATAGAGAAAAAAGAAGTAGTTATGAGAATAGAAGGTTCTTATAATGACTTTGGGATTTTTGAAACAGCTATCTTAGGAACCTTAGCCAATTCAAGTGGTTGGGCCACTGCTGCTAAAGAGTGTAAAGAAGCAGCTGGAGAGAAGCCAATGTTATGCTTTGGAGCTCGTCATGTTCATCCAGCGGTAGCTCCAGTAATGGAGAGAGCAGCTTTAATTGGTGGTGCGGATGGCGCTAGTTGTATCTTAGGGGCCAAAGCAACGGGCCAAGAACCAGCGGGGACAGTTCCTCATGCTTTGATTTTAACAGTGGGTGATACTTTAGAAGTTGCTCAAGCTTATCATGATTTGATGCCTGAAAATGAACCAAGAACTATTCTAGTAGATACTTTTCAGGATGAAGCAGTAGAGTCATTACGACTTGCTAAAGAACTTAAAGCCAATTTAGATGGTATTAGATTAGATACTGCATCAGAAAGAGGAGGAGTTACTCCTGGTTTACTTAAAGAAGTTAGAGCTAGATTAGACCAAGCTGGTTATGAGCACGTTAATATTTTCATATCTGGAGGTTTAACACCAGCAAGAATAAAGGAATTTGATAAGCTAGGAGCCAGTGGTTTTGGGGTTGGCAGTTATATTTCTTCTGCTAAAGCAATTAATATGACAATGGATCTAAAAGAAGTTGCAGGACAACCGATAGCTAAAAGGGGTAGAATTCCTGGAATAACTAATAATCCTCGTTTGAAACGTAGAATATAAACCTAATTTAAAAATAGTTGCAGGATATAAGGTATTTAATCGAGAAGTATAAGACTAGTGAGGTTTTAAGAAAGGAGATAGTATGAGTACTTGGAGTTTACTTAAAAAAAGTTATAAAGAAATTTATAAACATATATTCTCAGTTTTATGGGCCAGTTTTACTTGGTTTTTTACAGCTGGAGCTTTGATTGCAGGTATTATTGTAGGAATTGAAGCTAAATTTCTATTAGTACCTGCTTTATTAGCTAGTCTTTTTGTTGGCCCGACCACAGCTGGTAGTTTTTATATTACCAATAAAATTGCTAATTATGAGCAAGTAGGATTTAAGGATTTCTTTATTGGTATTAAACGTTATTTTTTACCTGCAGTAGGTGTTACTTTAGTATTAAGTCTAGCTGTGATTGTTATTGGCATTGATTTTAAATTTTTTCTAGATTCAGAATTTAAGTTATTTGGATACTATATTTTAAAATTAGTAAGTCCGATGTGGATTTATGTATTAGTTTTTATATCTGTATTAACCATGTATATTTTTCCTTTATTAATTGAATTTGAACGGATAGATAAGGAGTTTTCTTTTCTAGATTTATTTAAATATTCATTTTTTTTAACCTTAAAGGAATTAAAATATACCCTGGTTATTTTTCTAAATATTATTATTTTTTCAGCAGTTAGTGGAGCTTTAGTGATTGGTTTACCTATTCTTTTTATGGGTGGAATAAGTTTATTTGCTAATAATGCAACAGTTAATTTACTGGTTAAATATGGAGTTAAGGAGAAAATGAATGGCCCAGGTACATTTTAGATTATCATAATCAATAATTTATAATATAATAAGAGGGAGGACTAACTGTGAAGCAAGAATATGTGATTGGTATTGATCTAGGTGGTACTAAGATTTTAACTGCTTTAGCTGATTTAGAAGGTAATATATTAGCTGAGGTAAGAAAGCCAACTGAAGCTGATAAAGGAAAGAATAGTGTAATTGCTAAAATTAAGGATACTATTTATGAAGTATTAGGGCAAACAGAGGTAGCAATAGAAGAAGTGGAAGGAATTGGGTTAGGATCCCCTGGTCCGCTTAATATTGAAGAAGGAATTATTTATCATACTCCTAATCTAAATCTAGATAATGTAAATATTATTGAAGAATTAAAGGATGTTGGTCCTCCTATATTCCTGGAAAATGATGCTAATGCAGCTGCATTAGGAGAAAAGTATTTTGGAGCAGGTAAAGATGCTCAAGATTTAATTTATGTAACTGTAAGTACAGGAATTGGTGGTGGGATTATTATTGGTGGTGAGGTATATCATGGTGCTAGTGATGGTGCTGGAGAAATTGGTCATTTAACCTTATTGCCCAATAGTGATCAAAAGTGTGGTTGTGGTAATTATGGTTGTTGGGAGGCAGTAGCTTCTGGAACAGCATTAAGCAGATTAGGGCGTGAAGCTGTCAAAAATGGTGAAGATACTTTATTAGCTGATTTAGTAGATGATGCAACTGAGGTTAATGGAGCTGTGATTGCTAAAGCAGCTAAAAAAGGAGATCAAGTAGCTTCTGAAATAGTAGAGCAAATAGCAGAGTATTTAGGGATTGGGTTTGCTAGTTTAATCAATATTTTCAATCCAGAAAAAATAATCATTGGTGGAGGAGTATCAAAGTCTTGGCCTCTATTACAGGATACTGTTTTGGCTAATGTTGAACAAAGAGCTATGGAAGCGTTAACTGCTGAAGTAGAAATTGTCACTTCTCAGTTAGAGGATAAAATAGGAGTAAAAGGAGCTATTGCGACAGCTTTAGTAGGCTTAAAAGAATTGTCTTAATGGTCTGGTAATGGTTTGTTTAGAATATAACTTATACAGGAGGGGTAAATTATGTCTCAACAGGTAAACTTAAATAAGGTGGCTTTTAATATTACTTTACATGGTGGCAATGCTAAGGATTTAGCTCATGATGCTTTAAAGGCAGCAAAAGAAGGTAATAATGAGCGAGCAGAAAACTTACTAGAAGAAGCTAGAGAAGAGTTTAATAAAGGACATGAGGTTCAATCTCAGGCTATGAAACAGGATGATAAAGAGGATAAGGTTTATACTAATATGTTATTGGCCCATGCAATGGATCATTTGATGGCTGCTAAATCGGAAATGGTATTAATTGAGGAATTGATTGAGTTACACCAAAAAGTAGAAGGATAAGTAAAGAGATATACAGGCCTTAATAAATACTATCTAAATGAATGGTTTGGAGTGAAAATATGAAAGAATTAACTGTTCAAGAAATAATTGATGAATTTGGATTAGAAAAAACAAATCAAGTAGTTGTTAATCGGGACGTTACGGTTAGTGATATTAAGCGACCAGGACTAGAACTTGCAGGTTTTTTTGATTACTTTACTCCAGAGCGGATACAAATTCTAGGACGAACTGAAATATCATTTTTAAAAGAGTTACCCAAGGAATTATTAGTTGAAAGGGTAAAAAAGTTTGTCAGTTATAATATTCCGTGTATTGTAGTTACTAGAGGAATGGAACCACCACAGATACTAATAGATTTAGCCACTGAGGCCGAAGTTGCAATTTTAAGGACTGATTATTCAACAACGAGTTTTGTTAGTAGGTTAACAGAATACTTAGAAGAAAAATTTGCTCCTGAAGTTACTAAACATGGAGTTTTGGTAGAAGTTTATGGTGTGGGAGTCTTCATAAAAGGTAGTAGTGGGATTGGTAAAAGTGAAAGTGCTCTAGATTTAGTTAAGAGAGGACATCGTTTAGTAGCTGATGATGCTGTAGTAATGAGTAAAGTAATGAGAAATACTTTAGTAGGCTCATCACCAGATATTTCTGAACATTATATGGAACTAAGAGGTTTAGGTATAATTAATGTTAAGACTTTATTTGGAGCAGGTGCTATTAGGGAAGAACAACATATAGATTTTATTATTGAATTAGAGGAATGGAATGATAAACAAACTTATGATCGTTTAGGTTTAGAAGAAGAAAGTCAGGAAATCTTAGGTGTTACATTACCTAAAGTAACAATTCCAGTGCGACCTGGTAGGAATTTAGCTATGGTAATGGAAGTTGCAGCTATGAATTTTAGATTGAAAAGTATGGGGTATAATGCAGCGGAAGAATTTACCAAAAACCTTAATCAAGCTTTAAAGGATAAATAATATAATAAAACAAATGGGGTGACGTGTGTGGATTTAAGTGATTTTACGGCAGAAGATTTTGTTACTATTAATAAAGATAGAGCTTTAGGTAAGATGGCTACAATGTTAGCAATGGTGAAAGATAAAGCTGATGATAAGTTAGTAAACACCTTTATGGAAGAAGGGTATAATGCGGTAATTACTAGAGCTGGAGGAAAAGGTGAAGAGTTAAAGAATAAAGTATTACGTAATGCCTTAGGTGCAGCTGTAAAGGGAAATGTTATTGGTGATGATATTCAAAATCGTAGAGTGCTAACTCGTTGTGTTGAACGGGCTTTAACAGGATTAAATGGGCCAATGAGTAGTATATCAGGAGCTGGAATTAAGATTGGAATTGTTAAGCATGGTGTTCATTTGGCAGTGGCAATTCACGGAAAGATTGGAATCCCTGGCTTAGAGGTTGACCATGAGATTTCAGGTTTAGGAGTTCATTATTATGGTTTAAGACGTGAGGAAGATAAATAAATTATAAAAAGGGTAGATATTATCTCTGCCCTTTTTTAATAGCTTGTGAAAACGTTTGAATAAGCTTTATTGAAAGAAGGGGGTAATGAATGGGCCAAAGTGAGCTAAAAAAAGAGATAATAAACTTATCAGTACCAGCAATTGGAGAAATGTTTTTACAATTAGCTTTAATTAATGCTGATACAATTATGCTTGGTAGGTTAGGTGGTGTTGCTTTAGCAGCAGCCGGTTTAAGTAAACAACTTGCAGGAATAAATACTATTATTTTATTTGCTATAGCAACCGGTACTACTGCTTTAGTAGCTAGGTATGTAGGGGCTAAAGACTACTCATTGGCTAGTAAAGTAGTTAACCAGTCTATATTGATTGGATTATTATTAGGAGGTTTGATCTTTGGAGTTGGTTTCTTCTTGGCCTCAGTAAGTCTAAAGTTGCTAGGAGCAAAACCGGAAGTTTTAAACCTAGGAGTTGACTATTTAAAGATTATTTTATCTTCAGTGATTCCAGCTGCTTTAATGATTATTGGTAATAGTGTTTTACGGGCTGGAGGAGATACAAAGTCTCCAATGATTGTAACGGGGGTAATTAATATAATCAATATTGTAGGAAACTATTTGCTTATTTTCGGGATAGGTGTCTTACCTAAGTTAGGGCTTATTGGAGCTGGAGTAGCTACTTTAGTGGCTAGAAGTGTAGGGGTAGGAATTGTGATTTGGAGGTTGGTTAATAATCAATTTGGGATTGAGCTTAATTATAAACAGATACTTAAGTTCGATTTTAAGGTTTTAAAGCAAATTTTACGAATTGGAATTCCCTCTGCTTTTGAAAGATTTGCTTTTAAAGGTGGACAATTAGTTATTATGCGGGTTATAGCTATTTTAGGTACAGTAGCAGTAGCTACTAGACAGATAGCTTTAAGTATAGAGACTTTTTCCATCTTACCAAGTTATGGATTATCAATCGCTACTACTACTTTAGTAGGGCAGAAACTGGGAGCTAAAAGAGATGATGAAGCTAAAGAAGGAAGTTTATTAGCTAATAAGTTTGGTATACTTGCTACTTTAGTGTTAGGAGGTTTATTCTTTCTCTTCCCTAAACAGTTGGCTAGAATTTATACTTCTGACCCTAAGTTAATACCTAAAGCAGCGCTTTGTTTACAGATTTTAGCCTTGGCCCAGCCTGCTAAAGCTTTAAATATGATTCTAGGTGGAACATTTCGAGGAGCAGGTGATACTAAGTTTCCTATGTATTTAACTTTTATAGGAGTATGGGGTTTATCTTTACCACTTACTTATTTACTAGGGGTTAAATTATCATTAGGATTAGTAGGAATTTGGCTTGCTATGGTAGTAGATGAATGGTTTAGAGCTTTAGTTTGTATCTATAGATTCAACACAAATAAAT
Organism: Halobacteroides halobius DSM 5150; assembly: GCF_000328625.1. NCBI lineage: Bacteria > Bacillati > Bacillota > Clostridia > Halanaerobiales > Halobacteroidaceae > Halobacteroides > Halobacteroides halobius. The sequence continues at coordinate 2,123,220 of NC_019978.1, read as the reverse complement.
GGAATAGAGTAGAACTCAATCAATTACCTGGGTAAAATATATTTTTTTGATTTTTTTGCAGGAATATTATAATCAGTTATCTTAACTAGAGCTTACGCTACTCCAACTGTATTTTGGAAGGACTATTATACTTGGAATATGAAAGAAGGATTAAATAAGCTAATTGAAGCTAGAAAGTATTTTGCTTACGGGCCAAGCCACGAAGGGCCAAGTGATAATGATGTTTATAGCTATATTCGGGAAGGATTAAATAGTACTCCAGGGACTGGTTTAGTAATGTTAATCTCTGATGGTACTAGTGGTGAAGTTGTTTCTAGGACTATTAATTCAGCTCGGCCTAATACCACTTATATTGATTATACAGGGAATATTTCTGGTCGAGTAACTACTGATGCCACTGGTAAAGGTAATTTTAAAGTTAAATTATCTGAAGCTCAAGGATGGTCAGTTTGGGTACCACTCAAATGGGAGAGTTGGAAAGAAAATTAAAAGAATACAATTTATTTTAAAACTAGGGAGGATTTTTTAAATTAATATCTAAAGAAGACAATATAAGAGTATATTTTATAAGATTTATAATTTGATTTTTAGTCTATGCAAACGTTTTAACAAATGATCTATAAGCCTAGAAGATCATAAGTTCATTTGACTAAATAAAAGTAGGAGGTAGATCATGTTTATTAACCGCAAAAAATTCACTATTGTTGTTTTAGTTACTTTACTTATTATGGTATCAACTTTTAGCTTTGCTCAGGTTAAAAAAAGATATCAGACTGTAGTATTAAGAGGGAGTTTGGCTCCATTAGACTGGAGTTCTAATGATAATCCACTAACTTATAATCAATCTACTAAGACTTGGCAGAGCAATCCTATCCAACTAACAGGAGGAAAGACACTTCAGTTTAAGTATGTTTATGATGATCAGTGGATGCCTGGTGGTAACTTAAAGTTTACCCCGCCCCAGAGTGGGAAGTATGTATTTAAGTTTCATCCTCAAAAGGAGCGTAAGGTAGATGTTCAGTTAGTCAGTCAGTACCAGGGCCAAGCTACTTTACAAGTTACTGTACCATCTGAAACACCTCAGTGGACTAATCTTACTTTAGGTTCTAGTCTAAATAATTTTAATTATACTATAACCAAACTAAAGAGGAAGAAGAATAGAGTATGGACTATTAAGTTATCTGGGAAACCAGGAGAAAAGTTTACTTATCAGTATGCTTTAAATGATAAAAAATATTTAGAGACTAGAAAGAGATTACGGCAAGCAACTTTCACTAAAGAAAATAAAGTTTATACAGATCGAGTTGTAGCCTGGGAGAAGATACCAGTTGCTAAGAGTGTAACCCATGATTTTAGTTATCAGCCATCAATTCCTAACAGTAAAGAAGAAGTACAGATTAGAGTTACAGTTAAGCATTACGGAAATATAGATACTGGAGGTATCTATTATACTACTGATGGTTCAGCCCCTGTAGGTAAAAGAGGCACAGTTAAGAATGGTCAATTTGCATCTTTACAAATAACAAAATCAACTACTAAGGGAAAGATTACAAAATCAACCTTAACTGGAACTATTCCAGCTCAAGAGAATAGGACCCCTGTTAAATATATAATTGATGTTTGGGATAAACAAAGTCAAGGTTCTCAATTTGCAGATACAAATAGTTTGACTCCTCAAGGAGCGACTGAGTTTGCTTATTATGTAGATAATTATCAAACTCCAGATTGGGCCAAAGATGCAATCATCTATCAAGTTTTTGTAGATCGCTTTAGAAATGGTAACCCAAACAATGATAAAGTCGGTGTAGACCAGTTACCTTATAGCCAGCAGTTAAAGAAATGGATGGGGGGAGACTTAGTAGGTTTAAAAGAAAAATTAGATTATATTGATAAGTTAGGGGTCAATGCTATCTGGATTTCTCCAGTTTATAAAGGGCCTTACTCTCATGGTTATCACCCAGCAAGTTTTAAAAAGATTGACCCTCATTTTGGTAATAAACAAATCATGAAAGAAATTGTCAAAGCAGCTCATAAGAGAGGGATTAAAATAATTTATGATTTTGTAGCTAATCACAGCTCTAATCGACATCCTTTCTTTCAATCAGCCTTAGAAAAAGGTAAAAGAAGTAAGTATTACGATTGGTATACATTTACTGATTGGCCTAATAAGTATGAAACATTCTATAGTATTAAAGAGTTACCAGAGTTTAATAATAACAATTATCAAGCAAGAAATTATATGTTAAATGAGGTAGTTGCTTACTGGTTAAACGAAATTGGTATAGATGGTTTTCGACTTGACTATGCTAAAGGGCCAAGTTATAGTTTTTGGGTAGATTTCCGGCATAAAGTTAAAAGTATTAAACCTAATGCCTATATCTTTGGTGAAGTCTGGGCTGACCGAAAAAAGATTAATTCTTATGCAGGAGAATTAGATGGAGCTGTAGGTTTTGAAATGCAAGGAGCATTTTATGATACATTTATTAAAGATAAGTCTATGGCAGTATTGAATAAGACTGTAGAGCAAAACCAAAAGGTTTATCCAGATGAATATGTAATTAATACTTTCTTAGATAGTCATGATATGCCACGTTTTATTTTTGAAGCAGGAAATAATCCGCAAATACTAAAGTTAGCTGCAGCAGCTCAATTTACATTACCAGGAACTCCAATTATTTATTATGGTGATGAAATTGCTTTATCTCAAAGTGGAGACCATAATAAAGTGAATACATGGAAGGACCGCTATTATCGGGAACCTATGCCGTGGGATAAAGAAAAGCAACATTTAGAGAAACCAAATTTAGCTGTTAAAGCTTATTATAAAAAATTAATTAAGTTACGTAATCAAGAAATAGCCTTAAGAAGAGGAAATTACCAAAGCATTCATGTTGCTGAAGATATATTAGTTTTTGCCCGAACTTATAAAGGAGAAAAAATTATAGTAATGATTAATAAAGGCAAAAGTGGTCAAAGTTTCTCAGTACAAAAAATATTAAAGCAGAAATTAAATGCAAAAGATGCAGTGGTTAATTTAATGACTGATCAGAAACTAACTACTGATAGGGAAGGTAATTTGATTTTACATGTTGCTCCTCAGACTGTAGGTATTTATGAGCTGAATTAGATTTTAAGTGCTCCCTTGGGAGCACTTTTTTTATTAGCTATGTAATACATATATACTTGTTTTCTCTCATAAATATAAGCAAGAGAAATGATGAGGAGGAGCGGATTCAAATATGACTAGGAAACTAAGATTTAGCTTATTAATGTTAATTATTATAATGTTATTGTCTCCTGTAATTAGAGCTGAAGAAAAAAGTATTTTTAAACTAAGAGATCCAGTCGGAGATGAATATGGACCAGGTAGTTATACGTATCCTACTAGTGAACAGTTTAGTCCTTATGAAGGACTATTTGATTTAATGAATTTTAAGGTTGAAGCTACAGCTGATAAATATAATTTTTATTTTAAATTTGTAGAAGTAACTAATCCTTGGCATGCTCCATACGGGTTTAGTCATCAATTAATTCAAGTTTATATCGATAATCAAGATGGAGGTATTACAGAAACTTTTAAACCAGGAGCGCGGGTTAAATTTGAAGAACAGCATCCGTGGGACAAATTACTTAAGATAACCGGTTGGTCAGTAGAGTTATATTCTTCTAGTGATAAGGCTGAAGTAGAAAATAGGGTACAGGAGGCTCAAGTAAAATTAAATGATAAGACTATTAAATTGACTATTCCTAAAGAAAAAATTGGTGATTTAAAAGAAGCGCACTATTATGTATTAGTAGGAGGACTAGATGGTTTTGGCTATGATAACTATCGGCCAGTGGTAGAAGAAGCACAAGGTTGGAAGTTTGGTGGTGGGACAGATACTGAGTTGAATCCTAATGTGATAGATACATTAGTACCAGAAGGTATGAGTCAAAAGGAGATACTAGGTAGTTTTGATTTAGATGAAGGAAGGGTAGCTACTTTACGAGCGGTGGGCCCTGATCTTAGTCTATCTCTTAAGTTTATGATTATTATAGGTTTTATAGTGATTTTAGTGCTTACCTTAGTAGGAGCAGTCTTTAAATTTGTAACAAACAGGATTGGTAATTTTAGATAAATTTTATTACTTATAAAATAATTAACTTAGGATAAACTAGAACTAGTAATAAATTAAGTAAAGGAGGCAAAACACATGGAAGATAACGGAGTACAAGTTAACCCTACTCCAATTACTGCTGGAGAAAGAATCACTATAAATTATCAAGGATTGCTTGCTCAATCAGGAGCAGACCAAGTATATTTACATGCTGGAGTAGGAATGGGAGATAATTGGCAAGATGTAACTAATATTCAAATGAAACAAGAGCAAAATGGGGATTGGGTCGCCCAATTAAGAATTAATAGTGCAGAAAGATTTAACTTTTGCTTTAAAGATAGTGCAGAAAATTGGGATAATAATTCTGGGAATAATTGGAGTTATGAAGTTCATAATGGAGATTTATATACTCAATAGACTAGATTACCTCCGGTTAACCGGAGGTAATTTTATAGTGTAATAGTTACTTATATTAGCCATTATCTTTACAAAACTAAGGAGCAATTGCTCCTTAGTTTATTTATTCATCATCGTCATTAATTACTTCTATTACTCGTTTATCTTTAGGGGTGATTCTTTTTCCTGCCTCTACTTGGTAGTTATCATTTTCTAATTTACCTAGTTCAATTTGATTTCTTTCATTTCCCATAAGTGGTTCTATTACTCCTTTAGTCTCAGGGCCAATCTCTGTACCAGTCTCCATATCATAATTATAGTTAGCATTGTTTAATGGGGGTTGATCTTCTGTTGTATCATCTTTAAGCCAGTAAAAATAAAAGACGCCTAACCCCAGTAAAATAATAATAGCTGAGATCCATAGCATTAAGGTCCACCTCTTTTTAGTGTGATCTAGTCTTAATATGCTTAATATTAGTTTTAAGTATTCAAGTTTGGATAAAATATTATAAGACTTGATTTTTAGCAGGAAATTAGAATAAATTATGGAATTAATAAGTATAGAAATCAGATTATTTTCTATTAAATATAGTATAAATTAAGTGATAGAGAAAATAAATAAAGTTAGAGGAGGAATTTATGCTGTTTAAAATAGGTTTAGCGCTAGTTATTACTCTGTTATTTTATCTACGTTATAAAGTGGGTTTTAAGCTTAAAGTTTTATTTCATCCTATCTTATTAACCCCTTTAGTAGGTTCTTTTTTTGGTTGGGGCGGATTTACAACTGGAGTTTTTTTAGGTGCTTTAGTTGAACTTTTATGGGGGAGTAATCTAGTTGATTATAATACAGGATTAAAGTACGGATTATTAGTTAGTTTGTTAACAATAGTATTGATGAATTTAACTAATAATATCAGTTTGTATTTTAATCTTACCTTAGTAGTAATATTAGTTTATAGTTTTCAAGAGAGTCTAGATTTTCTTGAGCAGGAGAGATATTTTAGTGGCTTGGTTTTTTTGTTTAATCTATTAGTATTAAGTAGTGCCCCATTAATTAAAATAATGTTAGGTTGGATTCCAGCCCAGTTTATAAATAGTCTACAGGTAAGTGGAGGATTAATCCCGATAATAGGACTAGCTTTGTTTTTAAGTCAAGGAGTTAATCCTATTTTTGCAAGAGATAATGTGTGGTACTATGCTTATGGAATTGCTACTTTAGTTACTGCTATTTTTGCTTTTAATAATTACTACTTTGGACTTATCTTCTTTCCTGTAGTCTGGTATACGATATATTATTTGTGGGATCAGATTCGGAGTTTAAAGTTTAAGGATTATCTTAAATTAAGTATAGCTGTTTTAGCAGTTATAATAGCATCTGAGATTATAGAATTAAGGAGTCAACTATTGACTGGAGCTTTACAATATATTTTATGGATTGATCTTTTATTGGTATTATTTGCGGGGTTGAGATTTTTTAAATTAACTACAATAGAACTTTATTTTATAGCAATATTATTAGGAATTATAGGTTCACAATATGGATTATTGAGGTGATAAAATGAATTTAGTTGTTGATTTACATACACATACAGTTGCGAGTGGGCATGCTTATTGTACAGTTAATGAATTAGCAAAGGCTGCAAAAGAGAAGGGGATTAAAATGATAGGAATAACAGACCATGGGCCAAGTATGCCTGGTGGCGCCCATCCATATCATTTTGCCAATTTAAAAGTTTTGCCTAAAAAAATAAGTGGGGTTAGAGTGCTAAAAGGGATAGAGGCCAATATAACTGATAGGCAAGGGACATTAGATTTATCTACTACTGATTTAGCCAAATTAGATATTGTATTGGTTGGATTACATAATGATACTGGATATAACCCCAAAAGTAAGAAAGAAAATACTAAAGCTATGTTAAATGCTATTGTTAATCCATTAGTTGATATTATAGTGCACCCTGGAAATCCTGCTTATAAAGTCAATCTTAAAGAAGTAGTTCAAGCTGCTAAGGAGCATGATACTTTATTAGAAATTAATAATAGTTCCTACCATAGTCGACCAGGTAGTAAAGAGCGTTGTATTGAAATTGCTCGACAAGCTAAAAAGGAAGGTCTTAAATTAATTTTAGGAACTGATACCCATTATGCAGACCAGTTAGGTTTATTTCCCGAAGCGATTAAGATTATAGAAGAAGCTGGATTAGAAGAAGGAGATATTATCAATACTTCATTAGAGAAAGTAAAAGATTTTATTAATTCTAAAAGAAAGATTAAAGAAGAAATCTTAAATAAAAGGTAGAAGGTGAAATAGATGGAGGTTTATGCTGATTACCATACTCATACTCATCATAGTCATGGCCAAGGGACTATTAGAGAGAATATTGAAGCTGCAATTGAGCAAGGGTTAGAAGAGATAGCAATTGCTGACCATGGTCCAGCCAGTCATAGTTTAGTTAAGTTAGGGGTAGAAGATGCTGTTACTTTATTAGAAATCAAGAAGAAAGTTGAAAAATATGATAGATTATATCCTGAAATTAAAGTATTATCAGCAGTAGAGGCTAATGTGGTTAGCTTAGAGGGAGAGTTAGATGTACCTAATTTTATCTTAAAAGAGTTAGATAAGGTATTAGTAGGATTTCATTTATTTGTAAAACCTGCTAGTTGGCGAGATGCAGTAGGAATTATTTTTAATAATTTAGTTTTAGAACAAGTAGGAATAAAGCAAGAAGAGATTAGATATCAAAATACTGAATTATTAATTAAGGTGATGAATAATTATGATATTGATATAATTACTCATCCTGGCTATCAGATTAATATTGATACTGTAACTTTGGCCCAAAAGGCAGCTAAGCATAATGTAGCTTTGGAGATTAATACAAAACATCTACCTAAAAAAGAATACATAAAAAAAGCTGCTGCGCAAGGAGTTAAATTTAGTTTAGGAAGTGATGCTCATAAGCCTAAACGGGTAGGGGATGTTAAAGATTCACTAGCTATTGCTAAGCAGATAGGATTAACTGCTGATAGGATTATTAATGTTAAGTAATGATGAGTACACACTGAAATTGTAAACTAATAAGGTGAGGTGGATAAAGTGGCAGAAGAGGTTGATTTTATTATAGTTACAGGAATGTCTGGAGCAGGTAAATCAGAAGCTATTAATGTGTTAGAGGATCTTGGTTATTTTTGTGTTGATAATTTACCGCCTGCTTTAATCTCTAAATTTGCAGAGTTATGTAGCCATTCTAATGATAAAGTTAAAGATTCAGCTTTAGTAATTGATATTAGAGGGCGTGACTTCTTTGATAGTCTATTTGAGGAACTATCTAAATTAGAAACTGCTGGCTTTAATTATCGAATTCTTTTTTTAGAGGCTGCTACTGATGTATTAATTAACCGTTTTAAAAAGACTAGGCGACGCCATCCTTTAGCTCCAGAAGGTAGAATCTCGGAGGCAATTAATTTAGAAAGAAATAAATTAGAAAAAATAAGAGGTGCAGCTGATAAGATAATTGATACTACTGAGTTAAATCCTAAAGAATTAAAGAAAGAGATTGAAGGTAGTTTTGTAAAAAATACGAAAAAAGATCAAATAACCTTATCAATCCTTTCTTTTGGCTTTAAGTATGGAGTACCTTTAGATGCTGATTTAATGTTTGATGTTAGATTTTTACCTAACCCCCATTATGTTGATTCTTTAAGACCATTGACTGGTGAGGATAAAAGAGTGCAAGATTATGTTCTAAAGTGGCCAATTACAAAGAAGTTCAAACATAAATTATTTGATATGATTGATTTTTTATTACCCCAGTATATTAAAGAAGGAAAAACTCATTTAACAATAGCTATTGGTTGTACAGGGGGGCATCATCGTTCTGTGACATTGGTTGAAAAATTATATGAGGAGTTTAAGGATGAATATAATGTATTAATAAAGCATCGTGACTCCGATAAATAGGGAGTGTCTGTAGTGAAGAAACTTAAATGGTTATATCCAGGAATGAGGTTTAAAAGATGGTTGGCCCTAGTAGGATTAGGAATTCTATTAGTTAGTGTTGGAGTAGCAATTTTAATTGGTTTTGAATCATTAAGTCTAATAGAAAGTGTCTTGATTGAACTCGTCTATAAAATCACAGGAAAATTTACTCCACTAATTAATAAAGTTTTAGGAGCTATAATAATTATCATTGGATTATATTTTGTAGGCTTTGGAATCAAACGAATGATTAATTCAGTTTATGACGTTTTATTGCCAGAACAAGATACTGAATTAGTAGATTTATTTTATCAGAAACGATATTTAAATAAAGGGCCAAAGATTGTAGTAGTTGGAGGAGGGACTGGTTTATCTACTTTGCTACGAGGACTTAAAAAGTATACATCAAATTTGACAGCTTTAGTAACAGTAGCAGATGATGGAGGTAGTTCTGGAATGTTAAGAGAGGAGTTAGGGATCTTACCTCCCGGAGATATTAGAAATTGTTTAGTAGCTTTAGCTGATACTGAGCCACTAATGGAGAGTCTATTTCAGTATCGCTATAAGAAAGGAACTGATCTAAAAGGACATAGTTTTGGTAATTTATTTATTGCTACTATGTCAGAGATACTAGGTGATTTTGAAGAAGGAGTTAAAGCTTCAAGTGAAGTATTAGCTATTAGAGGACGAGTATTGCCGGCTACTTTAGAAGATGTAACCTTATCTGCTCGGTTAAAGAATGGTACAGTAATTGAAGGGGAATCCCAAATCCCTGAGGCCCAAGGAGAGATTGAACAGGTATTTATTAATCCAGTTGATAGTGATCCATTACCAGCAGCTTTAGAAGCTATTAAAGAAGCCGATGCAATTATTTTAGGGCCAGGTAGTTTATATACTAGTGTATTACCTAATTTATTGGTTGAGCAATTAAGTAGTGCTATTAAAAAGACTGATGCATTAACTGCTTATGTTTGTAATGTAATGACCCAGCCTGGTGAGACAGATAATTATACCGCTAGTGATCATGTGCAAGCTATCTATGATCATATAGATTCAGAGATTATGGATTATATACTAGTTAATAATGAAACTATAGAATCAGAGCTAATAAAAAAATATGCTGAAGAAGGATCTAGTCCTGTTGAAGTTGATTTAGATAAATTACATGAGCAAGGTTTACAAGTTATTCAAGAGTCAATGATTAACCAGTCTGATTTGGTTAGACATAATTCTGATAAATTGGCTAAAGTAATTATGAATTTAGTTGTAGAAGAGTTAAAGTAGTAATTTCAAACTAGAAAAGTTAGGTGATAGTATGTCATTTACAGATAAGGTTAAGCATGAAGTAGTGCGAAAAGATAATTCTAATCAGTGTTGCCATTTAGCAGAGTTAGCTGCACTAATTAAAGCTGAAGGAAGTTTAGAGATAATCAATAATAGTTTAGCGTTAAAACTAGTCAGTCAACAAGCAGTTGTAGCCCGTAAATTATATAAATTATTGCAGGAACAATTTGATTTTGTAACGGAAATAATAGTTAGAAAGAAGATGTATCTAGATAAAGGGAATTATTATATTATTAAGGTTGGCCCGCAACCTGGAGTTAAAGAATTACTAGTTGAGTGTGGATTAATAGATAAGACTTATTCTTTAAATTATAAAATTAAAGAGCAGTTTTTGGATAGTTTATGTTGCAAAAAAGCTTATTTAAAAGGGTTATTTCTAGCTAGTGGGTCTATTAGTCATCCTGAAAAAGAGTATCATGTAGAATTTAGAATAAATTATCAAGAATATGCTACAGAACTGATTAATTTATTTAAGGAGTTTAAGATAGATATTAAATTTAGGCAGCGTGATGATATATATTTGTTATATCTTAAAAAAGCAGAGGATATTAATAAAATGCTAAATTATATAGGGGCCCATTCTGCTTTATTACAGTTTGAAAATGCTCTAGTTCATAAGAAGGTAAGAAATAGAGTTAATAGATTAGTAAATTGTGAGACGGCTAATTTAAATAAGACTGTAGCTGCTGCACAAAGACAACTAGAGAATATTGAATTAATTGATGAACTAAAGGGGCTAGATAATTTAGCACCTAGTTTACAAGAGATAGCTCAGCTAAGGAGAGAAGATCCGTATTCTAGTTTAAAAGAGTTAGGAGAAAAGATAGATATAACTAAATCAGGTGTAAATCACAGATTTAGAAGACTAAAAAAAATAGCTCAAGAGCTAAAAGGAAATAAAAATTAAAAAAATTTATTTTTTTTGCAGGATATATATATTTAGTCTAGAAACTTAAGTATGGAGACGGTGGGATAAATAAATCTCACCGGGGTTTAATTGTCCCGACTAATTTAAAAATAGTAGGATGTTTATTGAATAATAAGTTGTGTATCTTACTATAATAAGAATGTAATTTTATTTTTGAAAGTACTGGGACAATTTTATACAAAGGGACATTTGTGTCCCAGTTTTAAGGATTGAGGGATATTCTATGACTAATTATTTTAAGTTACAGCAAAAAATTGCTCCAGAATTAGTTAAAATTATTGATAGAAGATATATGATTCTTAAAATGATTTATCGTTTTAAGCCAATAGGACGCCGTTCTTTAGCTAAAAAACTAGGATTAAGTGAACGGACTGTAAGAAAGAATCTAAACTTCTTGAAAGAAAAACAATTTATTTCAACTACTAATGCTGGAGCACAGATTACTGAGGCAGGAATAAGGATTTTATCTGACCTGGATGGTTATATTAAAGAACTGAGGGGCACTAAAGACTTAGAAAGAAAGCTAGCTAAGGTTTTAGGGGTAGAAGTTCATATTGTTCCTCAAGGGCCAAACTATAATCAGTCTAAATGTGAATTAGGGAGATTCTCAGCTGAGTTTTTAACAGAGTTGGTTGGCCCTAAAGATATAATTGCTGTAACGGGAGGGACTACTTTAGCTACAGTAGCTAAGATGATGACACCACTGAAGAAAAAATTAGATGTTAATGTAGTCCCCGGTCGAGGTGGATTAGGAGAGCAGGTAGAGATACAAGCAAATACTATTGCTGCTAAGATTGCTAACAAGTTAGGTGGAGAGTACCATTTATTACATATACCTGATAATTTAAAGGCAGATACTATTTCTCAGTTAGTTATAGAACCTTCTATCAAACATATTCTTGATTTGGCTAAAAGTGCTGATATTTTGGTTCATGGTGTAGGAACTGCTCAAGTAATGGCAAAGAGACGTAAGATGTCAACAAGTAAAATTAAGAAACTAGAGGAAAAAGGTGCTGTAGGAGAGAGTTTTGGTTATTATTTTAATCAAGCTGGGCAAATTGTTTATTCTACAGCAAGTGTTGGATTAAAACTATCAGATTTGGTTAAGATAAAAAAGGTAATTGCTATTGCTGGAGGAGAGTATAAAGCAGAAGCTATTTTAGCAGCCGTTTCAGATAAATATCAAGATGTTTTAATTACTGATGAAGAAGCTGCTAATAAAATCTTAAATTTAGTTTAAGTTTACAATTTTATTTATAATAAATTTATCCTAAATAAGGGGGAGTTAAAATGACAAAAAAAGTTGCAATTAATGGATTTGGACGAATTGGGAGAGGTTTCTTAAGACTTATTAATCAAAGAGGTGTAGACTTAGAGATTGTTGCTATCAACGACTTAGTTGATGTAGAAAATTTAGCTTATTTACTTAAGTATGATTCTGTACATGGTAAGTTTGATGGTACAGTAGATACTAATAATGGGAACTTAGTTGTTAATGGTAAAGAGATTGAAGTTACTGCAATTAAGAATCCTGTTGAATTACCTTGGGATGAAAAGGATGTAGACCTTGTAATTGAGTCTACTGGAGTATTTAGATACAAAGAAGATTTAGAACAGCATTTAGAAGCTGGAGCCGACAAAGTTCTATTAACTGTACCTGCTAAAGATGAGCTTGATAATACTATCGTATTAGGTGTTAATGGTGATGAGTTATCTGATGATGATAAGATTGTTTCTAATGCATCATGTACAACTAATTGCTTAGCTCCATTAGCTAAAGCGTTAAATGATGAGTTTGGTATTGAAAAAGGATTAATTACTACTGTGCACGGATATACTGCTAGCCAGGCTATCTTAGATGCTCCTGCAAGCAAAACAAGAAGAGGTAGAACTGCTGCTGAAAATATTATTCCTACAACTACTGGTGCAGCAATTGCTACTACTAAGGTATTACCTGAATTAGAAGGTAAGATTGATGGTATGGCTATGCGAGTTCCAGTTCCTAATGGTTCTTGCGTTGATGGAGTATTTACTCTAGAACAAGATGTAACTGCAGAAGAAGTAAATGCTGCTCTTAAAGCAAAAGCTGAAGGAGAAATGGAAGGCGTATTAGGTTATACTGAAGAGCCACTTGTTTCTCGAGATATTATGGGTCAATTTGAATCTTCTAAAGTTGATGCTGGAGCGACTATGCAAGTTGCTGATAATATGGTTAAGATCATTTCTTGGTATGATAACGAATTAAGTTATACTAATCGAGTTATTGACTTAGCTCTTAAGATGATTGGTTAATAGAAATTAATTGTGGGGCCAACTTTTGTGTGGCCCTACCTTATTATATTAGGATAATAATTGATTTTACGTATCAATTAAAAATCACGGAGGTGTAAGCATGGATAAGAAGGTTCTAAAGAATGTTAATGTAGATGATAAGCAGGTTTTAGTAAGAGTTGATTTTAATGTACCTGTTGATGATGAAGGTAATGTAACTGATGCAACAAGAGTTGAAGCTGCTTTGCCTACAATCAAGTATCTACTTAAGCATGATGCTAAAGTTATTTTAATGGCCCACTTTGGTCGTCCAGGTGGAGAAGTTAAAGAGGACTTACGTTTAGATCCTGTAGCTCAAGTTTTATCTAATAAATTAAATAAAAAAGTTACTAAAGTGGATGATACTGTTGAAGAAGATGCGCAAAAAGCAGTTGCTAATATGGAAAAAGGTGATGTTGTATTATTAGAGAATACTAGATTTAATCCTGGTGAAAAGAAGAATGATCCAGAATTCTCTAAGCAATTAGCTCAATTTGCTGATATCTATGTTAATGATGCTTTTGGTGCTACTCACAGAGCTCATGCTTCTACTGCAGGAGTTGCTGATTATGTAGATGAAGCTGTTGCTGGTTTCTTAATTCAAAATGAATTAGAAACAATGGGCCAAGCAGTTTATAATCCAGAGCATCCTTATGTAGCAATTATTGGTGGTGCTAAAGTATCTGATAAGATTGGAGTTATTGAAACTTTAATTGAAAAGGTAGATGCTTTATTAATTGGTGGTGGAATGGCCAATACCTTTATTGCTGCTCAAGGTTATGAAACTGGTGATTCTTTAGTTGAAGAAGATAAAATTGATTTAGCTGGTGAACTAATTGAAAAAGCTAAGGCTAAAGGAGTTAATTTAGTACTACCTGAAGATGTAGTAATTGCTGATGACTTTGCTGCTGATGCTGATAATAAAGCTGTACCAGCTGATGAGATTGAAGAAGGTTGGCAAGCTTTAGACATTGGCCCTAAAACTATAGAGAAGTTTAGTGCAGTACTTAAAGATGCTAAAACAGTAGTTTGGAATGGACCAATGGGTGTCTTTGAAATGGATGCTTTTGCTAAAGGAACTAATCAAGTAGCTAAGACTTTAGCCAATCTTGATGCAATGACTATTATTGGTGGTGGAGATTCTGCAGCTGCTGTTAAGAAGGCAGGTTTGGAATCTGAAATGACACATATTTCTACTGGTGGTGGAGCTTCACTACAATTCTTTGAAGGAAAGCCATTACAAGCGGTAGAAGCACTAGATAATAAGTAAATATAGTTTTGGGTTGAGGCTAGGGTTAAATTTTTCCTTTGCCTCCACCTTATCCTTATTTTTAAGGGATATTTACATAATTTCAAAGTATAATTTAAACTACAGAAGGAGTGATTTTTATGCGTACACCTTTTATGTGTGCTAATTGGAAGATGCATAAAACTGTTGAGGAAGCAGTAGAAATGGCAAAAGAATTTAAAGAGTTAGTTGCTGATGTAGATGATGTAGAAGCAGGAATTTGTGCTCCAGCAATTGATTTATATCCACTAAACGAAGTATTAGCTGATACTAATGTTAAACTTGGATCTGAGAATATGTACTACAAGGAAAGTGGTGCTTATACTGGTGAACTATCTCCAGCTATGATTAAATCTGTTGGTTGTGAATATGCAATCATTGGTCACTCAGAAAGAAGAGAAATTTTTGGTGAAGATGATCAATTGCTTAACTTAAAGCTAAAAACAGCTTTTGCTAATGATATTAAGCCTATTTTATGTATTGGAGAAAAATTAGCAGAAAGAGAAGCTGGTGAACATTTTGCTAGAGTAAAGTTTCAATTAGAAGCTGATTTATCTGGTATTGAAGCAGAAGATGTAAAAGATATGGTGCTAGCTTATGAGCCATTATGGGCTATTGGTACTGGAGAAAGTGCTACACCAGAGCAAGCTGAAGAAATCATTAAATTTATTAGAGAAACAGTTGCTAAAATGTATGATGAAGAGACTGCTGAAGCAATTAGAATTCAATATGGTGGCAGCGTTAAGCCATGGAATGTAGAAGAGATTATGGCTCAGCCAAATATTGATGGTGCCTTAGTAGGAAGCGCTAGTTTAGAAGCTGAATCTTTCTCTAAGATAGTGAAGTTTAAATAGTATAGAGAGGTGATAAATGTGGCAGCACCAAAGCCGTTAGCATTAATAATATTAGATGGGTTTGGTTGTAATTCGAATGAAAAAATGAATGGTGTTAAAGCTGCAAATACACCAAATTTTGATAAATTATCGAATGAATACCCAAGCACAACTGTGGAAGCTTCTGGGAAAGCAGTAGGATTACCTGACGGACAAATGGGTAATTCAGAAGTTGGTCACATGAATTTAGGTGCTGGTCGGGTTGTATATCAAGATTTTACCAGAATTAATATGGCAGTTAGAAATAATGAATTAGTTGATAATGAAGCTATAGCTAAAGCGATAGAAAAAGTTAAGAACCAAGGTACTGCTTTACATTTAGTAGGATTACTTTCTGATGGTGGAGTTCATAGTCATATTAATCATTTATTTGGTTTATTAGAAATGGCTGAAAGAGTAGGTATAGAAGATGTTTATGTTCATGCTATTTTAGATGGACGGGATACTCCTCCTCAAAGTGCCAAAAAATATGTAGAGCAACTAGAAGATAAGATGAAAGAATTAGGTGTAGGACAGATAGCAACTATTGGTGGACGTTATTATTATATGGATCGTGATAATAACTGGGAACGAACAGAAAAAGCCTATAATGCTATGTGTCTTGCTGAAGGTAATAGAGCTAAGTCTGCTCTAGAAGCTATTGAAGCTTCTTACCAAGAAGATGTAACAGATGAGTTTGTAATTCCTACAGTAATTACTGATAATAGTGAAGTTGCAGAGGATGATTCAATTATCTTCTTTAATTTTAGAGCTGATAGAGCTCGACAATTAACTCGAGCTTTAAATGATACAGACTTTAATGGTTTTGATAGATCTAGTTATTCAAACGCACACTTAGTTTGTATGACTGAGTATGACGAAACTATTGATGCACCTGTTGCTTTTCCACCAGTTGAATTAGAGAATATCTTCAGCCAAGTTCTTGCTGATAATGATTTAAAGCAGTTAAGAACAGCTGAAACAGAAAAGTATGCTCATGTAACTTTCTTCTTTAATGGTGGTAAAGAAGAAGCATTCAAGGGAGAGGACCGAGAACTTATTTCTTCTCCAGATGTTGCTACTTATGATCAAAAACCTGAAATGAGTGCTTATGAGGTTACAGATAATTTAGTAGAAAAGATTGCTGAACAGGATTATGATGTAGTTGTTTTAAATTATGCTAATCCTGATATGGTAGGTCATACAGGAGATTTTGATGCTGAAGTTGAAGCTTTAGAAGTAGTTGATGAATGTTTAGGTAAGACTGTAGATGCTATTTTAGAGCAAGGAGGATCAGCCTTAATTACTGC
Organism: Halobacteroides halobius DSM 5150; assembly: GCF_000328625.1. NCBI lineage: Bacteria > Bacillati > Bacillota > Clostridia > Halanaerobiales > Halobacteroidaceae > Halobacteroides > Halobacteroides halobius. The sequence goes on along the minus strand of NC_019978.1, from coordinate 2,106,696 downwards.
TGATCATGGTAATGGTGAGCAGATGGTAGATTATGAAACTGGAGAGCCATTTACTGCTCATACAACTAACCCAGTTCCATTTATCTATGTAAATCCGAAGCATAAGGATGCTAAATTAATTAAAGATGGAAAATTAGCTGATTTTGCTCCTACCATGTTAAACTTATTAGGACTTGAGGTTCCTGAAGAAATGACAGGCCAACAACTTATTGTAGAAAATAATTAGTAAGTAATCAATTAAAAACTAGGAGGGTATAAATATGTTAGAAATTGTTGAAGTTTTAGCTAGAGAAATTCTTGATTCAAGAGGTAATCCAACTGTTGAGGTAGATGTTTATTTAGCAGGAGGTGCTATGGGAAGAGCTGCTGTTCCTTCTGGAGCTTCTACTGGTGAAAATGAAGCTTTAGAATTACGAGATGGTGAAGAACGATATCGAGGGAAAGGTGTTCAAAAAGCAGTTAGTCATGTTAATGAAGATATTGCCCCTGAAATTATTGGTTTACCTGCAGACGAACAAGTTACAATTGATAATTTAATGATTGAATTAGATGGAACTGCAAAAAAAGAAAATCTTGGTGCTAATGCTATTTTAGGTGTTTCTATGGCAGTAGCTAAAGCAGCTGCTAATCAATTAGGTTTACCACTATATCAGTATTTAGGTGGAGTTAACGCTAAAGAGTTACCAGTGCCTATGATGAATATTCTAAATGGTGGAGAGCATGCTGATTCTGCTGTAGATATTCAAGAGTTTATGATTATGCCAGTTGGATTCGATAATTATAAGAGAGGATTACAAGCTGGTTCTGAAATCTTCCATGCTTTACAAGGTATCTTAGCTGAAAAAGGAGATGTAACTGCAGTAGGTAATGAAGGTGGATTTGCTCCGCGTGATATTGATGGTACTGAAGGAGCTATTGAAATAATTCTAGAAGCAATTGAAAAAGCTGGTTATGCTCCTGGTGATGATATCGTACTTGCTTTAGATGCAGCTGCTAGTGAATTCTATGAAGATGGAAAGTATAACTTCAAGCGTGAAGGAGCAGTAAGAACTAGTGAAGAAATGGTTGAGTTTTATGCTGAGCTAGTTGATAAGTATCCAATTCAGTCTATCGAAGATGGATTAGATGAAGATGACTGGGATGGTTGGGTGAAATTAAATGAAGCATTAGGAGATAAGATTCAGATTGTTGGTGACGATCTATTTGTTACTAATACTGAATTTTTAGCTAAAGGAATTGAGTTAGGTGCTGCTAATTCTATCTTAATTAAGGTTAATCAAATTGGTACAATTACTGAAACTCTTGATGCTATTGAATTAGCTAAGAGAAATAATATGACTGCTGTTGTATCTCATAGATCTGGAGAGACTGCTGATGATACAATTGCTGATTTAGTGGTTGCTACTAATGCTGGTCAAATTAAAACTGGTTCTGCTTCTCGGTCTGATAGAATGGCCAAGTATAATCAGTTATTAAGAATTGAAGAAAGATTAGCTGTGACTGGTCAATATAATGGATTAGCTAATTTTTACAATCTATAAATTTAAGTTAAGTTAAATTATTAAGGGCAGGGTAACCTGCCCTTATATTATTAATTGACTATTTTTTTGGAATTATATAGATTGCTTTTTTATTTTAAGTGTGTTAAAATATTTATTGGTATTTTAACAAGGAGGTAGAATAGATGGTATTTTTCCTTAAAGTATTATTAATTATTGTATCTATTACATTGATTGTTTCAGTATTATTACAATCAGGTAAAAGTGCAGGATTAGGTGGTATTGATGGTGGAGCTACTTCTTTATTTGGCGACCAAGGAAGAGGTCTTGATCAGGTTTTAAGTAAAGTAACTACAGTAGCGGCTGTTTTATTTATGATATTATCTTTGGTTGTTGCGGTTATATAGACAATCCATATTGTTTAAAGGCTCTTGGTTAAATTTTCATTTAATCAGGAGTTTTATTTTTTTATTAGGTTAGTATATAAAACTTCAATTTGAAAATAATAGAATATAAAGGATAATGGAGGGCAAATATGAGAATAAAAAAGACTATTTTGAACTTTATGAAAGAAAAAGCTTATAAGCCAATAACAGCTGAAGAATTATTAGAAGTATTTGAAATTCCTGAAAAAGATAAAAATATGTTTTTGGAAGTATTGGCTAAGATGGAATCTGAAGGTTCTATCATAAAGAATCGGAAAGAATGTTATGGTGTCCCAGAGAGAATGAATTTAATAGTAGGCCGTTTACAAGGTCACTCTAAGGGATTTGGATTTTTAATTCCTGATAATCCAGAACAAGAAGATGTTTATATTAATTTCAAAGATTTAAATGGAGCCATGCATGATGATCGTGTAGTAGTTAGATTAACTAGTAAGAAGAGTGGCAAGCGATTATCAGGAGAAGTAATTAAAATTCTAGAGAGGGCCAATCAACAAATTGTTGGTACATATGAGGATAGTGATAATTTTGGTTTTGTAGTTCCAGATGATTCTAGAATTAGTCATGATGTTTTTGTTCCAAAATCAGAAAGTAAAGGAGCTAAGGAAGGCCAAAAGGTTATAGTTAAGATTACTAGTTGGCCAGAAAAAAGTAGAAATCCAGAAGGTAAAGTAATAGAAGTTTTAGGTCATAAAGATGACCCTGGTGTTGATATAGAAGCAATTATTCGTAAGCTAGAATTGCCTGCTGATTTTCCAGCGGAAGTTATGGAAATGGTTAGTGAGATACCAGAGGAAATACCTGAGGATGAGAAAAAAAGAAGAAAAGATTTACGTGATGTGAAGATGGTTACAATTGATGGTGAAGATGCTAAAGATTATGATGATGCAGTTTCTATCGTCAATTTAGAGGGGGATAAGGTTCGATTAGGCGTTCATATTGCTGATGTAACCCATTATGTAAGGCCAGGAACGGTTTTAGATGAAGAAGCACGTAAGCGAGGTACAAGTATTTATTTAGTTGATAGAGTTATTCCTATGCTACCAGAAAAACTATCTAATAATCTATGTAGTTTACGCTCTAATGTTGAGAGACTAGCTATGTCTGTACTGATGGATTTTGATTTAGAAACTGGAGAATTATTAGATTATGAGATGACTGAAAGTATAATCGAAGTTAATCATCGTCTGACTTATAATAAGGTTAATAAAATATTAATGAAAGAAGATGAAGAGTTAATTAGTGAATATCAGGATGTAGTAGAAAAATTAAAGCTAATGACTCAATTATCAACTAAGTTAAAGGAGATTAGATCAGAAAGAGGCAGTGTTGATTTTGATTTTTCTGAGATTAATGTAATTTTAGATGAAGATGGTAAGCCTATTGATATAGTTAAGGCAGAAAGAGGAGTTGCTGAGAAATTAATTGAGGACTTTATGATTAAAACTAATGAAGTAGTTGCTGAAGCAATGTATGATAGGGAAATACCTTTTATCTATCGAGTTCATGAACAACCCAATATGGAAAAATTAACTGACTTAAATGAATTCTTGCATAATTTAGGTTATCATATTAAGGGGTTAAAAGAGGAAGTACATCCTAAAGCCTTACAGACAGTTTTAAATAAGGTAGAAGGGGAACCAGAAGAAAAAGTAGTTAGTACAGTTTTATTAAGAACTATGCAACAAGCTCATTATCATATACAAAATATAGGACATTTTGGGTTAGCTTCAGATTGTTATTCTCATTTCACATCACCAATTAGAAGATATCCTGATTTAATGATTCATCGGATTATTAAAGAAGTAATTAACCAACAATCTTTATCTAAACAAAGAAGAGAAGAATTAGAAAGCAATTTATTCTCTATAGCAGACCATTGTTCTATTCAAGAGAGGAAAGCTATGGATGCTGAACTAGAATCAAAAGACTTAAAGAAAGTAGAGTATATGAAAGATAAGATTGGACAAGAATATATTGGGGTTATTAGTAGTGTGATGCCTTTTGGTTTCTTTGTAGAGTTAGATAACGGAATAGAAGGTTTAGTTCATGTTAGCACATTACTAGATGATTACTACCATTATCATGAAGATAAATATGCCTTTATAGGTGAAAGAACTGCTAATATTTATAAATTAGGAGATGAAATAAAGATAGAGATTAGCAAAGTAGATCTTGCAGAAAGACAAATTGATTTAGAAGTAGTAACTGATTAAAGATTAATTTAATCTACAGGGGTACCCCTGTAGATTTTAATTGAATTTTTGTTGACATATGGATAATCTATGTTATAATAATAATTGGTCTTGGTAATAAGAGGAGTTCTCTTCTCTTAGGAGTTAAGAGGTGAAGAAGATGAAAACAATTGCAAAGAATCGTAAAGCAAGGCATGAGTACCATATTGAAGAGACTTATGAAGCTGGAATTGTACTCCAGGGGACAGAAGTGAAGTCTATTCGTGCTGGAAAAGTAAACCTTAAAGATAGCTTTGCTTTGGTTAGAGATGAAGAAGCCTTCTTGCATAATATGCATATTGCTCCATACAAAGAAGGTAATCGTTATAATCATGAACCAGAGAGAAAAAGGAAGCTATTGCTTCATAAACACCAAATTAAATCATTGATAGGAAAGACTAAACAACAAGGATATACTTTAATTCCTTTAAAGCTTTATTTTAAACATGATCTAGTTAAAGTTGAATTAGCTTTAGCTGAGGGTAAGAATCTTCATGATAAGCGCGAAGATATTAAACGTAAGACTGCACAACGTGAGATTCAGCGGGCATTGAAAGACCGGCAAAGATATTAGTAATTGACAATTAGTGATTGATATTGTATAATTAATTTCCAACTTAATAAAGCTTCTGAATATTCTATGGGGGTGTACATGGAAATCGACCTATAGAGTATGAGGGAGCAAGCGAGCCGAGATTACTATTAAACTCGTAAGATTAATAGTATTTAAATTTATTTGCAAACGATAATAATTACGCTTTAGCGGCTGCGTAACGCACCCGCTACGCTTATAGGGGTCTTGTCTGTGGGCGCCTATAAGTGTCATAATTAAGCAGGCTATCTATTTTCTGAAGCTTGTAGGAAGATAGTGAACTTATCAAGCTAGCAATTTTAAACCCTGCTTATGGGGGGTAAAGTTGCGAAACTAAATCATAAGCTACGCTCGTAGAAACTCCTAGGGTACTCTATGGGGACGGGAGTTCGAATCTCCCCACCTCCACCAATAAAATCAATTGACAGTTGACAATGTAGAATTTATAATTAAAAAGATTAAACCTAATATTTTTTAAGTGTTTTTGATTTTAATTGTCAATTATCAATTGTACATTGTAAATTAATATATTGTACGGGAATAGCTCAATTGGCAGAGCACTGGACTCCAAATCCAGGTGTTGCGGGTTCAAGTCCTGCTTCCCGTGCCATTTATATTTTTTGTACCCTTAAAAGGGTGCTTTTTTTAATTTTTTGACTACTTATCTTGTGATATATAATTAAAATTGAAAGTGAAAAAATGAGGAAGTTAAAGAAAAACTCTAAGGTGGATTAGAGAAATCAGACAAAAAGTTAGTTAAAGAAGCTTTTAGTGAATTAATATCTAATGAAGAAAGTAAGAAGGGAAAGAGTTTGCTTAGAAAATCGTGTTATTATATTCATAATAATTTTGGGATGGGATAAGTAAATTATACCCAAGATAAAGATACAATTGGTTGTAGTGCTGAGGGACATATAAGCCATATATTGGCGGATAGATTAAGTTCAAGACCAATGGCTTGGTCAAAGACTGGTGTTGATCAAATGTCTAGATTACAAGCATTTAAGTTTAATGGTGGAAATAAAGAAAAACTGAAAGAATTGTTTTTGAGAAAGGAAGAAAAAATAAAAAAAGAAGAAACTTTAACAGAGATTGAATCTAAAACGATAAATAGTAAGTTAAAAAAGAAGTTTGCTCAGCCTAAGAAGAATATACCTAGCATAAATATAGGAAGAAGAACAGGTTTAACTAGAGCTTTAAAGGCAATTGTTTGATTGGGAAAATAATCTTTAAGTATTAATCTATAAAAAATTGATGCTATCTCAATAAGTGTGGTTGTTTTAATTTTAGCTAAAGTGCGATATAATAATAATAGAATAAAGAATAGTGAGGGATAAGTAGATATGACAGAAGATATATTAGATCCTAAAGTAGATTTTGTTTTTAAAAAGGTATTTGGCTCTGAAAACCACAAAGAAATTTTAATTGCTTTTTTAAACAGTGTATTTGGAAATAAGCAATCTGAGGAAGAAATAGTAGATATAAGCATAGATAATCCGGATATAGATAAAGATTGGAAAGACGATAAATTTTCCCGATTAGATATTAAGGCAACTACAAGCAATGATAGTAAGGTGAATATAGAGATTCAACTTAAAAATCAATATAATATGAAAAAGAGGACTTTATACTATTGGAGTAAGTTGTATGAGTCACAGATGAAATCTGGTGATCCGTATAATAAATTAGAGCGAACAGTGACAATAAATATTTTAAATTTTACTTATTTAAAGAAGAATAATAGATATCATAATGCGTATATTCTTAAAGAAAAAGAAACTAATGAGATATTAACAGATTTGGAGGAAATCCACTTTATAGAATTATCTAAGTTAGACGAAGATGAGTTTGAAAGTGTTGAAGATATTGAGAATAAGAGTAAAGAAGATAAATTAGTTCCTTGGGCACTATTTTTGAAAAATCCCCAAAGTGAGGTGATGAAAATGCTTGAGGAGGGAATGAAAGAACTTAAAGAAGCGGCAGAAAGATTAGAAATATTAAGTCATGATGAAGAAACTAGAGAAATTTATGAGAGTAGGCAGAAAGCAATTCATGATCAAATTACGAATATACAGGAAGCTGCTAAAGAAGCTAGAGAAGAAGGATTAGAAGAAGGGGAGAAAAAAGGCAGAAAAAAAGAGAAAATAGAAGTGGCAAAAGAAATGCTGAAAGATGGGTTAAGTATTGAAAAGATAGAGAAGTTTACTAATTTAACGAAAGAAGAAATAAAGAATTTAATAGAAAAATGAGATAGATAATAGAATAGTTAATTATCTTAACACCTAGAATTCATCTGGGTGTTTTTTATTTTTGGGTAGTAAAGGGAGTGGGAAGACGAAAGAGATTATGAAGAATGCTGTTAGCTTAGTAGTTGGCCAGTAAAATAAAGGAGTAATTATTTAGACCTCCTAGGGCGGTTGGCCCAAGAGATTTGGATAGATATTGCAAATGAATTTTGATATAATAATAGTAATAAAAAATGTAACCTATTGCTATGGTGATTTTAGCAGGTCTATATACTTTAGAGAGTAAGGGAAAAGAAGATGTAAGGTATAATTTTAAGAAGAAATTATTAAAATTTTTATTAGATAAAGGTTTTTCTAAGGAGAAAATATATAATGTTTTTGAGTTTTTAGATGGGATTTTGTTTTTGCCAACTGATTTAGAACTTAATTTTTATAGAGAAGTAGAGGAATCATTGGGAGGTGAAGATACAGTGACAAAAGAAATGACTAATCTTTATCAAGCGGCTAAGGAAGAAGGTAAGAAAGAAGGTATAGAAGAGGGTAAGTTAGAAATGATCAAAAATCTATTAAAAACAGGAGTAGATATGAATAAGGTAGTTAAAGCTAGTGGACTATCCAAAGAAAAAATAGAACAGATTAAAGAAAGAGCTAAACATTAAGTTAAAGGTCATTTTTTATTTTTTCGGGCCAAGGTAATGGAGAGCTTTATTATTTGCTAAAAGGATAAGTGAATTTTGTTTTTGAAATAAAAATATTGACATTTACCCCTCTCTTTTAGAGTATATAATAGTTTTAGGATACATATACTATTATAGTATTGTTTTTTAGGAGGTGGGAGGGATAAATGACTTTGGTCAGGATTGGAAGTAATAATTATATTAACAATTTAGAAGAGAGATTGTATTTTGAATTAGGTTTTTTACGAGAAGATGGTATAGAAATTGAAATAAATAGAATTGTTGAAAATAATATAGTATTTTTCGAATGTAAATATAAAGAGGAAGAGCAATTTTCAATAGATATATTCAGAGAGTATATTGCTAATGCTTTATCAGATATAATTATTAATTATTTTGAAAGTGATTTATTAGATAAAATTCTTAAAAATAATTATAATTATTTTTCTACTGAAGAAAAAGAAATAATTTTAGAAATGGCATATGATAGACTTAATTTTTTGGTTAGTCAAGATAATGAGGAAATCATCTCTAAAATTCAACGAAAAAATAAAGTTTTATTAGAGATTATTGATTATCTTAAGTCAGAAGATGAATTCATCCTAGAAGGTTTTATTCGATTTAGACTGAAGGACTATTTAGCAGAACTAAAATTGGCTATTGAGGGTGCAGTAGAGGATTATATGGTTGAACGTGAAAATCAAGAATTTATTTATCTGCTTAAATCATTTATTGATAATCAAACAACTAAGAATGAATTAGTAAATGTAATTAAGACTAAAAATGGTAACTTTCAGTTATTAGATAGTAACGGAATTGTACTAGAAAATATTTTTTTAGATGAATATATATTACAGATGGTAGATGATAAATTACATGATGAAGATTTATTAATTAGTGCTTTAATTAGTATTGCTCCTAAAGAAATTATTATTCATTTTGATAAGCCGATATCTATAATTAAGACCTTAAAGAAAATTTTTACTGATCGGATTTCAATTTGTTTGGGATGTAATTATTGTGAGTTGAATGATCTTAATGAACTTGAGTAGATCAAATACTAAAATAAGCTTGACATTAGTTTTGGGGAGAAGTATAATTATGATAAGTTAATATCGTAATAACACTGATAAGGACGAGTATGTTAATTTTAGCCTTTAAAGGGAATGGGGATTATAAACTGGAAGTCTCCTAAGGTTAATTAACTGAAAACCACCTTTGAGTTGGCCCTTGAACAATTATTAAGTAAGGGAGCCCGGTGAGAACCGTTATCTATACTAAGCGAAATCTATGTTATTAATATAGATTTAATTAGAGTGGAACCACGACCTCTTCGTCTCTAAATTAGAGATGGAGAGGTTATTTTAGTTTTATTATAAAAAATGATAATTAAAATATAGGAGGATAAAAGGATGAAGAAAGTGAAAGTAACTTTACCAGATGGTTCTAGTAGGAAGTATGACCAAGGAACTACTATTAAAGAAGTAGCGTTTGATATCGGGCCAAGGCTAGGAAAAGCTGCTGTAGCAGGAAAGGTTGATGGACAGGCAGTTGATATTAATTATGCTATATCAGAAGATGTTGAATTAGCAATTATTACTATTGATTCTAAAGAAGGATTAGAAGTTTATCGACATACTGCTGCTCATGTAATGGCACAGGCAGTAAAGAGATTATATAATGATGTAAGTTTAGCAATTGGGCCAACAATTGATGATGGTTTTTATTATGATTTTGATCTAGAAGATAAGATATCTGAGCATGATTTTGATAAGATAGAGTCTGAAATGAAAGAAATTATTAAAGAAGATTATAAAATTGAACGTTTAGAAGTATCTAAAGAAGAAGCAATTGCTAAGATGAAAGAGTTAGATGAAGAGTATAAGATAGAATTAATTAAGGATTTAGATGATGATACTGTAAGTTTTTATCAACAGGGTAATTTTATAGATTTATGTCGAGGACCTCATTTACCCTCAACAGGTAAGCTAAAGACAAATGCTTTTAAATTATTGAATGTAGCTGGTGCTTATTGGCGTGGAGATGAAAATAATGATATGTTACAAAGAATTTATGCTACTGCCTTTTATAAGAAAAAAGGTTTAAAGGAACATTTAAATAGATTAGAAGAAGCTAAAAAACGAGATCATAGAAAGATAGGACAAAAGCTTGACTTATTTAGTTTACAGGATGAAGGGCCAGGTTTTCCATTCTTCCATCCTAAAGGAATGGTAGTTAGAAACCAATTAATAGATTTTTGGAAGGAAGAACATCGTAAAGCAGGATATGAAGAAATTAAGACCCCAATTATTTTAAATCAGCAGTTATGGGAGCAATCTGGACATTGGGATCATTACAGTGATGATATGTATTTTACTGAAATTGATGAAGAAAATTATGCTGTTAAACCAATGAATTGTCCAGGTGGTATTTTAGTTTATAAAGATAAGATGAGAAGTTATCGTGATTTACCAATTAGGATGGGAGAATTAGGATTAGTTCATCGCCATGAATTATCTGGAACTTTACATGGGTTAATGCGAGTAAGAAACTTTACTCAAGATGATGCCCATATTTTCTGCCTTCCAGATCAAATTAAAGATGAATTAAGTGGGGTTATTCAATTAGTTGATACTATTTATAGTACATTTGGATTTAAATATAGTGTAGAGTTAAGTACTAGACCTGATAAAGCAATGGGATCTGATCAATTATGGGCCAAAGCTACTGCTGCTTTAAGAGAAGCTATAGTTGATAATGATTTAGATTATGTAGTTAATGAAGGAGATGGGGCTTTTTATGGGCCAAAAATTGACTTTCAACTTGAAGATTGCTTAGGTCGTACTTGGCAGTGTGGAACAATTCAACTTGATTTCCAAATGCCAGAACGTTTTGATTTAACTTATATTGGCGAAGATGGAGAAGAACATCGTCCTGTAATGATTCATAGAGCTATTTATGGCAGTCTAGAACGGTTTATGGGAATTTTAATTGAACATTATGCTGGTGCATTCCCAACCTGGTTGGCCCCAGTTCAAGCAGAGATAATTCCAATTACTGATGATCATCTAGATTATGCCTATGATCTTAAAAAAGAGTTAGAAGATGCTGGGGTTAGGGTAGAAGTAGATGCCAGACAAGAAAAAATGGGATATAAAATCAGAGAAGCACAAGTGCAACAAATCCCTTATATGTTAATAGTAGGAGACAATGAAGTTGAAGATAAGACAGTGTCTGTTCGTCATAGACGTGAAGGAGATCTAGGAGCAACTGCAGTAGATGAATTTAAAGCAAAACTTGTAGATGAAATAGAGGATAAAAATTAAGAGTAATTGATTACAATTATTGGGAGAGGGGTTCGCAACAATTTTAAGAAATTTATCTAGTAGAACCCCTCTCACAGTAATCTAAATGTTAACCTATATATCAATAAAGTAAAATACTTGCTTGACGAATTTTTACCTCTATGTTATACTAATTAAAGACAATAAAGTAGAAGTCATCCGCTTCTCACCTAAAGATAGTAGCTTTGGGTCAATAAAGTTAGCATGCAAACTATTATTTTAGGGATATGTATGTCTAATTTTAGCAACTGCGGGTGACCTAATCAAAAAGGTCATCTTTTTTTATTTAGGAGGTGCGTGTAAAATTAGTACGGATTTACGAGTTAATGAGAAAATTAGAGCTCGAGAGGTTAGAGTCGTTGATAATGATGGAGAACAAATTGGGATTATGTCTTTAAAGAAAGGTTTAAGTTTAGCTGAAGAGAAAGGTTTAGATTTAGCTGAAGTTGCTCCTCAGGCAAAACCGCCTGTATGTAAGATTATGGATTATGGTAAGTATAAGTATGAGCAAGCTAAAAAAGCTAAAGAAGCTAAAAAGAATCAAAATGTAATGAAGACTAAAGAAGTTCAATTAAGTGCTAATATTGAAGACCATGACTTTAATGTTAAGGTTAAAATGGCCAAAAGGTTTTTAAATAATAAAAATAAAGTTAAGGTTAGTTTAAGATTTAGAGGTAGAGAAATTGTTCATAAAGATCTTGGTTATGAATTAATGGATAGATTAGCTGAGCAAGTTTCTGATATAGGTAAGATTTCTAAAAAGCCTACAATGGAAGGCAGAAATATGTTGATGTTTATTACTCCAAAGAGTGATAAAAGCTAATAAGAATAGGAGGGAAAACCTATGGGTAAGATGAAGTCACATAAAGGTTCTAAGAAACGATTTAAGAAGACAGGAAAAGGTAAATTTAAGCGAAAAAAAGGTTTTAAGAATCATTTGAATACTAAAAAGAGTGCAAACCGTAAAAGGAAATTAAATAAAGATGCTACAGTCAAAAAGTGTGATCAGAAACGTTTAGAAAAACTTTTACCATATGAATAAAAACTTTATAGGAGGTTATGATTTATGCCACGGGCCAAACGAGGTAATAAAAGAAGAAAAAAAAGAAAGAAGATTCTTAGACTAGCAAAAGGTTATTTTGGAACTAAAAGTAAATTATATAGACCAGCTACAGAACAGGTAATGAAGTCCTTAAATTATGCTTATAGAGATAGAAAGCAAAAGAAAAGAAACTTTAGAAAGTTATGGATTAGTAGAATTAATGCAGCAGCTAGATTAAATGATTTATCTTATAGTAGATTCATTCACGGTCTAAAGCAAGCTGATGTTGAGATTAATAGAAAAATGTTAGCTGATATGGCTGTTAATGATGAAGAAGGTTTTGCTGAATTAGTTAATTTAGCTAAAGAAAATTTATAATTATAGTTGACAACTAATTAAAAGAAGAGTTATAATAGTAGAAAATAAAATAGAATATATACTCTATGCCGAATTTCATATTTAGTATGAAAGCGGGGGACCCACTTTTTTGGGGCGAATCTAAAATCACTTAGTGGTTTTAGTAAGGATAAAGTAAGAAAGAAAACCAAAAGGAATAGGTCAATAGGAGTAGCTGTAATGATTGATGAGCTTAATTTAATTATTAGAGGTTGGGGTAATAGTTTTCTACTAGGAAATATTAAAGGACTATATAAAAAGTTAGATGGTTGGATAAGAATGAGAGTACGTTGTTTTATAGAAGGAAAGAAGGCGAAAGGGCAGAATTATCGCCTTCCTAATAAAATATTAAGAGATTTAGGACTAGAATCACTGCTTACCGATGTGCTTTAGACAAGAGTAAAATATACATTTGTGGCAACACAAAGACGATAACTTACTCTCTGTTAAGGAGCAACAATGACCGAAAGCTGTATACGGGAGAACCGTACGTGCAGTTTGACAAGAGGTCCCAGCCGTGAGGCTGGTCCTACTTTATTTTGTTTTAAGCCATCCATCATTAGTTTCTATATTAGGAAGTGAGGTGTAGATATGAAAAAGTTTTTTAACCTTTATAATTTAAGTTCAGCTCAGATATTATCTTTAGGCTATTCAACAGTTATTTTACTAGGAGCACTATTATTAACTTTACCAATAGCAACTACAAATGGACAAGGAATGAATTTTTTAGATGCTGTGTTTACTGCTACTTCAGCAACGGCAGTAACAGGTTTAATAGTAGAAAATACTGCTAGTTTTTTTACTACCTTTGGTCAAGTAGTGATTATGTGTTTAATTCAAATTGGTGGTTTAGGGATTATGAGTATGTCGACCTTATTTGTTTTTTTAGTTGGGAAAAGAGTAACCTTAAAGCATAGATTAATGATTCAAGATGACTTGGACCAGTTTGAATTATCAGGAATTTTACAATTAGTTAAGTATGTTATAGCTGTTACTTTTACTATTGAAGGAACAGGGGCTTTATTATTATTTACTAGATTTATTCAAGATATGCCCTTAGGAAAGGCAATTTACTTTGCCATTTTTCATTCAGTATCAGCTTTTAATAATGCTGGTTTTGATATTTTTGGTAATAGTTTAGAAAACTTCACTGGTGATATAACAGTTAATCTAACAATAACTAGTTTGATTATTTTAGGTGGAATTGGCTTTGCTGTAATTGCTGAAATCTATGATGGTAAAAAATTTAAGAATTTTTCTTTACAGACTAAGTTAGTTTTAAGTGTAACGGCTATTTTAATTGTTGTAGGGATGATAGGGGCTTTTATATTAGAACATTCTAACCCGGCTACATTAGGTAAGTTACCTTTAGGGGATAAATTATTAGCTTCTTATTTTCTATCAGTAACTCCTAGAACGGCAGGGTTTAATACTGTACCAACAGGTGCTTTAAGAAGCTCTACTATATTTTTTGTAATTATTTTGATGTTTATTGGTGCTTCACCTGGTTCAACTGGTGGGGGAATTAAGACAACTACATTTGGGGCTTTATTGGCAGTATTATATTCTAGAGTAACTGGGAAGGATGATATTGAAGTTTATAAACGAAGGCTTGATAAAGAAGTTATCTTTGATGCTTTATCTATCTGTCTTATTGCCTTAACTATAGTTGCTTTAGTAACTACTATTTTGACGATTACAGAGAAAGCTCCGTTTTTAGATTTATTGTTTGAAACAGTATCTGCATTTGGAACAGTAGGTTTATCTACTGGGGTAACGGGTAATTTATCAGTAATAGGTAGAGTTTTGATTATTTTGACTATGTTTGCTGGTCGAGTTGGCCCATTAACTCTTGCAGTTGCGGTGGCGGAAAAAAGACATAAGGCTAACATTAGATATCCAGAAGAGAAAATTTTAGTTGGTTAAAGGGGGATAATAATGAGACAATTTATAGTAGTAGGTTTAGGTCGTTTTGGTACGAGTGTGGCTACCACTCTAGCTAACAAAGAACATGATGTGTTAGCAATCGATATTGATGAAGAGAAAGTACAGGAGATTAGTAATCAAGTAACCCATGCGGTACAAGCAGATGCCACTTCTGAAGAAACTTTGCAGAAATTAGGGGTTGATGAATTCGATATAGCAATTGTAGCTATTGGTTCTAATATTCATGGTAATATTTTGGCGACTTTAGTTTTAAAAGAATTAGGAGTATCTCATGTGGTAGTTAAGGCTCAAGATAATCTTCATGGGAAGTTATTAAGTAAAGTTGGTGCTGATAAAGTAGTTTATCCTGAACGAGATATGGGAGCTAGAGTAGCTAATAATTTAGTCTCTGCTAATGTTTTGGATTATATTGAATTAGCACCTAATTATAGTATAGCAGAATTGATTGCTTCAGATAAACTTACTGGAAAGAGTTTAAAAGAATTAGATTTGCGAAGTAAGTTTGGGGTAAATGTGTTAGCTATTAAATCTAATGATGATGTTAATGTTTCACCAGAAGCAGAAGCTGTAATTAATGCTAATGATGTATTAGTAGTTATGGGCCAAGAAAAAGGCTTAAGTCAATTAAAACACTATTAAATTTATATACATAAAAAATAAAAAAATGGTAATTTTAAATATAGACTAAGACTACAGCAGCCTGCTGTAGTCTTTTCTTATTATAGGATATAATAGAGGTGGATATAGAGATGAAGAAGATTAATGAGTTAAGTTCGGCTCAAATATTATCTATGGGATACGCTATTATAATGTTTGGAGGAGGATTATTATTAACTTTACCAATAGCAACTACTGATGGTCAAGGAATGAATTTTTTAGATGCTTTATTTACTGCTACTTCTGCTGCTGCAGTAACAGGTTTAATAGTAGAGAATACTGTAGCTTATTTTAGTTTTTTTGGGGAACTTGTTATTATGTGTTTGATTCAAATTGGAGGTTTAGGACTTATGATTATGTCTACTTTACTTGCTCTTTTAATTGGAAAAAAGGTAACATTAAAACATAGATTAATGATTTTAGATGATTTAGATCAATTTCAGTTATCAGGAGTTTTACAGTTAGTAAAGTATGTTGTAGCCGTAACTTTTACTATTGAAGGATTAGGGGCTTTAATACTATCTATTAGACTTGCTCAGGATATGCCAGTAGGAAAAGCAGTTTATTATGGGATCTTTCATTCGATTTCAGCCTTTAATAATGCCGGTTTTGACTTATTTGGAAATAGTTTATTAAATTTTACTAGTGATTTAACAGTTAATTTAACGATAACTAGTTTAATTATTTTAGGTGGGATTGGCTTTGCAGTAATTGCCGAAGTTTATTCTAAAAAGAAGTTTAAAAGATTTTCATTGCAAACTAAGATGGTCTTATCTATAACATTAGTTTTAATCATGTTAAGTTTTATTATTTTTTTTATACTAGAGTATTCTAATCCTCAGACAATGGGTAAATTATCACTTAAGGGCAAATTATTGGCTTCTTATTTTTTAGCAGTAACTCCGAGAACAGCTGGGTTTGCTACTGTTTCAATGGGAGTTCTAAGGGATTCAAGCATTTTTTTGGTTATTTTACTAATGTTCATTGGTGCGTCCCCTGGTTCTACTGGAGGGGGTGTAAAAACAACTACTTTAGGTGCTATAGGAGCAGTACTATATTCTCGAGCAACTGGTAGAGATGATGTAGAAATTTATAAGAGAAGGTTAAATAGAGAAATAGTTTTGGATGCTCTAACAGTGGTTGCGCTGGGTTTAGTACATGTAGCAACAATAACTATTATTTTAACTATTACTGAAGAAGCTCCATTTTTAGATCTTCTCTTTGAAACAGTATCTGCTTTCGCAACTGTAGGTTTATCTACAGGTATAACTGCTGGTTTATCGGAGATCGGGAAGGTATTAATTATTATTACTATGTATTTAGGAAGGATTGGTCCAGTAACTCTAGCAGTTGCAATTGCAGAAAAAAGGCATAAAGCAAATATTCGCTATCCTGAAGAAGATATAATGATTGGTTAAATAAGTCTAAAGGAGGAGTATAATGAAACAATTTATAATAGTAGGTTTAGGGCGATTTGGCTCTAGCGTAGCTAAGACTTTAGCAGGAAAAGAATGTGACGTTTTAGCTATAGATATTAGCCAAGAACGGATTCAAGAGATTAGTAATGAAGTAACTCATGCAGCTCAATTAGATGCGACTAATGAAGCTGCTTTAGAGGAACTAGGAGTAGCTGATTTTGATGTAGCAGTCGTTAGTATTGGAGAGGATATTCAATCTAATATTTTAGCAACTTTATTGTTAAAAGAGTTAGGAGTTAATCAAGTGGTGGTTAAAGCAAGCAATCAACTACATGGAAGAGTATTACAAAAGGTAGGAGCTGATCGAATTGTCCATCCAGAGCGAGATATGGGAACTAGAATAGCTAATAATTTAGTTGATTCAAATATACTAGAGTATATTAAGTTGGCCCCTAATTATAGTGTAGTTGAAATAAAATCTAGTCCTAAAATGCATAATAGAAGTCTTAAAGAGTTACAACTGAGAAGTCGCTTTGGAGTAAATGTAATGGGGATTAAGCGTGGAAAAAAGATTGAAGTATCTCCTAGAGCTGAATTAGAGATTAAACCAGAGGATACATTGATTGTTGTTGGTGATAATGAAAGCTTGGCCCGATTGAGACAATTTTAAGTAAATAAGTTTGAGGTATTATATATAGGCTGATATAATAACTTCTAGTTTGATAATATAGAAGGGAGTTATTAAAGTGACAATAACTAGTTTTAAGAATGAAAAGATTAAATATTTGCGTTCTTTATACAAAAAAAAATATCGACGTCAAAATCAGCAATTTGTTTTAGAAGGGATTAGAATCATAGAAGAAGCACTAAATGAGCAAGCAGATATTAGACAAATTTTTTATTCGGATTATTTGTTACGTAATCAACGAGGGCAGGAATTACTAGAAGGTTTAAAGCAAGCAGATAATAAAGTGATTAAGATTACTGATGATTTATTGCAAAAGGTAGCTGATACAACCTCTCCACAGGGAATTCTAGCTATTGTACAGCAAGTCAATCATGATTTAAATAATTTTTTAGCTGGTAATAAAGAATTGTTTATAATAGCTGATCGAATTCAAGATCCAGGCAATTTAGGTACTATTATTAGAACTGCTGATGCTGCTGGTGCTAGTGGTGTAATTACTACTAAAGGTACAGTAAGTTTATATAACCAAAAAGTACTTAGAGCTACTATGGGATCATTATTTAGATTGCCTGTTTATCGAGCAGGAAATTTAAAAGAGTTAAGGGCCAATTTAAAAGAAAATAAAATTAAGTTAGTTGTAGGAGATATTAAAGGAAATACATATCACTTTGAAGCAGATTACTCTCAATCAGTTGCTATTGTAGCTGGCAATGAAGGACATGGTCCGCGAGAAGAATTTATTAGTGCAGCTGACCAATTAGTTAAGATTCCACTAGTTGGTGGAGCTGAGTCACTTAATGTAGCTATGGCTACTGGAGTAATTCTTTATGAAGCAGTAAGACAAAGGATCAATTAAGGATAGCCTTGTTATTATTATAAAGCTATGATATACTTGTGCTAAGTTTAATATAGATAAAGGTTGTGATAGAATTAAGTAGTTTAACCTCTTGTCTTCAAGGGAGAAAATACTATTAACTGAGAGTATTTTTAAGACAATGTTAAGCGAATTCATTCTGGAGCTATTTAACTGAATTAAGTAAGTTAAATCGGTTTTCTACCGTTATCAAGAATCAAGCGAGCTTTAGTTAGCTAACTAAGGTGGTACCGCGGAAGTAATCCACTATCTTTCGTCCTTAATCGGAGGGAGAAGTGGATTTTTTTAGTTTATAAAAAGTTATATAATAAGGAGGATTAAAGATGGAGGAAAAATTAGAAAAAATCCAACAAGAAGCAACTAATATAATTAAAAAAGCTTCTAATTTGGATGAATTAGATGATTTAAGAGTTAAGTATTTAGGTAAAAAAGGAGAAGTAACGCAGATCCTACGTAGTATGGGAGAGTTGCCTCCTGAAAAAAGACCTGTGATTGGAAAATTAGCCAATCAAGTTAAAAGCAAGTTACAACAATTAATTAGTAAGCGAAAGGAAGAATTGAAAAATCAAGCCAAAGAAGAGCAGCTAAAAGAAGAGAGTATAGATGTTACTCTACCCGGAGTAAAAATTAAATCAGCTAATAAACATCCTTTAACTTTAGTATTTAATGAAATTAAAGAAATATTTTTAGGATTAGGCTTTAAAATAGCTGAAGGCCCAGATGTAGAGACAGATTATTATAATTTTGAAGCATTAAATTTTCCAGCTAATCATCCAGCTCGAGATATGCAGGATACTTTTTATGTTGGGGAGGATGAATTATTAAGAACTCATACTTCCTCAGTCCAAGTTAGAACAATGGAACAGACAACTCCACCAATTAGAATCATTGCTCCAGGTCGAGTGTATCGTTCTGATGAGATTGATGCTACACATACACCAGTTTTTCATCAGGTAGAAGGATTGATGATTGGTAAAGATATTTCATTTGCTAATTTAAAAGAGATTTTAATTGAGGCAGTACATGAATTATTTGGTACAGACAGAAAAGTTAGATTTAGACCAAGTTATTTTCCATTTACAGAGCCTAGTGCTGAAGTTGATGTCTCATGTGCTAATTGTGGTGGCCAAGGTTGTAGTGTTTGCTCTGATACAGGTTGGTTAGAAATTTTAGGTTCTGGCATGGTTCACCCTAATGTACTTGAAATGTCTGGTATAGATTCAAAGGAATTTACTGGTTTTGCTTTTGGTATGGGAGTAGAAAGAATCGCTATGTTAAAGTATGATATTGATGACATTAGATTATTATATGAAAATGATGTAAGATTTTTAGAACAATTTAAGTAAAGAGGGGGATTTAGAATGAAAGTTTCTTATAATTGGTTACAAGATTATATTGATTTTGATTATAGTCCAGAAAAGTTAGCCAAAAAGTTAACTATGGCTGGTTTAGAAGTAGAAGCAATAAAGTATCAAGGGAGTGCAATAGAAGATATTATTGTTGGAGAAATTTTAGAGATAAAAGAGCATAAAAATGCTGATAAATTATCAGTTTGTAAAGTAAATGTAGGAGATAAAAATTTACAAATTGTATGTGGAGCAAATAACATGAAAGAAGGAGACAAGGTTCCTGTGGCTCCTGTAGGTACTACAATGCCCGAAGGAATGAAGATAGAAGAAGTAAAACTTAGAGGGGTTCAATCTCGAGGGATGATGTGTTCTACAAACGAATTAGATCTTCCTGATGACGGAGTAGATGGTTTATTTATTCTAGAAGAAGATATGAGTATAGGTAATAAATTAACTGATGAGTTGGATTTAAATGATGTTATTATTGAGTTTGATTTAACTCCTAACTATAGTCATTGTTTAAGTATGATTGGAGTAGCTAGGGAAATAGCAGCTATCACAGGAAATAAATTACAATATCCTAAGCCTAAATTAGAAGAAATTGAAGAAAAAATAGAAGATTGGATTAACATTAGAATTGAAGATGAAGATTTAGCTCCACGTTATGCTGGTCGAATAATTACAGATATTAAAGTAAAAGAATCTCCACGCTGGTTAAAAAGAAAATTAGAAGCAGTAGGAATTAGACCAACTAATAATGTAGTTGATGTGACCAATTTTATATTAATGGAATTAGGATTACCTTTACATGCGTTTGATTACAATCAATTAGCTGAACAACAGATAGTTATAAGAAGGGCTAAGCAAGATGAAAAATTGGTTACTTTAGATGATCAAGAGCGTGATCTTGACCCTGAAATGTTAGTAATTGCTGATGCTAATAAACCAGTTTGTATAGCTGGAGTAATGGGTGGAGCTAATAGTGAAGTAACTGAGAAGACAACTACAATATTTTTAGAAGGAGCTAACTTCAGTCCTAGTTCAATTCGTAAAACATCACGTAAATTAGGGATTCATAGTGATGCTTCCCATAGATTTGAACGTGGAGTAGATATTAATTTAGTGGAGTTAGCTTTAAATAGAGCAGCAGAATTAATTGCTCAATTAGGAAATGGAAAAGTAATTAAAGGAATTACAGATATTTATCCTAAGACAGTAGAAAAAGAAAAATTGTTATTAGATCCGCAACAAGTAAGAAAAGTATTAGGCTTAAAAATAGCTAAGAGTAATATTAAAGATTTATTAGAACGGCTACATTTTAGTGTTGAAGACCAAGGAGTTAACTTATTAGTAGAGGTACCTACTTATAGAGTTGATATTAAGCAAGAGATTGATTTAATAGAAGAGGTAGCTAGATTATATGGTTATGATAAGATTGAACCTGTTAATCCAAAAGCTAAAGTTAGCCAAGGTAAGAAAACTTGGGCTCAAAAAGTAGAAGATAAAACACGAAATATTATATCTGCTTTAGGTTTATTTGAAGTTCAGAATTATTCATTTGTTAATCAAGATGCATTTGACCAACTTGGTCTTGCTAAGGATAATGTTTTAAGAAATGTTGTTAAACTTAATAATCCAGTTAGTGAAGAACACACTGTTATGAGAACTACTTTAGTCCCAGGACTATTAAATAATGTAGCTTTAAATGTTAGCCGAAAAGTTGATCAAGTTAAAATATTTGAATTAGGAAAAGTTTTCTTACCACAAGATAATAAAAGATTACCTAATGAAAAATTTAAATTGTCTGCTGCAGTATTAGATGAGAGTTTAGAAGAAAAGTGGGAACTGAATGCGCCAGGTTTCTTTTATTTAAAAGGAGTCTTAGAAGATTACTTTATTAATCTAGGGATTGAAAATTTGAAATTATCAGCTGATGAGGTTACTTATTTACATCCTGGTAGAACGGCTGAGATTAAGGTAGCTAATCAGAGGATAGGATACATTGGAGAAGTACATCCAGATGTTCAAGAAAATTATAATTTGGATACTAGGGTTACCATCTTCGAACTTGATTTTAATGCTATTGTGAAGTTAACTGATTCTCAACGAGCGTATAGTCAACTTCCTAAATACCCAGCCTTAAAGCGTGATATTGCTTTAGTTGTAAAAGAAGGGATTACTCATCAAGAGATTGAAGATCTTATTGAACAAGTAGGAGGAGCAATAATAGAGTCAGTTGAGTTGTTTGATTTATACCAAGGAGAACAAATTCCAAATGGATATAAGAGTTTAGCTTATTCATTAAGTTATCGAGTGACAGATAGAACTTTAACGGATAAAGAAGTTAATAAAGTACAAGAACAAATAGAAGAAGAATTAGATAATAAATTAGAGGCTAAGATTAGAGAATAATCTTTATTTAAATTATATTGATATATAGTGTAGGGAATTAGTGTGAGTGATACCAACTCACACTAATACTTAATATTGATTATGATTTTTTATTGACAAGATTGAAGTTATCTGTTAGAATACTAATCGTGCTGTTAAGGAGTACTAACCAAAGACTTAATTTTTGTAGAAAATCCTTGACGATAAAGAAAAGATTTGTTAATATAGTAGATGTCGCTTGAAAGAAGGAGTAGTTTTTTAGATAAATAAAAAATAGATAAAAATCTCTTGACAACAGACATTAAATTTGTTAATATAGTAGATGTCGCTTGAAAAGAGAAATCATTTTCTTGGGACAAGCAAGAAAAAGACAGAAAAAGTCTTGACAGTGATAAACTAATTTGTTAATATAGTAAATGTCGCTTAAAAAGACAAGAGACATTTGGTCTTTGAAAACTAAACAATGTAGAGTTTTGACTATCTAAGTCAGTTTCAAACTCTTATCCTTTATTCGGAGAGTTTGATCCTGGCTCAGGACGAACGCTGGCGGCGTGCTTAACACATGCAAGTTGTGCGAGAAAGTTACCTTCGGGTAACAAGTAAAGCAGCGAACGGGTGAGTAACGCGTAAGTATCTACCTTTAAGTCTGGGATAACTCTTCGAAAGAGGGGCTAATACCAGATATACTCCTTTGGAGGAAAGATGGTATTACTATTGCTTAAAGATGAGCTTGCGTCCCATTAGCTAGTTGGTGAGATAACAGCTCACCAAGGCAACGATGGGTAGCCGACCTGAGAGGGTGATCGGCCACACTGGGACTGAGACACGGCCCAGACTCCTACGGGAGGCTGCAGTGGGGAATCTTCCGCAATGGGCGAAAGCCTGACGGAGCAACGCCGCGTGAGTGATGAAGGCCTTAGGGTCGTAAAGCTCTGTCTTTAGGGAAGAACACTTTAGTAGTGAATAACTGCTAGAATTGACGGTACCTTTAAAGGAAGCCCCGGCTAATTACGTGCCAGCAGCCGCGGTAACACGTAAGGGGCTAGCGTTGTCCGGAATTACTGGGCGTAAAGGGTACGCAGGCGGTCTAGCAAGTCAGAGGTGAAATCCATTGGCTTAACCAATGAAGTGCCTTTGAAACTGTTAGACTTGAGAGCAAGAGAGGAAGATGGAATTCCTGGTGTAGTGGTGAAATACGTAGATATCAGGAAGAATACCAATGGCGAAAGCAGTCTTCTGGCTTGACTCTGACGCTGAGGTACGAAAGCTAGGGTATCAAACGGGATTAGATACCCCGGTAGTCCTAGCTGTAAACGCTGGATACTAGGTGTTGGAGGTTCAACTCCTTCGGTGCCGTAGTTAACGCTTTAAGTATCCCGCCTGGGGATTACGACCGCAAGGTTGAAACTCAAAGGAATTGACGGGGGCCCGCACAAGCGGCGGAGCATGTGGTTTAATTCGAAGCAACGCGAAGAACCTTACCAGAACTTGACATCCCTGTGATCGTTCTTTAACAAGAACTTTTCCTTTTGGAACACAGATGACAGGTGGTGCATGGCTGTCGTCAGCTCGTGTCGTGAGATGTTGGGTTAAGTCCCGCAACGAGCGTAACCCCTATTCTTAGTTGCCAGCATGTAGTGATGGGGACTCTAAGAAGACTGCCGCGGGAGCAACGCGGAGGAAGGTGGGGATGACGTCAAGTCATCATGCCCCTTATGTTCTGGGCTACACACGTGCTACAATGGTTTATACAGAGGGGAGCGAAGCCGCAAGGTGGAGCAAATCCCCAAAAGTAGACCTCAGTTCGGATTGCAGATTGCAACTCATCTGCATGAAGCTGGAGTCGCTAGTAATCGTGGATCAGAATGCCACGGTGAATCCGTTCTCGGGCCTTGTACACACCGCCCGTCACACCACCCGAGTTGGGGGCACCAGAAGTCACTGACCTAACTTTTAGAAGGAAGTGCCGAAGGTGTGCCCGATAAGGGGGGTGAAGTCGTAACAAGGTAGCCGTACCGGAAGGTGCGGCTGGATCACCTCCTTTCTAAGGAGTTAAACACGAAGATAGTCAATCCTACATTGTTTAGTTTTGAGAGACTGAGAAGTCTCAATTGCACCTTGAAAACTGCACAATAGCGATTAATCTAGATTAAACTAGTAAGGGCGTATGGTGGATATCTAGGCGCTAGAAGCCGAAGACGGACGTGGCAAGCTGCGATAAGCCTTGGTAAGCTGCAAACAAGTGATAATCCAGGGATTTCCTAATGAGAGCACTTAACATGGTAACCCATGTTATCTTAGAGCTAACTAGAATAACTCTAAGAAGGTAACGGGGCGAACTGAAACATCTTAGTAACCCTAGGAAAAGAAAGAAAATCGATTCCCTAAGTAGCGGCGAGCGAAAGGGGAAGAGTCCAAACTGTAATAGTGTATAAGCTTATGGGCATTGCTATTACAGGGTAGTAGGTCTATTATGATACTACCATAAAAGTATCATAGATATCTTTTTAGTTAATTGAAGTAGTTGGGAAGCTACACCACAGATGGTAATAGTCCAGTAGATGAAAACTAAAAAGGATCTAAATAGCACCTGAGTACCATGAGTCACGTGGAACCTCGTGGGAAGCAAGGAGGACCATCTCCTAAGGCTAAATACTAACTAGCGACCGATAGTGAACCAGTACCGTGAGGGAAAGATGAAAAGAACCCCGGGAGGGGAGTGAAATAGACCTTGAAACCATATGCTTACAAGCGGTCAGAGGGCGTATGTGCCTGATGGCGTGCTTTTTGCTTAACGAACCGGCGAGTTATGTTAAGTGGCACAGGTTAAGCCAAAAAGGTGAAGCCGAAGCGAAAGCGAGTCTGAAGAGGGCGTAAGTCGCTTAGCATAGACCCGAAACCGAGTGATCTATCCATGGCCAGGATGAAGCATGTGTAATAGCATGTGGAGGTCCAAACCGCATTGACGTTGAAAAGTCATGGGATGAGCTGTGGATAGGGGTGAAAGGCCAATCGAACTCGGAGATAGCTGGTTCTCCCCGAAATAGCTTTAGGGCTAGCCTTAAGATTGCTATATTGGCTGTAGAGCACTGATTGGACTAGGGGCTTACCCAAGCTACCGAATCCAGTCAAACTCCGAAGGCTGATATAGAGAACTTAAGAGTCAGACTATGTGGGATAAGCTTCATAGTCGAGAGGGAAACAACCCAGACCGCCAGTTAAGGTCCCAAAGTGTAAACTAAGTGGCAAAGGAAGTGAGACTGCCTAGACAACCAGGATGTTGGCTTAGAAGCAGCCATTCATTTAAAGAGTGCGTAATAGCTCACTGGTCGAGTGGTCTTGCGCCAAAAATATACGGGGCTTAAGTTTACCACCGAAACTGCGGATTGGTTAATCCAATGGTAGGGGAGCATTCTATACGGGAAGAAGTAGTACCGAAAGGAGCTATGGACTGTATAGAAGCGATAATGCCGGTATGAGTAACGAGAAATAGGTGAGAATCCTATTCGCCGAAAGTCCAAGGTTTCCTGAGCAAGGCTCGTCCGCTCAGGGTAAGTCGGGTCCTAAGCCAAGGCCGAAAGGCGTAGGTGATGGATAGTCGGTTAAAAATCCGACACTACCTATTAGCATTTGAGTGAAGAGGTGACGCAGGAAGATAGGTTTGCCTGAGAACGGTATATCAGGTTGAAGCATTAAGGAGGATGATTTAGGTAAATCCGGATCATCATTAACTCTAAGGTGTGATCAGGAGTTTCTACGGAAACGAAGTAATTGATTCTCCACTGCCAAGAAAAACCTCTAACAAGTTAGTAGGTACCCGTACCGTAAACTGACACAGGTGGACTAGATGAGAATTCTAAGGCGCGCGAGAGAACCTTCGTCAAGGAACTCGGCAAATTAGCCCCGTAACTTAGGGAGAAGGGGTACCTCATTAGCGTTATGCGCAAAGAGGTTGCAACAAAGAAGCTTAGGCGACTGTTTACCAAAAACACAGGTCTCTGCTAAGACGCAAGTCGAAGTATAGGGGCTGACGCCTGCCCGGTGCTGGAAGGTCACGGGGAGATGTTAGGAACTTTGTTCTAAAGCATCGAACTTAAGCCCCAGTGAACGGCGGCCGTAACTATAACGGTCCTAAGGTAGCGAAATTCCTTGTCGGGTAAGTTCCGACCTGCACGAATGGCGAAACGACCTAAGCACTGTCTCGACGAAGGACTCGGTGAAATTGAAGTGTCTGTGAAGATGCAGACTACCCGCGACTGGACGGAAAGACCCCGTGGAGCTTTACTGCAGTCTGATATTGAATTTTGGTACACTATGTACAGTATAAGTGGGAGGCTTTGAAATCGGCACGCTAGTGTCGATGGAGCCATCATTGGGATACCACTCTTATTGTGCCGTGATTCTAACCAAGCGCTATAATCTAGTGCTGGGACAGTTTCAGACGGGCAGTTTGACTGGGGCGGTCGACTCCTAAAGAGTAACGGAGTCGCCCAAAGGTTCCCTCAGTGTGGTCGGAAATCACACGTAGAGTGTAAAGGCATAAGGGAGCTTGACTGCAAGACATACAGGTCGAGCAGGTACGAAAGTAGGGCTTAGTGATCCGATGGCTAAGAATGGAATTGCCATCGCGCAACGGATAAAAGTTACCCCGGGGATAACAGGCTTATCTCCCCCAAGAGTTCACATCGACGGGGAGGTTTGGCACCTCGATGTCGGCTCGTCGCATCCTGGAGCTGGAGCAGGTTCCAAGGGTTGGGCTGTTCGCCCATTAAAGCGGCACGCGAGCTGGGTTCAGAACGTCGTGAGACAGTTCGGTCCCTATCCGTCGTGGGCGCAGGATATTTGAGAGAAACTATCCCTAGTACGAGAGGACCGGGATGGACGTACCGCTGGTGGATCAATTGTCAACCATTGGCATTGTTGAGTAGCTAAGTGCGGAACTGATAAGCGCTGAAAGCATCTAAGCGTGAAGCAGATCTCAAGATTAGATATCCCATGGAATAATCCAGTAAGATCCCTGATAGACTATCAGGTAGATAGGCCAGAGGTGTAAGTGTGGTAACACATTAAGCTGACTGGTACTAATAGAGCGAGGGTTTAATCTAGAATGACTATTGTGCAGTTTTGAAAGTGTAATAAAATATTCTGGTGGTGATTGCGGAGGGGTAACACCTGTTCCCATCTCGAACACAGCAGTTAAGTCCTCCAGCGCCGATGGTACTATAGGGGCAGCCTTATGGGAGAGTAGGTCGCTGCCAGAATTAATTAAATCATTTCTTGACAGTTAGTAATTAATAGTATATAATATTCCTTGTGTTAATAAGGATAGACTATTAATGGGGTGTCGCCAAGTGGTAAGGCACAGGACTTTGACTCCTGCACTCGCTGGTTCAAATCCAGCCACCCCAGCCAATAAAACTAACAATTTGACTAGGCCCCCATCGTCTAGTGGCCTAGGATACCAGGTTTTCATCCTGGCGGCAGGGGTTCGAATCCCCTTGGGGGTACCAAATTTACTATCTAAATTAGATTAATCATAGTTAATAAAATATGGAGGGGTTCCCGAGTCTGGTCAAAGGGAGCAGACTGTAAATCTGCCGGCGATGCCTTCAGAGGTTCGAATCCTCTCCCCTCCACCATTATATTTATATGCGAAAGTAGCTCAGTTGGTAGAGCATCTCGTTGCCAACGAGAAGGTCGCGAGTTCGAATCTCGTCTTTCGCTCCAATTTATTTCCGAAACCTTGTTATCTCATGATAACAAGGTTTTTTTAATATTAAGAGTAATTGTGATTAAGCAGGAGTTTTGAGTTGTATTATTGAATTAATAGATAAGTAAGAGAATTTTAAGTTAGCTGGAGGTAATAATAGTGAATGATAGTGGTAATAAAGCTGAAGTGAAAGTGCAAATTTTAGGAGAAGAATATATTATAAAAGGAGATAAATCTTCAGAGTATATTAACAATATAGCTTCTTTTTTAGATGACCATTTACATAAGGTTAAAGAGTATAATTCTGCAATCTCTAGATTTCGAATTATGATATTAGGGGCAATGAATCTAACTGATAAATTACATAGTGTTCAAAGTGATTATGAAGAGTTAAAAGAAGATTATAATCAGCTTAAAGAAGAATATAAAAATTTAAGGGATGAATACAATATCCTTTCTGAAATAGTTGAAAAGGAGGATTAGTAGTGGATTTTAATTGGATTGATGTAGTTGTTTTTATTTTACTAGTTATATTTACTCTAAAAGGTTATCGTTCGGGTTTAATTAATCAATTAACTACTATAATAGCAATAATTTTGGGTATATATATTGCTGCGGAACAATATAATGTTTTTGCTGATTTTTTACAGCGTAAATTTGAGTTTGGTATAAAAGTTGCGAATATAATTTCTTTTGGAGTTATTATTTTGTTTATAGGAATTTTTGTGAATTATATTGGAAGGGTTATTAGTCAAATGCTTGATCTTTTATTATTATCTTTTATAGATGATTTAGGTGGTGCTTTATTTGGTCTAATAAAAGGAGGACTAATTGCTTATATATTGATATTAATGATTGTAAAGCTAGGTAGTAATTTAGAATGGACTGACCTACAAAACCAGATAAATCAATCTTATTTTATCCCTAAATTTCTAAAATTTGACCCATTATTAAAGAAAAAAATTGATCAATTTTTATAATTATAAAATAAAAGCTTATCAAGAAGCTAATAAAAGAATTAGATTATGATAGATTAAAAGAAGAGTTTAACATTAAAATACTTAAAAGGAGCTAATAAAAATGGATATAGGAGAATTTAATGAAGCAGAGATAGTTAGAGCAAAAGAATTTGGAGCTTATTTAGATGTAGATGGAGAAGAAGTATTATTACCTAATAAGTATATCCCAGAAGGGGCCAAGATAGGTGATAAAGTAAAAGTATTTATTTATAAAGATTCAAAAGATAGAAATATTGCGACCACTGTAACTCCAAAAGCTAAAGTAGGAGATCATGCTTATTTAAAAGTAAAAGATGCTAATAAAATAGGTGCATTCTTGGATTGGGGATTAGAAAAGGATTTATTAGTGCCTCATAGTGAACAGATTAATAAAATGAAAGAAGGTAAAAGCTATGTGGTAAAGATTTTATTAGATGAAGTATCTAACCGGCTAGTTGCTACAGAAAAATTTGATAAATCATCCCAAAATGATAGGATAGATGTTAGTGAAGGTGATAAGGTAGACATTTTAGTATATAGATTTACTGATTTAGGTGCTAAAGTGGTAATTAATAATAAAAATTATGGTTTGGTTTATGAAGATGATATTTATAAAAAATTAAAAATTGGAGATAAGGTTAAAGGATATATTAAGAAGGTTAGAGAAGATAAAAAGATAGATGTCAGTTTAAGAAAGATAGGATATGGCAAAGTAGAAGATGCTAAGAGTAAAATTCTTAAAAAGCTTAAGCTTACAGATGGATTTCTAGCTTTAAATGATAATAGTTCTCCACAGATTATTAGAGAAAAGTTAGAGATGAGTAAAGGTACTTTTAAAAAAGCTATAGGTGGGTTATATAAAGAACGAATTATTAACATAACTGATAAAGGGGTAAAGCTAAAAGATTAATTATAAAAAATAGTTATTGGGAGGAATTGGAATGAAATTAAAAGATATTTATCAATTAGCAATAGAAGCAGGAATGGAGGTTGATCCTCGTAGTCAAGATGATATTGAAAGAGTACTAGAAGAAAACAAAAGTAAGTTTGAGGATTTAACAGAAGAAAAAGAGGAATATTTTGATAAAGCTAGTTTAGAAAATCCTTATTCTGATACTAGAATTTTATATGGTGCAGAAGATAAGGATATAACAAGAGTATTAATGGGGATAGATATTGATAGTAGTGAGGTTTTAATAGCTGATAGATTAACTGAGAAGGGCCAAGAAATTGATGCAATAGTATCTCATCATCCTGAAGGCAAGGCCTTAGCTGCTTTAAATGAAGTTATGCATATGCAAGAAGATATTTTACATGATTTAGGTATCCCAGTTAATGTAGCAGAAGGAATCTTAGCTGAGAGAATAAGCAAGGTAGAACGAGGCATTATGCCTATAAATCATAATAAAGCTCGTGATGCAGCTAAGTTATTTGATATTCCTTTATTATCTGTTCATACACCAGCAGATAATTTAGTTGTTAATTTTCTACAGGAGAAGGTTGATCAGGCTGATATTAATAAGGTAGAGGATGTAATTGAATTATTAATGGAGATTCCTGAATATCAAGAAGCTACTAAGACAAAAGCTGGGCCAAAAGTAGTAGCTGGTTCTGAAAATAATAGAGCTGGTAAAGTAGTAGTCGAAATGACTGGAGGAACTGGTGGTTCAAAGGATGAATATGAAAAATTAGCTCAAGCTGGAGTAGGTACTCTAGTCTGTATGCATATTGGCGAGGAACATCTTAAAAAGGCAAAAGAACATCATATTAATGTAGTGATTGCAGGACATATGGCTAGTGATTCTATAGGAATGAATTTATTTGCTGATAAATTAGTAGAACAGGGAATTGAAATTATTCCGTGTTCAGGATTAATTAGAGTTAATAGATAGAGTTTAAATGGGCCTTTAATCTAGTATAGATTAAAGGCCTTTTATAATAATTAAAACAGGAGGATGATGTAGTTAATGGATAAGCATGCTTTAGAGGTATTAGAATTTGATAAAATTAAAGAACAATTGCGTGAACATACAACCTCTAAAATAGGAAATCATTTAGTTGAAAAATTAAGTCCTAGTACAGATTTAGAATTTATTGAATCTAGACAACAAGAAGTTACTGAAGCTACTAAAATTTTGAGTCGAGAGAGTGCACCTCCATTTGGTGGAATTTATGATATTCGTTCTGCTCTAAAGAAGGTGGAGAAAGGAGCTATCTTAGGTGCAGATGAATTATTAGATATTTTAATTACTATTACTTCGGGGAAGAAATTAAGAAGTTATTTTTTAGGATTAGAAGATGAAGATAATGAATATGTAAGAATTCTAAAGATCAGTAGTCAAATTGAAACCTTTTCAAATTTGGAACAGAAAATAAGGAAAGCTGTTGATAATCAGGGCCAAATAAAAGATTCCGCCAGTTCTAAACTAGCTGATCTAAGACGAAAGATTAGAAATACTAGTGATCGAATTAAGAATAAATTAAATTCAATTCTTAATTCTAATCGTTATCAATCATATATTCAAGAGTCTGTAGTTACTATCAGAGATCAAAGATATGTAATTCCAGTTAAAGCTGCCAAACAAAGTGATTTTCCAGGGATAATTCATGACAAATCAGCTAGTGGCCAAACTGTATTTATAGAACCTATGCCAGTAGTAGAGATCAATAATAAATTACAACAGTTAAGATCAGAGGAAGAAGAAGAGATTAAACGTATTTTACAGGAATTATCTATTGAAGTAGAAAAAAGATTACAACCAATTAAAGAAACCATTAAAGTTTTAGCAGTATTAGATTTTATTTTTGCTAAGGCTAAATATAGTATTGAACTAGAAGCTTCAGAGCCAATTTTAAACTCTAAAGGTCAGATTAATTTAATTAAAGCTCGTCATCCTTTATTAACTGAAGATGTAGTACCAATTGATGTTCAATTAGGTGATAATTTTGCCAGTTTAGTAATTACAGGACCTAATACAGGTGGAAAGACAGTTAGTTTAAAAACGATTGGTTTATTAACTATTATGGGCCAAGCTGGATTGCATGTGCCTGCTTTATCTGGTTCCAAATTAGCTATTTTTAATCAAGTCTATGCTGATATTGGAGATGAACAAAGTATCGAACAGAATTTAAGTACTTTTTCTTCTCATATGACACAAATAATTAAAATAGTAGAACGAGCCAGTATTAACTCTTTAGTTTTATTAGATGAATTAGGAGCTGGAACAGACCCAGTAGAAGGTTCAGCTTTAGCTCGAGGAATTTTAGACTATTTACATCAGCAAGGAGCTAAAACGGTTGCTACTACTCATTATAGTGAACTAAAAACTTATGCTTATAATCAAGATGGAGTAGAGAATGCTTCAGTTGAATTTGATGTAGAGACTTTGGCCCCAACTTATAATTTACAAATGGGATTACCAGGTCGTAGTAATGCTTTTCAGATAGCGAGTCGATTAGGTCTAAGTGATGAGATTATAGATAAGGCCAGTCAATTTTTAGACCAAGAAGATATAGAATTAGATAATATTATTAAGCAGATAGAGGAAGATAAACGAGAGTATCAGCAAAAAAAAGAATCAGCTCAAGAAAATAAACGTCAAGCTAGAGAATTAAGAGAGGAATATGAAGCTAAATTAAAAAAATTAGAGGCACAAAAAGAGCGGGAAATGAAGGAAGCATATCGAGAAGCAAATAAAATTATTAAACGAGCTCAACAGAAAGCAAATAAAATTATTGATGAATTAAAGGAGCAAAGGCAATTAAATGACCGTAAGATTGAAGGTGCTAGAAGTGAATTGCGAGAAGAGAGAAAAGATCTTAAAGAAGAACGACAGGAACTAATAGAAGCTAAGAGAGAACAAAAGGAGGTTCCTGATATAAAAGTTGGAGATAAAGTTAAACTAAGTAATTTGAATCAAAAAGGAAAGGTATTAGAAATTCACTCTGGTAAAGAAGAAGCATTAGTACAAGCAGGAATTATGAAGGTTACAGTTGATTTAAGAGAACTAGAAAAGACTACTATAGAGTCTAAAACAAATAATAATACTAGAGTAAATATAAGTCAGGTTAAAAGTAATAAGGCTAAAAATATATCTCCTGAGTTAGATTTAAGAGGCCTAAGGGTTGTAGAAGCTAAAAACAAGCTAGATAAATATTTAGATGATGCATTATTAGCTAATTTAAATCAAGTAGAAATCATTCATGGGAAGGGTACTGGAACTCTTAGAGAAGTGGTTGATGAGATGTTAAAGAATTATCGGAATATAAAAGATTATAGATTAGGTAGGCCTAAGGAAGGTGGCACTGGAGTAACAATAGTTAATTTGGGATAAAAAAGTCGGGTTCATTAATGAACCCGACTTTTTTAGTTACCTCTTAAAAGGTTAAAGAAATTATATATTTTATCTTTGATGGAAGTTGATTTATCTTCTGCGGTTGGTTTGTGTTTAGTACATTTCTTTTGTGGGATTTTTTTATAAATATAATTACCTTCTTTATCTTTTAATGGTAAAGGAAGTTTAGTATCTGGTTTATACTTTTTAATAGGTACTCCATTTTCATCAACAATAATATTCGTTTTAATTTGGTATTTAACTTCCTTAATTTTATCATCAGGACAATTTTCTGTGGCAATTAAACCTGTAGAGGTATCAATTTTGATTGTAGCAGTCTTTTTATGCAAAGTGCCTTTTGTAGTTGGCTCTGTACCTTTAATAAATAATTCTTCTCGAACCTGATTATTTTTTCTACAATATTTATTAGGTAACATACCACTGTCAATACAAATTTCTTTAGTGATGATATTATCTGGACGTTTAAAGCTTTTAATAGCTTTATTTTTAACTACTTTCTCCATATAATTGCCCCATAAAGCAGCAGCTTCTCCACTAGATATAATTTCAGTGACAGGTTTACCATTCTTCATAATTGGTTTTCCTGCTTTATTTTTCTTAACATATTCCATTCTAGTTGGTTCATCTTCTCCAATCCAAATACTAGTTACTAGATCAGGGGTGTAACCAACAAACCAAGCATCAGAGTAGTTAGAAGTAGTTCCTGTTTTACCAGCCATTGGTCTATTTAATTTAGCTCTCCACCCTGTTCCCCACACTAAGGGACCTCTAGCAACAGCTGATTGAAGCATATCTGTAACCAAATAAGCTATTGATTTATCAAGGGCCAAGCTCTTTTGTGCTTCTTTTTGAGCTTCATGATTCCAAATAATATTACCATAGCTATCGTAAACTTTTGTAATAGCAATTGGTTTAACTTTAATTCCCTGATTGGCAAAAACACCATAGGCTTCGGCCATTTCTAAAGGTGTAACTCCTTTAGTTAATCCTCCTAAAGCTATAGCTAGATTTTGGTCTTGAGGAACTAAGCTTTTAATCCCCAAACCTTTAGCAGTTGTAATGGTATCATTAACTCCTACTTTATCTAGTAGTTTGACTGCCATAACATTAATAGATTTAGCTAGTCCAATTCTTAACGTAGTTGGCCCTAAATATTTATCATTGTAGTTTTCAGGAATCCAAGTTTTTTCAGTTTCAAGTCCTGTCTTATATTCTTTAAGAGTATCATCTATTACTGAACCTGGACTCATTCCTTCTTTCATAGCAGTAGCATAGACAAAAGGCTTAAATGCAGAACCAGGTTGTCTATTAGCTTGTATAGCTCGGTTAAATTTATCATGGCCTCGTCCACCTATCAAAGCTTTGATGTGACCAGAACTAGGTTCAATTGTTACCAAAGCTAATTGTGGTTGTCTTTTTCCTAAGCCAGCTTTTTTATTTACAGTTGGAATATAACCAGTTTTAATAGCTTTATCTACAGTGGCTTTAGCCTTAGCTTGCATACTAGGATCGAGAGTAGTATAAACTCTTAGACCACCATTATAGACTTGCTTGGCCCCAAACTTATCAATCAATTTATTTCTAACATAACGGACAAAGTAAGGAGCATTTTCATCAGTATCGTCTGTAGGACGTTCTAAATTAATAGGTTGAGCTTTAGCTTTTCTAGCCTGTTTAGCAGTAATATAGCCATACTCTAACATTTGATTCAAGACTACATTTCTTCTGTGTCTAGCAGCTTTCTTATTTTGATAAGGAGAATAATAGTTAGGTGCTTTAATTAATCCTGCTATCAAAGCTGATTCTGCTAGAGTTAAATCTTGAACATCTTTATTAAAGTAGTAATTAGCTGCACTTTGAACTCCATAAGCATTGTAGCCTAGAAAAATTTCATTAAGATAGAATTCTAAGATTTCTTTTTTAGTGTACATTCTTTCAAACTGTAATGCTATATACATTTCTTGGAATTTACGAGTAAAGGTCTTTTTATGAGTTAATAAAGCATTTTTAGCTAACTGTTGGGTAATTGTACTAGCTCCTTGAACTTTAGCCATATGCTTTAAATCAACATAGATAGCTCGCATAATTCCTATGGGGTCAATACCATGGTGTTCCCAAAAGCGAGCATCCTCAATAGAAACTACAGCATTTTGTAGATGTTTTGGAATTTTTGATATAGGAACATAAATTCTATTTTCTTGATATAATTTGGTTAAAACATCGCCATTAGAATCATAAACTATTGTGGCTTCACTAGTCTGCCAGTGTCCATAATCTGCTACATTTGGACTAGTTTGAATTACCCAAGTTATTATTCCAATAGTAGTTCCCATTCCTATAGCTATAAATAAAATAAGTGCTGTAATAGTTAATTGCTTTATTTTTTGTTTTTTATTAGCCATTAATTAACCTCCTTCCTAAATTATTATAACATAAAAAATAAATTATATATAGTGTAGATACCCATACAGTTTATAAAGATTCATAATTCTTAGGTAGCACTAAAGTATATTTTTCCCATTTTTGTGTAATTAATACCTATGTAATATATATTGCTATAATTGATATTCTATTTTTAATGTGTTATAATTTCGGGGAGTAAAAGGTGTTTTAAACTAATCATTAATAAATTAATGGAGGTAAATTAATGGAGATTAAAGAACAATTAAGTATTGTTAAACGTGGAGTTTCTGATTTAATTGGAGAAGAAGAACTAGTTGAAAAATTAAAAGAAGTTAAAAAAGAGAGTAGACCGCTTAAGGTAAAATTAGGGTTGGATCCAACTGCTCCAGATATTCATTTAGGTCATGCTGTTGTATTAAATAAATTAAGACAGTTTCAAGATTTAGGACATCAAGTTTATTTATTAATTGGTGATGTTACGGGCCAAATTGGTGATCCGACAGGTAAGTCTGAAACGAGAAAACAATTATCCAAAGAAGAAGTGAAGGAAAATGCTGAGACCTACAAAGAACAGATGTTTAAAATATTAGACCAGCAAAAGACAGAAGTTGTTTTTAATAGTCAATGGTTTGGAGAGATGGATTTTATTGATGCCATAGAGTTATCTTCTCAATATACTGTAGCGAGGATGTTAGAACGAGAGGATTTTGCTAATAGATATGGTAACAATCAACCAATTAGTATTCATGAATTCTTCTATCCTATTTTACAAGGGTATGATTCTGTAGCAATGGAAGCAGATATAGAATTAGGAGGCACTGACCAAAGATTTAATTTGTTAGCTGGGCGTAAGCTCCAAAAAGAATACGGACAAGACCCACAAGTTGTTATTATGATGCCTTTACTAGAAGGATTAGATGGTGTTAATAAAATGAGTAAAAGTAAAGGTAATTATATTGGTATTGATGAAACCCCTAAAGATATGTATGGTAAAACAATGTCTTTACCAGATGAATTAATTGGTCGTTATTTTGAGTTAGTAACTGAGGTGCCACTGAATGAATTACAGGAGATTAAAGCAAGTTTAGAAGATGGAAGTCTACATCCTATGAAAGCTAAAAAGAGACTAGCTAGAGAAATTGTGGCTACTTATTATGACCAAGAGACAGCTAAAAAAGCACAACAAGAGTTCGAAAAGGTATTTAAAAAAGGTGGAACGCCTGATGATATGCCTGAAATAGAGATTAGTGATGATCAATTAGAAGATGGAGAAATGTGGATTGTTAAATTAGTAGCTGCAACAGGCTTCGTAGATAGTAATAGTCAAGCACGAAGAATGATTAAACAAGGAGCAGTTACAATTAATGATAAAAAGTATCAAAAGATTAATATAGATCTTAAAGTAGAGAACGAAATGATTATTAAGGTAGGAAAGAAGAACTTTGCTAAAATAATTTTAAAATAATTGCACAAAAGCACCCTATAACTAATAAGATATTATGGGGTGATTGACTTGAAAATGAGATTTATGAGCGTGATTAAATGGGGGTTGGTTGTAGTAATAATCTTAGCTATTTCTACTATAGTTATGATTGAGATGACTTTACAGCCAATTTTAAATAGAGTAACTACAGCTGATGTAACAGGGATGTTATCAGCTGTTATTAATAAAAGTGCTAATCAAGTAATGTATGATGTAAATTATAATCAACTAGTTAATGTAAAGACTAATGATGAAGGATACATAGTTTTAATGCAACCAAATTTACAGCAGATTAATAATCTTGCTTCAGATATTACATTAAATATTCAAAAAAGGTTAGAGGAAGTAAAAAAGAGAGTTATTGAAATTCCAGTATCGCAAGTATTTGGAATTGAGATTTTATCTAAGTTTAGTCCTACTTTTGATGTTCATGTAATACCTTATGGGGCTGTTAAAACAAATGTTATTGATGAGTTTGAAGCGGTAGGTATTAATCAGACAAAACATAGAATCTATTTACATGTTACTACTCAAGCGAGAGTAGTTGTACCTGCAATTAGTACTAAAATTAAAGTATCTACTGATATTCCTCTATCTGAAGCAGTTATTTCAGGAGAAGTACCAAGAACATATGTAGGAATTAAAGGCGGATTATTAGAAAAGGATACATTAACTACCAAGTAATTTTAGCAAGCTTTTTAAGCTTGCTTTTTATTTTTAATGGTATGTAAAGTAAGCTGCTTGTAAATACTAAATGATGAATAACTACCTTAGGAGGAATATATGCTGAAGCAAGAAAAAAAAGGATTAGTACTATTACTGATAATTATTAGTATTTACTTTTTCTATCAAGTGAAGTCTATCTTATTTCCTTTCTGTTTAGCAATTATATTAGCTTATCTACTTAATCCTTTAATTGATAAGTTAGTAAAGAGTGGGATGCCTAGAATGGGGGCACTTACTTTTGTTTTTGGTCTGTTGTTTGTTTTGTTTATGTTTGTTTTTATCACAGTTATTCCAGCAATAATTAATGAATTAGAGATTTTAACCAATAAGTTACCATTTTATATTGCAAAGCTAGATAGAATAATAAATAAATTGAATAATCAGTACCAGCAGATTAATATTTCTTCTACTTTAGACCGGGTTTTAGAAAGGATAATGTTAAGAATAAAAGAACTTAGTGTAGAGTTTATAGAAAGAACAACTCAAGTAATGATTAATTTATTATCACGAATGTTTAGTTTGATTATGGCTCCTATTTTGACTTTTTATATTCTAAAAGATTTCAAGTTGATTAAGAATTATTTTTGGTCTATAATCCCTGATCAAGAACAATCTGCAATACGAAAGTTATTGATTAGGATTGATGAAGGACTGGTAGGCTTTTTTAAAGGACAATTAATAGTTAGTATATTAGTAGGTGTGTTATCAACTTTAGCTTTGTATTGGATGGGAGTAAAGTTTTCATTAATAATTGGAGTTTTAGCTAGTATTTTTAATGTAGTTCCTTATTTTGGCCCATTTATTGGTGCTGGGGTAGCTGGATTGATTGCGTTTGGGACTTCTCTTAAGTTGAGTTTACGGGTTATTTTAGTTTTTTTTATTATCCAACAAATAGAAGGGAATATTATTTCTCCTAAGATAATGGGAGAAGAGGTAGGTTTACATCCTGTGATTATTATTTTTTCTCTATTAGCGGGAGGAGAATTATTGGGGGTTATTGGAATGCTAATAGCTATTCCAGTAGCTATAATTGCTAAAGAGTTACTTAATTACTTATTTGTTGAGGTACTGGCTACTGTTGACAACAGTTAGTATTTCTAGTATTATATAAACTAAGTTTATTTTGCTAATACTAATTAAGAAGATATATTGGGCGGGAGGTTAGTTAAATGAAAAGTAGTGAAATTCGGCAAAGATTTTTAGATTTTTTTGCAGAACAAGACCATAAAGTATTACCTAGTGCACCATTAGTGCCCCAAAATGATCCTACTTTATTATGGATTAATGCAGGAATGGCACCATTTAAGGATTATTTTTCTGGAAGTGCTACTCCACCTAAAAGAAGGGTGGTAACTGCTCAAAAGTGTATTCGAACTAATGATATTGAAAATGTCGGTCAGACGGCTAGACATCAAACTTTTTTTGAAATGTTAGGTAATTTTTCGTTTGGAGACTACTTTAAAGAAGAAGCTATTCAATGGAGTTATCAATTTTTAACAGAGAAGTTGAATTTAGATTCGGATAGATTTTTAATATCTATTTATAAAGATGATGATGATGCTTTTAATATTTGGCACAAGAGAATAGGGATCCCAACTGATAGAATTATTAGAATGGGTAAAGATGAGAATTTTTGGGAGATTGGAACTGGCCCTTGTGGACCATGTTCTGAGATTCATTATGATCGAGGTAAAGATTATGGTTGTGAAGAAGGTTGTGAATTAGGTTGTGATTGTGATCGTTATTTAGAGATTTGGAATTTAGTATTTACACAGTATAATAAAACTGAAACTGGCGAATATTTAGACTTACCACAAAAGAATATAGATACAGGAGCTGGATTAGAGCGATTAGCATCACTATTACAGGATAAACCAACTAACTTTGAGACGGACTTATTTATGCCAATTATTGAATATATTACATCTCATTGTGGTGTTGAGTATGGTCAAGCCCAGGAAAGTGATGTAGCAATTAAGGTAATAGCTGATCATATTCGGAGTGTAAGTTTTGCAATTACTGATGGTGTATTACCTTCTAATGAAGGAAGAGGTTATGTTGTCAGAAGATTATTAAGAAGGGCTGTAAGGTATGCTAAGATGCTTGATTTAAAGATCCCTTTTTTACATACTATTGTTGCGGTGGTAGTAGAAATTATGGGGGATCACTATACTGCTTTAGCATCTAAACAGGAACAAATTGAGAAGATTATTAAGCAAGAGGAACTTAGGTTTCAAGAAACCTTAGAGCAAGGGATGGATATTTTAGAAGATTTAATTGATGAATTGCAAAAAAAGGACAAATCTAAAATTCCAGGAAAACAAGTCTTTACTTTGTATGATACGTATGGATTTCCTAAAGAACTAACCAAAGAAATTGCTGCTGAAAAAGGATTTGTAATTGATGAAATTGGTTTTGAGGAAGCAATGGAAGAACAACGTAAGCGAGCTAGAGAGGCCAGAGAAGACTATGATCAAGGACATGGCCAATTAGAATTATTTAAAGCAATTAGAGATCAAATAGGTAATACACAATTTGTAGGTTATGACAATTATCAAGTAGACTCTAAAGTTTTAAGTCTAGTTCAAGATGAAGAAGAAGTTAAGGAAATAGGTGCTGGTCAAAAGGCTAAATTGGTACTAGCTAAAACTCCTTTTTATGCTGAAGGTGGGGGCCAAGTTGGTGACCAAGGAATGATTAGTTTTGCTTCTGGACAGGCTAAAGTATTAGAGACAGAAGAAATTGCTGAGTTGATTGTGCATCATATTCAACTAGAAGAGGGAGAAGTAAAAGTAGGTACTAAAGTAAAGGCCAGTATTAATCAACAATCAAGAAAAGCTACTGCTCGTAATCATACAGCTACTCATTTGTTACATAAAGCCCTAAAGGAAATTTTAGGTGATCATGTTAATCAGTCTGGTTCATTAGTTACTCCTGATAAATTAAGGTTTGATTTTTCTCATTTTGAAGCTGTAACAGAAGAAGAGCTGGCTGCTATTGAAAAGCAAGTTAATAATTATATTTTAAAAAATATAAGTGTTAAAGCTGAGAAAATGGATTTAGAAGAAGCTAAAGCTGTAGGAGCAACTGCTTTATTTGGTGATAAATATGGAGAGCAAGTAAGATTAGTAAAAGCAGGTGAGTATAGTAAGGAATTATGTGGTGGAACTCATGTTAGAACTACAGGAGAAATTGGGCAATTTAAAATAGTAGGAGAATCTGGTATAGCAGCTGGAGTAAGAAGAATTGAAGCTGTAACAGGAGAAGAAGCCCTAAAGCATGTCAATCAATTAGAGGATAGCATTGTAAAAATAGCTAATAAGTTAAAAGCTAATCCATCTGAAGTAGTATCTAAAGTAGAATTGCTACAAAATCAAATTAAAAAATTAGAAGGAGAAATTGAAAGTTTAAAAGATAAATTAGCTGCTTCTCAAACTAAAGATTTAGTTGCTCAAGTTGAGAAGATAAATGGAGTACCAACTATTTTGCATAGTGTAGATAGTTTAGATGCAGCTGGACTGCGAAAAATGGCAGATGAATTAAAAACAGAATTAGATTCAGGAATAATTGTTTTAGGTTCTAAGTTAGAGAATAAAGTATTATTTGTTGCGGTAGTGACTGATGATTTAGTTAAAGAGGGATATCACGCTGGAGAGATAATTGGTGAAGTTGCTAAAGTTGCTGGTGGAGGGGGAGGAGGTCGCCCTAATATGGCTCAAGCAGGTGGTAGTAAGCCAGAGCAGTTAGCGGCTGCCTTAGAAAAAGCCCAAGAAATTATTGGATCCAATGTATAAATGGTTACACAGATGGAATAATATTATTAAGTTTGGGGTGAGATAAATGAATGATTTCGATAAGACTATGATGTTTAAAGTTGATAAGGAAGAAGAAAGTAAAGTAGCTAAGGTTTTAAAAGAAGTTTATCAAGCTTTAGAAGAAAGAGATTATAATCCAATTAATCAAATAGTTGGTTATATTCTTTCTGGAGATCCGGCATATATTACTAGTCATCAAAATGCTCGAAGTAAGATTAGGCAGTTTGAAAGAGATGAAATTATTGAGGAGTTAGTAAAAAACTATTTAAAGGATTAAGTTTGGAGTGGTTAAATGAAGAGATATATTATTTTTATAACTCTTTTGTTTATAGTTTTATCCTCCCCTTTAGTTCAAGCTACAGATAGTAGATTTATACTTTTTATTATGGATGGAGTTAGCTTAGCGGAGATAGAAGAGATTAAAACTCCGAATTTAGAGCAACTAATTACTAATGGAGCCGTGGGCTTAATGAATATGAGAACTGCTGGAGAGTTAGAGCCAGATGATAGTTATTTAACTATTGGTGCTGGTACTAGAGCTAGAGTTGATAAGGGAGGTTATTTAAACTTTAATTTAACCGAAGAATATCAGGGAACTAAAGTAAGGGATATTTATATTAGGCGAGTAGGTCATTTAAATACAGAGGCGGATATTGTTAATTTGCGGTTAAAAAGTATAAGAGATGCCAATCAATCCAGTTCCTATCAAGCCGAGATTGGTCATTTAACCACTTTATTAAATCAAGCTAATTTAGATGTTGCAGTGTTAGGTAACGCAGATATATGGAATCAAGCCAGAAGACAGGTTGCTTTAATCGGGATCAATAAATATGGTATAGTTAAGCAGGGGGATGTTGGTCAGAAAATGTATCGTCAAACTGATCAATATCCCTCTGGTTATATAACTGACCATGATTATTTAATGAAACAATTTAATAAATTTTTCGATACGAGTGATCTATTAGTTGTAGAATCGGGTGATACATCACGGATTGAAGCAGTAAGACAGTTATTAACTACTAAAAAGTTTAAGCAAGCTAAGAAAAAAGCAATTAAACGAGTTGATAGATTATTAGGGTTGATAGTAAAAGAGTTGGATTTTAATAAAGATTATCTATTGGTTGTTATTCCAACTCCAGCT
This sequence comes from Halobacteroides halobius DSM 5150, assembly GCF_000328625.1. NCBI lineage: Bacteria > Bacillati > Bacillota > Clostridia > Halanaerobiales > Halobacteroidaceae > Halobacteroides > Halobacteroides halobius. The sequence goes on along the minus strand of NC_019978.1, from coordinate 2,064,268 downwards.
AGCGGTAATAAATTAACTTTGGCCACTTTAGTTGGGCCTACAATAAAGGATGGTTTATTAACTTCTGGTAGTACAAGAAGAACGGGGTTAATTACAAGTCTTGATATAGCACCAACTATTTATTATAGTCTCATAAATTCTAATAAGGGTCAATTTACTGGGCGTGGGATGACTAGTGTTAAGTCCGATAAGGGATTAGATTATTTAAGTCAATTAAATAATAAAATAAAGAGAACTTTTAAGTGGCGTCCAATAGTAGTTAAAGGATTTATTCTATTACAGATTATTACATTAGGTTTAGTAGCTTTTATCTTTATTTATAATAGAGATAATAATTTATTAGAGCGGATTAGTATTTATTTATTGATTAGTTTATTATGGATCCCTTCTTGTTTTTTGTTGTCAAGTTATTTTCTTGACCAAAATATTTATTTTGCCATCAGTAGTTGGTTAATAATCAGTTTATTCTTGGCCCATTATACGATTCAGCAAGAGAATAAATTATTACCTTTTTTAGTGCCTACTTTGGTAATTACTACTTTATTAACTTTTGATCTTTGGCGTGGTGCTGATTGGACAAAATTATCTGTGTTAGGTTATTCTCCGGTTATAGGAGCTAGATTTTATGGGATAGGAAATGAGTTTATGGGGGTTTTAATTGGAGCGGGTATTATTGGATTAACTGGACTACAGGAGCTTAAAGAAAGACTGGTTAATAAGCACATGCTAATATTATTTATTTTGCTAGTATTAACGGTTGGATATCCTAAAGCAGGGGCCAATTTTGGGGGGGTAATTACTGCTACTCTTGCCTGTAGTGTTACTTATTTTAATTTAAAGGGATATAATTTTGACTGGAAGATATTATTGAAAATAAGTTTAGTTTTGTTGGGAACAGTTTTAATAATTATTTTAATAGATTTTTATGGAGGATTAAAGACCAATACACATTTAGCCCATACTTTAGTAGTGATTAAAGAAGAAGGAATTAGTGAATTATTAGTAATTATATCTCGTAAGTTACAGATGAACTTAAAATTATTAAGATGGACAATCTGGAGTCGGGTATTACTTGCTTTTGTGATTATTCTAATAATTTTATTTAAATGGCCGCAAGGAAAGATTCGGGATTTGATTATTAATTATCCAAGCTTAGCAGCTGGATTTAGAGGTTCAATTGTTGGTAGTACAGTGACCATGTTAGTTAATGATTCAGGAGTAGTTGCTGCAGCTACTTTATTGTTATTTCCTATTTTTACTCTATTATATATAGTATTAGTTAGCAAAAAAAATTAGATTTCCCTGCTGAAAAGAAGGAAAATATTGTTTTATGGATAATTTTGTAATAGCAGGGGGTGTTAAACATTTTATCCATATTAAATAATGTTTTTAATAAGTCAGATTCTGAAGATTATCAATATCGAATTGCCTTGGATATAGGAACAGAGTATGTTAAAGCAGTAGTAGTTAAGTTTGATGAGCAATATATTTGTGAGATAATAGGTTATGGACGAGTACAGCAGTCTTATTCTAATATGGATGGAGGAGCAGTTTCTAATATTGAGGATGTAATAAAAAAGAGTTATGAAGCAATTGAAGAAGCTACAGAGATGGCAGAGGTAGAGCCAGAAGAAATTGTGATTGGTATTGCTGGTGAATTTGTTAAAGGAGATGTAACTACTTTAAATCATAAACGCTTGTTTTCTAAAAGAAAGCTTAAAAGAAAAGAATTAGATAATTTGGCCCAAGAAACCCAAAAAAAGGCTCTTAATCAAGCTAGAGAAGAGTTATTAGCAGATACAGGGTTGGATAATGTCAAAGTACAATTGATTAATTCATCGATTGTTGAAATCAAGCTTGATGGTTATAAAATCACAAATCCGGAAGAATTTCAAGGGAAGAATTTAGAATTAACAGCATTTAATACTTTTGCTCCGCTGGTTCATATTGGAGCTTTAGAAACAATAGCTGATAGATTAGGTTATAAATTAGTTGGAATAATTGCGGAACCATTTGCAATTGCTAAAAGTATTATGAGTAATGAGGCATATGAGTTTGGGGCTATAGTTATTGATATTGGTGGAGGGACAACTGATATTGCTTTAATTCGAAATGGTGGTATTGAAGGAACAAAGATGTTTAGTTTAGCTGGACGAGCTTTTACAAAAACTTTAGCTAGGGAGTTTAATCTCTCTTTACAAAAAGCAGAAGAATTAAAGATAGCTTATTCAACTGGAAAGTTAAATGAAACAGAAGAAATAGACAAATTATTAAAGAGTGACCTTAATTTATTATATGAAGGAATAGAAGTAGCCTTAGATAAGTTGGCCCAGTCAGAGGCTTTACCCCAAAAAATATATTTATGTGGTGGAGGAAGTTCTTTAAATGGTTTATTTGATGGGATTCAAAAACGTAGAATGTATGAGAATCTTCCGTTTTTTAGAAAACCTGATATTAAATTGTTATCTGCAGAGGATATAACTGGAGTTAAAGATAGGATAGGAAGACTAACAGGAGCTGAGAATGTAACCCCTAAAAGTTTGGCTTTACAGGCTACAATGATCCAAGAGGTATATGAACGAAATATATGGGATAAGTTATCAGTTAATATAGGCAGATAAGAATGGAGGTGATTAATCTTGCAAGACTATAATAAAATCTATATAGACCCTGATGAACCACTTAGCTCTTTATTAGAAAGGATTAAATCAGATCCTAAAGATAAAATAGTGATTATTATTCATCATAAGTCACCTATTTTTAGTGGACAAATTAATATTGAGTTGATTAAATCTCATGCTCAAAAAGAGGAAAAAGAGTTAATATTTATAACTGATATAGAAAAAATTAAGAATTTATTGGTTGAAGTAGGATTTTTAGTATATTCCTCTCTGGAAGAATTTGAAGTTCAAACAGGAAGTCAGATAGAGGTTGCAGCAACTCAAGAACAAGCAGCTATAGTTGCTGTAGAGGACCAACCTTCAAATAATTCTAGATCAAAATCAAGCGTTTTTGGTAAACTTGCTCTTATATTTATCTTAATAATAGTAGCAGCTGGAGTTTGGTTTTATTTTACTATTCCTTTAATTACGATAGACCTTGTTCCTGTTTTAGAAAAGAAGCCAATATCTATTCAAGTTAAAGGATTAAAAAGATTGGAAAATATTAATTATCAATCTAAAATGATTCCTTTAATAAAAAAGCAAGTTAAGCTAAAGGAGCAAATAAAAGTTAAGGCTACGGGACATAAAGAGATAGGAGTTAGTAAAGCAACTGGTTTTTTAGCTTTAATTAATGACCAACGACGGAAGATTACTATTCCTCAAGGAACAAAAGTAGCTACTAGAAATGGAGTTCAATTTAGAACACTAGAAGAAGTAACAGTACCTAGTGCTAAGGTAAATAAGTTTATGGAGATGGTAGTAGGAGTAAAAGCAGGAAGAGCAGAAGTTAATATTGAAGCTATACATAAAGGAGAAGTAGGGAATGTTAGTAAAGCTAGAATCGTTCAATTTGTTAATAATTCCTACCCAGTTAAGATTATTAATCCAGAATCTACTACTGGAGGAGAAAATAGTATAGTTAAAGTTATCACTCACCAAGATATTAAGCGCGGATTAAAAAAAGCTAAAAGTGTGTTATTAAAGAAAGCACGCCAACGAATAAGTAATCTGTTTCCAGCAACAGTAATTTGTTTTAAAGATGATATTCAATTTAGTGAAACGATATTAAATCACAAACTAAAAGTGGGAGATATAGCTAAGCAATTAGCGATCACAGGTAGTATTAAAGCTACAAGTTTTGCGGTAAAAAAGGAGGGGTTAACTGCTTTAGTTTTTAAATCATATAAAGAGAGTTTAAGAGATGATTTTAAATTAAAGTCTCCTGAAATTACTATTCAAAGATTAGAATTGACTCAAATAAGCCCCCAAGAAATTAAGCTTAATATTAAAGCTAGAGGACAAATTATTGGTAAAATAGATAAGAAAGAGATTATAGAAAGAATTATCGGGAAAAGAGTTAAAATTGCTAAAGAAATTTTAAATAATAAGCCAGAATTATCAACTTATCAAATTAAACCAGCTAACCAAGTTAATCTGCCCCAGTTTAGATTTGCATTTAATGTGGTTATTAAAGAACCAGTTAAGGAGTGAGTTTGATTATGAGGATTATGGGTTTAGATGTAGGAGATAAAAGAACAGGAGTTGCAGTAAGTGACCCGTTAGGATGGACAGCTCAAGGAAAGACTATAGTTGAAGAAGAATCCAGCCAAGAAAAGTTAGATTATATAGCGTCACTAATAGATAAATATAATGTGGAGAAAGTAGTAGTAGGCCTTCCTAAAAATATGAACGGAACTATAGGGCCCAGAGCTCAAAAAGTATTATCATTTGTAGATAAACTAAAAGAAACCATTGATCTCCCTGTTATAACCTGGGATGAACGCTTATCTACTAAAGCAGCAGAAAAGACTTTAATAGATGCAGATTTAAGTCGAAAAAAGAGAAAGAAAGTTATTGACAAAATGGCTGCTGTAGTAATTTTACAAAATTATTTAGATAGTTTATAATTTGTGCATAGAAACTATAATTATTTTAATAATAAGTAAGAGGTGATAGTAATGGCAAAAGAAGAAGGAATAATTAAATTAATTAATGAAGAAGATGGAATAGTTATTTTAGAAGAGGCTAATGGTAAAAAAAGAAGATTTGAGGTAGTAACTAGTTTAGATGTAGATAATACTACTTATCTGATTTTAATGGATGAAGATGAAGAAGTAGGAGAAGGATATGCCTTAAAGACAGTAAAAGATAAGGAAGGAAATAAAGCTTATCGTCCAGTTGTAGATGAAGAAGAATTAGTTAAACTACAGAAAGAACTGGAAGAGTAATCTTTAAATGTTACCCCCTATTTAGTATATAAAATCTGTATTTAGTCAATACTTTTAATAAGAACATAGAATTTAGGGGGGCTTGATATGTTATTATCGGAATTTATGTTAAATGGGAAGTGTTTTCGAGTTGAAGGTACAACCCATGCCTTAGAAAGAATGAAAGAACGTGAAGTTGATGAGGAATTAGTAGCTGCAATTGTTTTAAGCTTAGACCATAAGTTGTTAGAGTATAATAATACAGGAGAAGAAGTGGCTATTATAGATCAAGAGCATAACCTGGCTATAATTATTGAAGTGAGGGAGTTTAAGGCAGTTGTGATTACAGTAATTAATAAGGCTAATATACATATTAAGGATGGCACAAAACTAGAAGAAATAGCATAAAGAAAGCAGCTTGGAATATATTCCAAGCTGCTTTCTTTATTGATTTGCATTTGCTAAATATAATAATATCAATTATAATAGAGAAGGTAATCTTTAAAATATAATACGTTTAAAAGGGGTTGTAAGAGTATGGCCATTAATAAATGGTTAAAAAAATCTACCATTTGGCTGCTTACGATTATAATTGGCATTGGAGTATTTTATTTTAGCTATCAATTATTTAAACCAAGAAATGAGAATAAGATGAGTGCACAAGTTATAGCTATTAAATCAGGGACCTCTTTAAATGAAATAACAAATGATTTATACGAGGAAAGTATAATTAGAAGTCCTTTGTTCTTTGAATTGTATTTAAGAATTAGAGGGCTAACAACAGAAATTAAAGCTGGGCACTATAGGTTAACTTCTAAAATGTCTATGCTAGATATCATTGATAAGTTAATTAAAGGAAAGACAGCTTTTTATGAATTCACTGTTCCAGAGGGAATGACAGTAAAGGAGATTGCTACTAAATTAAGCAATTATGGTTTTAACTCCAAAGATTTTTTAAAAATAGTAAAAAAGAAGAAGTTAAAGTGGTTACCTGAGAGGTCAAAAGTAAATTATAATTTAGAAGGATTTTTATTTCCGGCGACTTATTATCTTTCTTATGATAGTTTTGAAAAAGATGTTGTGAAAAAGATGTTAGAAGAATTTAAGGAAAGGATAAATCCTTTACAAATGGAAGTTAAAAAGAGTGATTATAATCTGTATCAGATTATAACGATTGCTTCTTTAATTCAAGCTGAAGCTAAATTAGAGGAAGAAATGAATTTAATCTCTAGTGTAATTTATAATCGTCTTAAAAGAGGTATGAAATTACAATTAGATGCTACTGTACAATATGCATTAGACAAGCATAAAAGCAAATTGTTTTACAGTGATTTGGAAGTTGATTCTCCTTATAACACTTATAAAAATTACGGTTTGCCACCTGGGCCAATTAATAATCCCGGAATAAAGGCGATTAAAGCAGCATTAAATCCAGCTAAGACAGATTATTTGTACTATGTAGCCACTGAAGATGGCAAACATAAGTTTACTAAGACTTATAAAGCCCATCTTCGAGTCCAAAAGGAATTAAAAGATAAGTGATAAGGGAATATTAGATATAACTTAAGTGTGTCAGTAGTGAGGGATATTTATTAACTCATTACTGGCACTAATGTATTAAGCTTTGGTTGTAATATTTATTTTTAAATAGTTAAAAATAAGTATTAAGGTACTACTAAGGAGGAATTCAATGAGTAATATAGTTCAAGATTGGATTATTGATTATTTACGAGAAAAACAATCTTCTGTATCTGATGAAATAAAAGAGGTAGAAGAAGTAGCTGTAGAAAAAAACATCCCTATTATTGAACCGGAAGTAGGGAATTTATTACAATTGTTAATTAAAATTCATAGACCACAAAGAGTTTTAGAATTGGGGACAGCAATTGGATATTCTACTCTCTGGTTAGCTGAAGATTATTCTGGAGAAATAGTAACTATTGAGTTAAAAGAACGTGATGCTAAAATAGCACGTAAATTTTTTCAATCTTTTAATTGTGATAATATTGAATTATTGGTTGGGGATGCTTTAGAGCTTATGCCTAAGTTAGAAGGAAAGTTTGATTTAATATTTATTGATGCTGCTAAGGGCCAATATATGAACTTTTTAGAAGAAGGAATGAAGTTATTAACTGATGGTGGTTTAATTGTGGCAGATGATGTTTTGTTTAAAGGGATGATTGCAGATGATCGATTTTACCATCCCCGGTATAATACCTTAACTAAGAGGTTACGAGAATATGTAACTACAGTAATGGATGATAAACGACTTAGTTCAACAATAATTCCTTTAGGAGATGGTGTAGCAATTAGTGTGAAGAAGGAGGAGAATGAATAATGAAAATGCCTGAATTATTAGCTCCAGCAGGGAGTTTAGAGAAATTAAAAGTAGCTGTTCAGTATGGAGCAGATGCTGTTTATTTGGGTGGACAACACTATGGTTTACGGGCCAAAGCTAAAAACTTTTCTTTAGAGCAAATTAAAGAAGGAGTAAAATATGCTCATCAGCGAGGAGCTAAAGTTTATGTAACTGTGAATTTAATTCCTCATAATGAAGATTTAGTAGGGTTGGATGAGTATATTAAAGAATTAGCTAAGTTAGATATTGATGCAGTAATTGTAGCAGACCCAGGAGTCTTTTCTATTGTGCAGGATATAGCACCTGAATTAGATATACATATTAGTACCCAAGCAAATAATACCAATTGGAGTACAGTTTCATTTTGGAAGAAGCAAGGGGCTAGCAGAGTTATCTTGGCCCGAGAGTTATCATTAGAAGAAATAAGTCAGATTAGAGAGCAAGTCAATATTTCGTTAGAAGCTTTTATTCATGGAGCAATGTGTATTTCTTATTCTGGGCGATGTTTACTTAGTAACTATATGATTAATCGTGATGCTAACCGGGGAGAATGTGCTCATTCATGCCGCTGGAAATATACTCTAATGGAAGAGAAACGACCTGGAGAATACTATCCGGTTTATGAAGACGACCAAGGAACTTATATTTTTAATTCTAAGGATTTATGTATGATAAGAAATATTCCTGAACTTGTTAAATCTGGACTAAATAGTTTTAAGATTGAAGGTCGGATGAAAAGTTTACATTATGTAGCTACAGTAACCAATGTATATCGTCGAGCTTTAGATGCTTATGCAAAAGACCCTAAGCAATTTAAATTTAAAGAAGAGTGGTGGACTGAACTTAAAAAGGTTAGTCATAGATTATATACCACAGGTTTTTATTTTGGAGAGCCTGGTGGTAGTGAACAAAACTATGATGGTTCAGGATATTCCCGCAATTATGATTTTATGGGGATTATTAGAGACTATTTACCAGATAGTAAAGAAGCAGTAATTGAAGTTAGAACTAAGTTTTTCCAAGGAGATGTAGTTGAAATTTTTGGCCCTAAGACAGATACTTTTTCTACTAAAATAGATTATATTATAAATGAAGAGGGAGAGAGAATATCCAATGCTCCTCATCCGCACCAATTAATTACAGTAAAAGTAGAACAACCAGTTAAAGAATATGATTTAGTAAGGCGTAAAAAGGGGGATGTACAATGAGCAAGCCAGTTTTAATAGGCATTACAGGAGGTACTGGATCTGGTAAAACCACTGTAGCTAACACGATTATAGAAGAGTTAGGCGATGATAATATTTCGATGATTCAGCAAGATTCCTATTATAAGAATCAGGATCATTTAGATTTTGAAGAGAGAAAAAATACTAATTATGACCATCCTTTTGCTTTTGATACTGATTTATTATTAGAGCATCTTAAACAATTACTAGCTGGAGAGTCAATTAATAAGCCAGTTTATAGTTTTAAGCGTCATACTCGAACCGATAAGATAATACCAGTTAAATCCAAAGAAGTAATTATTTTAGAAGGAATTTTAATTTTAGAAAATGAAGCTATTAGAGATCTATTAGATATTAAAGTTTATGTTGATACAGATAATGATGTAAGGTTTATTAGACGATTATTAAGAGACATAGAAGAAAGAGAACGGACTATGAATTCTGTAGTTAATCAGTATCTTGATGTGGTAAGACCGATGCATCAGCAATTTGTTGAACCAACTAAAAAGTATGCTGATGTAATCATTCCTGAAGGAGGCTATAATAAGGTAGCTGTTGATTTATTAGTTACTAAAATCAAGACATTAATTAAGGAGTTAAATAGTGATGACTAGCACTTCTATAATAAAAATAAAAGTTCCTAAACAAGAATTAGCTTTTATAGATAAAATAATTAAGGCTTACGAAGGGTTAGCAATGGTAACAGTGATAGGTACTGAGGGAGAAATTGGTTTATTGAGATTAGAAGTAACTTCTGGAACAAAAGAAGATATCTTGAAAATAATAAAAGACTTACAGAAAAAGGTTAATCTGGAGATAGTTAAAAAGTAATTAAAATTCTTGGACAGGCACAATTAACTGACTCATCTCATATAGATATAAGTAAGAATTAGGAGGTGACCAGTTTATGGTGCCTATTTTTTTATCTGAAGCAATAGTTAGTTTATTAGATGGGATAATGCTTTTAATATCCTATATTTCTGATGGGACTACTTTTCCTCAACCATTAACTGCTGAAGAAGAGAAGGAATGTTTAAAAAGAATAAAGCAAGGTGATATGGAAGCAAAAAATAAATTAATTGAACATAATATGAGATTAGTAGCTCATATAGTAAAAAAGTATGATGGAGCTAGAGCTGATAGTGAAGATTTAATCTCTATTGGTTCAGTGGGGTTAATTAAAGCAATTGAAAGTTTTGATCCAGATAGAAAGACTAGATTAGCAACCTATGCTGCTCGATGTATAGAAAATGAGATTTTGATGCATTTAAGGAAAACTAAAAAACTAAAAAATGAGAAATTTCTACATGATCCTATTGGATCAGATAAAGAAGGAAATGAAATTAGTTTAATTGATATTTTAGGAACAGATGTAGATATTGTTAGTGAAGAAGTTGAATTAGTTTTAGAACAAGAAAAGTTATACAAAAGATTACAAAACTTAAGTAATAGAGAACGAAAAGTGTTAGAAATGAGATATGGATTGAAGGATGGGAAATCAAAAACCCAACGAGAGATTGCTCAACAATTAGGAATTTCTCGTTCTTATGTTTCAAGAATTGAAAAAAAAGCGGTTAATGAATTGCATAAAATGTTTACTTGATTTTATTTTTGAGAAATAAGATATAAAATGCCTTCTCTAATAGATTAAATTCGGATTTCTTTCACAAGTTTTAAATTTAATGCATATTATAATATAATAGAGAGGTTGTAATTAAAAAATATTAGGTCTATTAGGGGAGGTTAATGTATGACTAAAGAATTATTAACCATAAATCGTTATTTAGAGTTGGATGATTCAGTTCATTTAATAGAGGAATTACGTTATTTTGTAAAACGGGCTAAAGAATTAAACCCAAGGTTAGAGAAATATCAACTTTTTGATATAGGATTTAAACCTAGGCAAAATTTTATATTGGTAAAACTTTATTTTTATTATTAGAATTAATTAAATTTTTAAAAAATTAAAAATCAAAAAAAGGTAAAGAATGTTTGACAAGGCCCAAGAAGTTTCCTATACTTATAATGGTCATAAGGGAGAAAAAATTAAAGTTAACTGATATTGATCTTTGCAATAAATCATTAGGTTTAGTGCAAAGATTTTTTATTTGGTGATAATATCTTTAGTAATAGGGTAAAATATGTGTTAAAGCAGTTAATTGAAGATACATATAATCGTATACAATAATTAATAAAAGCAGGAGGGATATAAGTGGATAGTGTAGAGATTAATAATCTTTCCAAAATTTTCGGGAAGAAACCTGAACAAGGAATTAATTTAACAAAAAAAGGAAAGTCTAAAGATGAAATTTTGGAAGAAACAGGATTAACTGTAGGAGTTAATAATGTTGATTTTGAAATAAAATCCGAAGAAATCTTTGTAATTATGGGGTTATCTGGGAGTGGTAAGTCAACATTATTAAGGTGTTTAAATAGATTAATTGAACCTACAGCAGGGGAAGTAAAAATAGATGGTACCAATTTAATGGATTTAAACAAGCAAGAACTTCGTGAAATTAGAAGAGATAAATTTGGCATGGTATTTCAGAACTTTGCTTTGTTTCCACATAGAACTGTATTAGAAAATACTGAATTTGGGTTAGAAATAAAAGATGTACCTGAAGAAGAAAGAGAGACTAGAGCTAAAGAAGCCTTGACTAAAGTAGGTTTAGATGGTTGGGAAGATAAGAAGCCTGATGAATTAAGTGGGGGAATGCAACAGCGAGTAGGCTTAGCTAGAGCTTTAGCTGTTGATCCTGATATTTTATTAATGGATGAACCATTTAGTGCTTTAGATCCTTTAATTAAACGAGAGATGCAGAATCAATTATTAGACTTATTTGATGAAATGAAGAAGACAATTATCTTCATTACCCATGATTTAGATGAAGCTTTAAAATTAGGAGATAGAATTGCAATCATGAAAGATGGAGAAATAGTTCAAATAGGAAATCATGAAGAAATTTTGACAAATGCTAAGAATGATTATGTAAGAGACTTTGTGCAAGATGTTAATCGTTCTCGCTTATTGACTGCAGAAGATGTTATGGTTGACCCATTATCAGTAGTTTATGTTTATGGGCAGGATGGTCCACGGGCTGCCATGCATAAGATGGAGCATAATGGAATATCTAGTATTTTTGCAGTCAATGAAAATAAAGAATTGGAAGGAATAGTTACAATGGAGGATGCTCTAGAAGCAGTTAAAGATGATAAGGAAGATTTATCTGGACTAGTTAATGAAATAGTAACTGCTAGGCCAGATGAAAATATGGAAGACCTATTTGCTAAAATTGCTGATTTGAACTGTCCTTTACCAGTAGTTAATGAAAATAATAAATTATTGGGGATCATAGTTAAAAGTAGAGTATTAGCTAATTTAGCTGGAGAGGATGTAATTTAAAATACATAAGGGGGAGTTAAATTATGTTTAAGAAAAAAAGTATGATTTTAGTACTTAGTTTAGCTTTAATCTTAACATTATCAGTAGGATGTGCTCAACAAAAAGAAGCACAGAATAAAACAACAAAAAAAGTTACTTTTGGGTATGTAAGTTGGCCCGGAGTAACTGTAAAGACTCATGTAGCCAAGGAAGTTTTAGAATCTTTAGGGTATAAGGTAGATATTAAAAGTATCCCCGAAACAGTTATTTATAAAGGGATGGAAAATGATGAGATTGATGCTTTTTTAGGTAATTGGATGCCAACTATGAAGGTTAATTTCAAGCCATATAGAAAAAAAGGTGTAATTAAGAATATAAAGGTAAACTTAGCAGAGGCACTATATCAGACTGCAGTTCCTAAATATGTTTGGGAAGCAGGAGTTAAGTCTATGGCTGATTTACACAAGTATGCTGAAAAATTTGATAGTAGAATAGTTGGTTTGGAGCCAGGTAATTCTGGGAATTTAGTTATTAAAGAAGCTATAGATAATAACACTTATAAACTAGGAAATTGGAAATTACAAAGTGGTAGTACAGCAGCTATGTTAGCAGCTGTAGATAGAGCAACTAAAACTAAAGAGTGGATTGCTTTTAATGGCTGGAAACCTCATTGGATGAATATTAAGTTTGATCTTAAATACTTAAAAGATCCAAAGGGTATTTGGGGAGCAGCTGATAAGGTTTATACTGCTGCTCGACCAGAACTGGAGAAAAAGATGCCTAACTTTTACAAATTTTTAAAGCAGTTTGAGGTTAGTTCTCAAATGCAAAGTCAATGGATTTTAGAATACCAAAAGAAAGGGCGTCCCCCAGAAAAGGTTGCTACAGAATGGATTAAAAGTAACTTAGATATAGTTAAAGAATGGGTAGCTGGTTTAAAGACAGCAAACGGTAAAGATGCTCTAAAGGCTATTAAAAAAGAATTTAAGTAATTGTTTTAATTTTAAACGGCATTCCACATAAGTTTGGGATGCCGTTAGATTTCTTTTATCAGATAAGGAGGTATTATAAAAATAATGGCAGTAATTGATCTTTTAACGACTAAAATACCAATAGGAAATTGGGTAGAAGCTATAGTAAATTTTATTATCACTAATTTTAGTGGAGTTTTAAATGATTTTTCAAATACAATTCGCACAATAATAAATGGATTTGAAGCTATATTATCTTTTGGGCATCCTTTTTTATTGATTGGGGTTTTAGCATTAATAGCGTGGTTGGTAAAAAGAGATATAGGATTAGTTTCTTTTGTAGTACTTGGTTTATCATTGATTTTAAATTTAGGAATGTGGGAACCATTAGTAATTACAATGGCTTCTATTCTTACTTCAGTATTTGTTTGTTTAATATTAGGGATACCAATTGGTGTTTTAAAAGCTCATAGTAAAATAGTAGATGTTATAACCCGCCCACTACTTGATTTTATGCAGACGATTCCTCCATTTGTGTATTTAATACCAGCTTTGATGTTCTTTGGTTTAGGAAATGTCTCTGGAGTTATAGCTACAGTGGTTTTTGCAATTGCACCACCAATTAGATTAACTTATTTGGGGATAAAGCAGGTTTCTGAGGAACTAAAAGAAGCAGGTAGAGCATTTGGATGTACTCCTTTTGAGATGTTATATAAAGTTGAATTACCAGCGGCTTTACCATCAATTATGATGGGAATCAACCAATGTATTATGCTTTCTTTATCTATGGTAGTAATTGCAGCTATGATTGGTGCCGGTGGATTAGGAAAACCAGTATTAAGGTCTCTATCAACGGTTGATATTGGTTTAGGTTTTGAAGCTGGTTTAGGAGTAGTTGTTTTAGCTATAGTATTAGATCGTTTATTTGGTCGAGATTAATATATAATTTGCAGTAGTATATTGCAATATACTACTGCAAATATTAATTATTTTTGAGTTATTTCTTGACTTTAGTGATAATATATCATACAATAGATAAGCGTGAGATGAGAAAAGAACATGGGCCATTAGCTCAGTTGGAAGAGCACTAGACTTTTAATCTGGGTGTCGGAGGTTCGAGTCCTCCATGGCTCACCATGGTGACATAGCCAAGTTGGTAAGGCAGAGGACTGCAAATCCTCCATTCCCCGGTTCGAGTCCGGGTGTCACCTCCATGCCGGAGTGGCGGAACTGGCAGACGCATCGGACTTAAAATCCGGTGGGCCTTGTGCCCGTGTCGGTTCGAATCCGACCTCCGGCACCATTTTTACAATTTACAATGTATAATTGAAAATTGATAATTATTTTATGGTTTTGAAGTCAATTGTTAATTAAATACGCCGGAGTGGCGGAATTGGCAGACGCATCGGACTTAAAATCCGGTGGGCCTTGTGCCCGTGTCAGTTCGAGTCTGACCTCCGGCACCATTTTAAGAGATTAGGTCTTAAGACCTAATCTCTTTGTTTTTTGAAGTAATAAATAATTAATAGAATGAATTGTAAAATTAGATATAGGATAATAAAGCAGGAGTTTAAAGACTTAGAATGAATTAAGAGATAGAAGGGGTTAATAAATGAAAAATTAGTAATTTGTTAGTTAATTAAAATTAATTAATGAAGGTGGGGTTGATTATGTATATAGAATATATTTTAGAGCAGAAACCAATTATAGCTGCTATTAAGAGTAAAAAAGACTTAAAAAAGTTACCTAAAAATAAAATAGATGTTTTATTTATTTTGCGTAGTAAATTATCTAATTTGGCTGAAATAGTAGCTAAAGCACAGAAATTAGACGTCCTAATCTTTTTACATATTGATATGGTCAAAGGGATTGGTAATGATAAAGAAGCAATTAGATATCTAGCTAGAGAAATAGGGGTTGATGGAGTTATGACGACTAAGAGTTATTTGATAAAAGCTGCTAAAAAAGAAGATTTAATTACTATTCAACGTTTGTTCTTGCTTGATTCTGAATCTTTGAAGACAGGGATTAATATTATTAAAAATAGTAAGCCAGATTTAATAGAAGTTTTACCAGGATTGGTTGTTCCAGAGTTGATTGAAGACTTAAGGGCCAAGACTAAAATCCCAATTATTGCTGGTGGATTAGTAAAAAAGAAGGAACAAGTTGAAGAGATATTAAATTATGATGTACTAGGTATTTCAACTAGTAAAGAAAAGTTATGGAAGCAAGAATTTTGAAATATCAGTTGAAAAAAATTATAATGTATGGTATTATATGTTTATAAAGTAAAATAAAAAATAATTTTTTTGGGAAAGAAAATAGAGAATCCCTATTTAATTATATTAGGCGAAGTATGTCTATATTTGCCTAATATAGTTGAATAGGGGTTTTGTTTTTTTACAAGCTTATAAAATAATAAGAGGTTAATTTATAAATTTAATAAAACTAATTATAAATTATAATGTAAAATAAGTAAAGAGGTTATAAGACTATAAGAGCTTATCTAGTTTAATGTTATTGTTATTAAACTAAAAAGCTCTTATTGTTATTATAAAGTGGTTAAAATTATAAAGGAGGTAATTAAAAAATGAAGCATGATAGTTTAACTGGAGAGTGTATTGCAGAAATAGTTGGAACTGCTATTTTACTTTTTTTCGGCGCTGGAGTAGTTGCTAATTTAGTATTAGTTGGAGCTAATATTGGTTGGTGGGAGCTATGTTTATTATGGGGATTAGGAGTGGCAATGGCAGTTTATATTACTGGGGGAGTTTCTGGAGCTCATATTAATCCGGCTGTGACAGTTGGATTAGCTTCAGTAGGAGATTTTCCTTGGAAAAAAGTAATTCCTTATTGTATTTCGCAAACAGTTGGAGCTTTTATAGGAGCAGGTGGAGCTTATTTTATTTATGCTGAACAATTTACTGAGAAGACTGCAACTAATATGACCATTTTTCATACTATTGCCATGAATAATATCTCTAATCCAAAGGCGATGATGATTGAATTGATTTTAACAATGATATTACTAATGGGAGTAATGGCTATGACTGAACCTTTAAATAGTACAGCACCAAAGGGTTTAGGAGCAGCGATGGCAATTGGTATTTTAGTAGCTGGGATTGGTGGAATAGGAGGTAAACTAACTGGTTTTGCAATTAATCCAGCCAGAGATTTTGGGCCAAAGGTATTTACAGCCTTAGCTGGTTGGGGGTCAACTCCATTTACAGCACATAACTTTTATTTCTGGGTACCAATTGTTGGCCCGTTATTAGGAGGGGTTTTAGGGGCTGTTGTTTATAAGAAGCTTTTAAGAACTTATTTACCAGAAGTATGGAAAAATAAGAGCAAAAATGATGAAATCGAAGCTGGTGAAACTACTAGTGCATAAGTAAAAACTTTACTAAAACTTTTAAGGGGGCCAAAAATATGGATACTTATATTCTATCTATTGACCAAGGGACAACTAGTTCAAGAGCAATTGTATTTGACCGTGATGGTAAAGAGGTTAGTGTAGCCCAAAAAGAATTTACGCAACACTATCCTAAGGCAGGTTGGGTAGAGCATGATGCTAATGAAATTTGGGGGACTACTATTGGGGTAGTAGCAGATGCTTTAGGTAAAGCTGATATTAATCCTAAACAAGTTGAAGGAATAGGTATTACTAATCAACGAGAAACTACGGTTGTGTGGGATGTTGAGACTGGTAAGCCTATTCATAATGCTATTGTTTGGCAAGATAGAAGAACTGCAAGTATCTGTGATGAATTAAAAGAGGAAGGATTAGCAGAAAAGATTCAAGAAAAAACAGGGTTAATAATTGATGCTTATTTCTCTGGAACTAAAATTAAGTGGATTTTAGATAATGTAGAAGGGGCTAGAGAAAGAGCTAAAGAAGGAAAATTAAGATTTGGAACTATAGATAGTTGGTTAATCTGGAAGTTAACAGGTGGTAATGTTCATGTAACAGACTATACAAATGCTTCCCGAACTATGATTTTTAATATACATGATCTTGAGTGGGATGAAGAGTTACTTGATATCTTAGATATTCCAAAATCTATGTTACCAGAAGCAAAATCTAGCAGTGAAGTTTACGGAGAAACAATAGACTATCACTTCTTTGGTGAAAATGTGCCAATAGCTGGTATAGCAGGTGACCAACAGGCTGCTTTATTTGGTCAAGGCTGCTATGAAAAAGGAATGGCTAAAAATACTTACGGAACAGGATGTTTCCTATTAATGAATACAGGGCAAGAAGCAGTTAAATCAGAAAATCAATTATTAACTACTATTGCTGCTAGTGCTGAAAGTCCTAAGTATGCTCTTGAGGGGAGTATCTTTATTGCAGGAGCTGCAATTCAGTGGCTAAGAGATGAGATTGGTTTAATTGAGGAAGCTCCTGATTCAGAGTATTTTGCTACTAAAGTAGATGGCACAGATGGAGTTTATGTAGTACCAGCCTTTACTGGTTTGGGGGCGCCTTATTGGGATATGTATGCTAGAGGAACTATTGTAGGTTTAACAAGAGGAACTAATAAGGATCATATAATTAGAGCTACGTTGGAGTCTTTAGCTTATCAAACTAGAGATGTATTACAAGCAATGGAAGCTGATTCAGGTATTAATCTTAAAGAATTGAAAGTTGATGGGGGAGCGGTAGCTAATAATTTCTTAATGCAATTTCAGGCAGATATTTTAGGTACACCTGTAGAAAGACCAAAGTATACTGAAACTACGGCTTTAGGTGCTGCATATTTAGCTGGATTAGCAGTTGGGTATTGGGATAGTAAAGAAGAAGTATTAGAGAAACGAAGAATAGATAAGACATTTAGTCCCGACATGAATGAAACTAAAAAAGAAGAACTTTATTCTGGCTGGCAAAAGGCTGTTGGAAGATCAAAAGATTGGGCAGAAGAGTAGGTTAATAACAAGTTGATTAAAAATTATGAAAATAAAGATAAAATCCTTGAATAGTCCATAATAGTATGATATTCTAATAATAGAATAAAATAAAATACAAATAAATCTGGTGGAGAAATTAAAGAAACCACATTTAAGAATCTGGGAAGTACTATGTCTACTTCTTGGAGCTTAGATGTGGTTTTTAATATTATAGGGGGGATTTTTTTGAAAGATAAAACTGATATTTTAATTATTGGTGGGGGAGTAACAGGATGTTTTATTGCTCGTGAGCTAGCACAATATAAATTAAATATAACTTTAGTAGAAAAGGAACCTGATATTTGTACTGGTACGAGTAAAGCTAATACTGCTTTACTTCATGCTGGGTTTAATGCTGATTGTAATAAATTAAAAGGAAGATTAAATGTTAGAGGTAATGAATTATATCGGGAAAGAATTCAACATGAATTGGATGTGCCAATGGAATGGGTAGGAGCTTTAGTAGTAGCAGAGAATGAAGATGACATTCCTAAGTTAGAAGCCATATTAAAAAATGGTCAAGAAAATGGAGTGCCTGATTTAGAGATTGTTACTGGAGCTAGATTATTTGAGTTAGAACCTAACTTAAGTGATGATGCTGTAGCAGCCTTATTTGCTCCTACGGCTGGGATAGTTAATCCTTTTGAATTAACAGTAGGTTTAGCAAATAATGCAGTTAGAAATGGAGCTGAGGTAATATTAGAAGCAGGAGTTGAAGATATTGAAGATTATGGGGATTATAAGACTGTCAAAACAGCTAAAGGAGCTATTGATGCTAAGTTAGTTATTAATGCTGCCGGATTATATGCTGATAAGATAGCTAATATGGTAGGAATAGATAACTTTGAAATTACTCCACGTAGAGGAGAGTATTACTTATATGATAAAAGAATGGAGATTGATGTGCAGCGAACCATCTTCCCAGTTCCAACTAAGGTTAGTAAGGGGATTGTAGTTACTCCAACTGATGAAGGGAACTTATTAATCGGGCCAAATGCTCAAGAGATAGAAGATGTAAAAGATAAGGCGACTACTAGAGAAGGATTAGATGAGGTAATGAATGGAGCTAAAAAGACTATTCCAGATCTGAGTAAAAAAGGAGTAATTAAAGAGTTTGCTGGTTTAAGACCAGCTATTAAGGAAACAGAAGATTTCTTAATTGAGGCTAGTAAAAAAGTGCCAGGGTTTATTAATGTAGCTGGAATTCAATCGCCAGGTTTAGCTTCTTCACCTGCTATTGCTGAAATGGTAGTGGAAATTGTGAAAGAAGAGTTAGGTGGTTTAACTTCTGATCCACAATTTAATCCAAATTATCAAGGCCCACCTAAGTTTAGACATATGAATCATCAAAAACAGGCCCAATTAGTAGAGGAAGATCGAGATTACGGCCAAATTATCTGTCGGTGTGAAAGTGTAACTAAAGGAGAAATTATTGATGCAATTCATGAGCCAGTAGGGGCTAAAACGGTTAATGCAATTAAGAGAAGAGTTAGACCAGGAGCTGGAAGATGTCAAGGTGGCTTTTGTGAACCTAAAGTAGTTGAGATTTTAGCTGAAGAATTAGATATTCCCAAAACAGAAGCTAAGCTTGAAAGTGAAAATTCTCAACTTTTAGTAGAGAAAACGAAAGAATCATTATTGAAAGAGGTGGAAGCTGATGAATAAACAGGAATATCAATTAGTGGTAGTTGGTGGTGGACCAGCAGGGTTAGCAGCTGCTCAATCGGCTTATGACCAAGGTGTTAAAGATATATTAATTATTGAACGTGATTTTGAATTAGGTGGTATTTTACAACAGTGTATTCATAATGGGTTTGGTTTACATTATTTTGGGGAAGAGTTAACTGGTCCCGAATATGCTCAACAATTTATGGAGAATGTTAAAGAGCGTGGAGTTGATATTAAATTAGATACAATGGTATTAGAAGTTACTCCAGATAAAAAAATCTATGCTATTAATTCTGATGAAGGAATGTTAGAAATTAATGCTCAGGCTGTAATTTTAGCAATGGGTTGTCGAGAAAGAACAAGAGAAGCGATTGGTATTCCAGGTTCGAGACCAGCTGGGGTTTATAGTGCTGGAACAGCACAAAGATATATTAATATGGAACAGCGGATGCCAGGAGAAAAGGTTGTGATTTTAGGTTCTGGTGATATTGGATTAATTATGGCCCGCAGAATGCATTTAGAAGGAGCAGATGTGGAAGCGGTATTAGAAATAATGCCTTTTTCTGGAGGATTAACACGTAATATTGTGCAGTGTTTAGATGATTTTGATATTCCTTTACGAATGCAACAGACTGTAACAGAAATTCATGGTAAAGAACGGGTAGAAGGAGTTACTGTAGCGGAAGTTGATGATAATTTTCAGCCAATTCCAGGGACAGAGTATGAGATTGAATGTGACACATTATTATTATCTGTTGGTTTGATTCCTGAGAATGAATTATCAACTGAAGCAGGAGTTAAATTACATGATGTAACTGGCGGGCCAATAGTAAATGAAGGTAGAGAGACAAATATTGAAGGGATTTTTGCTTGTGGTAATGTACTTCATGTCCATGATTTGGTAGATTGGGTAACAGAAGAAAGTCTAATAGCAGGTAAAACAGCAGCCCTATACTTACAGGGGCAATTGGCTAAGAAAAAAGAGGAAATTAAAGTGAATCCAGGAGAAAATGTAGGTTATATAGTCCCACATAAAATAAATAATGAGATTGAAGATAGAAAAAGGGTGGATCTATATATGAGGGCTAAACAACCAATAGAAGATGTGACAATTAAATTATTAGCAGGTGATAAAAAGCTGTTTGATAAGACAGAACGACGGGTTGAGCCTGGAGAGATGATTACTTTACCGGTTCCTGAACAAATGCTTAATAATTTAGATAATAATAGTATTAAAGTTGATATTATAAAGGAGGGAGAGTAATGGGCCAAACAGTAGAGATTACCTGCATTAGCTGTCCTATGGGGTGTGAAGTAGAGTTAAAGGTCGATGAGAATGATGAAATTGAAAAGATAGAGGGGGCTAGTTGCCCAGCTGGAGAGAAATATGTGAAAAATGAATACTATAATCCCACTAGAGTGTTGCCTACTACAGCCAGGGTTAAAGGAGGAGTACTACCATTAGTACCAGTTAAGAGTGAGGAACCACTACCTAAGGGTTTATTAGAAGAAGCAATGACAGAAATAGCCAAGGTTAAAGTAGAGGCTCCAGTTAAACTAGGAGATGTAATAATTGAAGATATATTAGATACGGGGGTTAATATAGTGGCTACTAGAGATTTGCCACGGAATTGATATATAGTTGCACTTTTAGATTACGACTAGCTATAAGATATCTATGGAGATTTCATAGATATCTTTTTATTTTTTGTTATAATTGGAATATTATTATATTAAAATTAATATGTATATTAATGTTAAGTACTATTTAGGCGCAATAATATTTAATTAAAGATGAAAGTTAAGATAAAATCTGTTAAAATGATAAAAACAAGAGAAAATCATTTAAAAAGGGGGTGAAAAGAATGATTGGGATTGTATTGGTTTCTCACAGTCGAAAGTTGGCTGAAGGTATAGAGGAACTTGCTTTAGAAATGATTCCAAGAAAGATACCTTTAGTCTCTATTGGTGGAGATGAAGATGGTAGAATTGGAACTGATATAGATGAAATTATAGAAGCAGTTAAGGAAGTATATAGTGAAAATGGGGTGCTTATTATTGGTGATGTAGGAAGTTCACTAATGAATTCTAAAGAGGCACTTGATATTCTAGAGTTAGATGGCTATGAAAATGTAGCAGTCAGTGGGGCTCCACTAGTAGAAGGAGCAATGATAGCTGCTGTAGAAGCAAATTTAGGTAAAGGCTTAAGGGAAATAAAAAGAAAGGTGGAGAGTAAAAGAATTATAGAATGGATATAATAAAGGAATAGAGAGTGGCTGTTCATATTATAAAATTAAATGTTCGACCACTCTCTGTTATAAGAGCAATATTTTTAATACGAAATAAATTATCTATTTAATGACATTATTACATAATTGAAAGTGATAAAGTTTCTATTAATCTAGTGAGGTGAGACTAATGGGAGAAAAAAATTATGATTTAGCAATTGTAGGAGCAGGACCAGCAGGAATGTCAGCCGCGATTAATGCTCGGGCTAGAGACAAAAGTGTTATTATTTTTAATAGTGGACAAGTAGCCAAGAAAATTGATTGGGCACCAGAGATTAATAATTATTTGGGCTTTAGTAATGTAACTGGTTCGGAGTTAGCCCAACAATTTATTTCTCATATTGAAGATTTGGAGGTTCCAATAATTAATGAAAAAGTAGTTAAAGCTTATCCTATGGGCGAGAAAGTAATGATTACAACGAATGGAGAAAACTATGCAGCAAAAAAATTAATTTTAGCAATAGGTGTCGTTCAAGAAGCTAAGATAACAGGTGAAGCTAAATTTTTAGGTAAAGGAATCAGTTATTGTGCTACTTGTGATGGGAAATTATATAAGGATAAAGATGTATTAGTGATAAGTGATAGTAATCATCATGAAGATGAGGCTAATTTTTTAGCAGACATTTGTAAAAACATTTATTATGTACCCCAGTATGATAAAATTAAAAATTTAGATGAAAGAATTGAAGTAGTTAAAGGAGAAGTAGAAGAAATAACCGGAGATGATTTAGCTAATCGAGTTCAATTAAGTAGTGGAGAATATGATGTAGATGGGATCTTTATTCTAAGAGAAACTGTACCTCCAACTGAAATAGTACCAGGTTTAGAGCTTGATGGAGAATATATTGCTGTAAATCGTAAATTTGAGACTAGTATAGAGAGTGTTTATGCTGCTGGTGATTGCATAGGGCGCCCATTACAGATTGGAAAAGCAGTAGGTGAAGGGCAAGTAGCAGCTTTAAATGCTTTAAAGAAGCTTGACCAGTAGAAATAGTTTTTGACCAGATATTACCTGTTAATTAATGAATAATTTATTTTCTCTTTACGAATAATGATAGTAGAATTTAGATATATACTATGATTAATAGTGAAGATTAGTTTATGAATAATAAATTTGATTTGTTAATTAAGGAGGTTAGCAGGTGATATTCTATGTTTAGAAAATTAGCTGTAATTGGTATCGGGGATACCCGTAAACAAGATCAAGGTATTACTGTCTATTTGTTAGATAAATTAAAAGAAATGTTTTCTAAATATGATATTTCATTTATTCAAATTAATTCTGCAGGTCAAGAATTATGTGATCTATTATCTAATATAAAAGCAGAGAAGGTATTGGTTTTAGATACAGATAGAGATACTGTTACTCCAGGTGATTTAGATTATTTGAAGATAACTCCTAAAGAAGGAGAAACTTTAAAAGAATTACTAGTAGTGACAATCGGTATCTTTAGTGATGATTGGGGTAAAAAATTATCTAATCGAATAGCTCAAAATTTATCTGAAATTTTAAATAAAGTGTTTGATGTAGTTAGTGGTCTATTAAGTTGACATTAACAGGGAAGCTAATATATAATTAAGGTAAAACAAATAGTAGGTGAAATGTATGGAGAGTAAGTTACAGGATTTAAAGAGCTTATTGGCAACTAAAAATTACAAATTGACTTCCCAGCGGAAATTAATTCTACAGATTTTGCTAGATCACCAAGGGGAGCACCTTAGTGCAGAGGATATTTATCAAATAGTTAAGCAAGAGGACTCAGGAATTGGTTTAGCAACTGTATATCGGACTTTAGAGTTGTTTTCTGATTTAGGAATTATTCAACAACTTAATTTCGATGAAGATAGACGGCGTTATGAGTTGGGGACTAATAATGATGAGCATCATCATCACCTCGTTTGTGAAGAGTGTGGTAGGGTGATTGAATTTAATGATGAAATTCTAGAAGCTTTTGAAGATGATTTAGCAGATAAACATAATTTTAAAATCACCCAACATCGGATTAAATTTTACGGTCGTTGTAAGGAATGCCAATAAGTTCAAATTAGAATAGCTTTATAGATTCCAGTTTACCCTGGGATCTTTTTCTTTCTGAGGTATGAATTTTTTGCAAACTAAAGGGGAAAGTAATTATGAACAAAATTGTTAAGCTTAAAAAAATAGTTAAAAAGTATCAGGTGCAGGGTTATTTGGTTGGTGGAGTAATTCGTGATATTTTATTAGACCGTCAATTTAATGATATTGATGTGGTTATTAATAAGCAAATAAAGGAAGTTGCTAGTCAGTTTGCTAAGCAAACAAATAGTAGTTTAGTAGTTTTAGACAAAAAACGGGAAATCTATCGTGTCGTAATGGATGAATTTAATTATGATTTTGCACCTTTACAAGGGAGTTCTATCAATGAAGATTTAACCAGTAGAGATTTTACTATTAATGCTTTAGCAGTTCCATTATCTAAGGTTTGTCTTAAGAATGGTAAAATTGCTTTCTTAAATAAAGCATTGATTGATTTATTTAAGGGAGAAAAAGATTTAAAAGAGGGAATTATTAGGGTAGTTAATGATGAGGCTTTTGCTACTGATCCTTTGCGTTTGATAAGGGCAGTTCGGTTTAAAGCTAGATTAGATTTTGCTATTACTAGAAGTACTGAAAAGTTAATGGGCCAAGTTGAAGATAGAATTAACCAAATAGCAAATGAAAGGATAAAAGCTGAATTGATTAAAATATTAGAATGTAATAATGCAGCTTTTAATATAGTTTATTTAGAAGATAAGTTTTCTTTTTTTTCTAAGGTCTTTCCAATTGTTAAAGAATTAAAGCAGATAAATCAATCTAAGGATTATTGTGAAGATAGGTGGAGCCATAATATTTGTGCTATAGAAAAGTTAGAGCAGTTGTGGAATAATGATAAATTTTGGGATGAAAGGATTGAAGTTAAGTGGTTACCTAGACTTAAGTTTACTCTTTTATTTTGTGGTATAGAAGATTTATTAAATAAAGAAATAATAACTCAGTTACCATCAATTTTAAAAGAGTTTACTTTTAGTAATCAAGAAGTTTCTTATATAGTTAGGTTGATTAAGTATCGTTTAAAAGCTATAAACTTTTTGCATACTGATAATCTGAAGTTTAAGAAAAAGTATTATTTTTTCAAAGAAGTATCTAGTTTAACAACTGATGTTTGTTTATTAGCTCTAGCAGATATAATAAGTAATCAAAGATTAAATGATAATGATAAAGAGGTTAAAGATAGTTTAATATTTTTTAAAGAGTTAGTTAGAGAAGGAGAGAATCTACAAAAAAAGACAGCCAAAAGATTATTAACTGGTAAAGATATTATTAGATTATTCTCCATATCAGAAGGGCCAAAAGTAGGAGAACTTCTTAAAAAAGTAGAATTAAATCAAGCAGCAGGAAAGATTAGTACCAAAGAAGAAGCAATAAAGTATATAAAGAATGAACTATCGGCTTTCTGATTTGAATGAAGGACTTCTATTTAATAGAAAGAAGTATAGAGATAGTAGTTAAAAAGGGGGATTCTATGGGGCAGATTAAAGCTGATAAGATTACTAAGGAAGTAACTAGATTATGTCAAGAGGCTAACTATAATTTAGGAAGAGATATTATTGACAGAATTAAAAGTGGTTATAATAAAGCAGAATCAGCAGTAGCTAAAGAAATTTTAGCGCAAATAATTGAAAATGCTAAGATAGCTAAAGAAGAAAAAAAGCCAATTTGCCAGGATACAGGTATGGCTGTTGTATTTGTGCAATTAGGGCAAGAGGTAGAAATAGTTGGAGATGATTTAAATAAGGCGATTAATACTGGAGTAAGTAAAGGGTATAAAAAAGGTTATTTAAGAAAATCTGTAGTTGATGACCCAGTCTTTACTAGAGAGAATACTACTGATAATACTCCAGCGATAATACATACTGAAGTAGTTCCTGGAGATCAAATAAAGATTACTGTAGCTCCTAAGGGATTCGGGAGTGAAAATATGAGCCAATTAAAGATGTTAAAGCCTACAGCAGGAGTAGAAGGGGTTAAAGAGTTTATTATTCAAACAGTTAAAGAAGCTGGTCCTAATCCTTGTCCTCCAATAGTGGTAGGAGTGGGAATTGGAGGAACAGTAGAAAAGGCTGCTTTATTAGCTAAAAAATCATTGCTACGTCCTTTAGGTAAGCATAATAGACAAGAGAAGTTTAAGAGGTTAGAAACTGATTTACTAAAAGAGATTAATCAGACTGGAATTGGCCCTCAAGGTTTAGGGGGTAAGTTGACTGCCTTAGCGGTCAATATAGAAACTTTCCCAACTCATATTGCTGGATTGCCAGTAGTTGTTAATTTAAATTGTCACGTAACCCGCCATAAGGAAGTAACTCTTAAGGCAAGTGGAGGTGAATAGTTGATGGCAGAGGTAAAGTTAGAAACACCAGTTAGTGAAGAAGAAATAAGAGAACTACAAGCTGGGGATAAAGTATTATTATCAGGCGTAGTTTATACTGCTCGTGATGCAGCCCATAAGCGATTAGTAGATACTTTAGATCAAGGGGCTAAATTACCTTTCTCATTAGAGGGTAGTGCTATATATTATGTTGGCCCAGCCCCAGCTAAACCAG
Source organism: Halobacteroides halobius DSM 5150 (assembly GCF_000328625.1). Classification (NCBI taxonomy): domain Bacteria; kingdom Bacillati; phylum Bacillota; class Clostridia; order Halanaerobiales; family Halobacteroidaceae; genus Halobacteroides; species Halobacteroides halobius. The sequence goes on along the minus strand of NC_019978.1, from coordinate 2,037,940 downwards.
ATGAAGTGATTGGCTCAGCCGGTCCTACAACTAGTTATCGGATGGATCCTTTTACACCTAAGTTGTTAGCCCAAGGACTAAAAATTATGATTGGAAAGGGTAAAAGGAATCAAGAAGTTATAGATAGTATGGAACAAGAAGGTGCTATATATTTAGGTGCTACAGGTGGAGCAGCAGCTTTGATTTCTGAATGCATTACAGAAGTGGAAGTGATTGCTTACTCTGATTTAGGAACAGAAGCTGTTAGAAAGCTAAAAGTAAAAGATTGGCCCTTGATTTGTGTAATTGATAGTAATAGGGGGAATTTATATAAATAATTGTAGTAGGGTTGAAATTAGTGGAGAGGAGAAAAAAAGTGGGATTTTCAGTAAATATAGGTGATCGGGTTAAAGATATTAATAAAGGAGAGATAAAAGTGTCGCGAGTTGATGGAAGAAAAAATAATGACCAATTGAGACCAATTAAAATAACTAGGGATTTTACTAAGTATGCTGAAGGTTCTGTTTTAATTGAAGCAGGTGATACTAAAGTGATTTGTAATGCTACAGTAGATGATAGTGTTCCTTATTTTTTAAGAGGTAAGGGCCAAGGTTGGTTGACAGCAGAATACTCTATGTTACCCAGAGCAACTAAGGAGAGAAATGTTAGAGAAGCTGCTAAAGGAAAATTAAGTAGTCGAACCCAAGAAATTCGTCGGGTGATTGGTCGCTCTTTACGTTCAGTAGTGGACCTAGATTTATTAGGTGAGAGGACTATTTGGCTTGATTGTGATGTTATTCAAGCAGATGGTGGGACTAGAACGGCTTCAATTACAGGTGCTTTTGTAGCTTTAGTTGATGCTTTAGATTATATGCTTGAAGAATCTATGATTGATCAATTTCCGATTAATGATTTTATAGCAGCGGTTAGTGTAGGAATTGTAGATGATAAGTTATTGTTAGATTTATGTTATGAAGAAGATTCTAATGCTCAAGTGGATATGAACTTAGTAATGACTGAAGAAGGATCGATTATTGAAATCCAAGGGACGGGAGAAGAGAGCCCTTTTTCTCAGCAACATATGTTACAATTAGTCGAGTTAGCTGAAAAAGGAGTCAAAGAATTGGTTGCCTATCAAAAACAGGCTTTAGAGGATAAAGTGGTTTTGTTTGAGGAGGAGTAATGATGAAATTATTCTTAGCTACAGGAAACGAACATAAAATTAAAGAAATGAAGCAAATGTTATCTAATACTAAAATAAAAGTGTTGTGTAAAGATGATTTTGCTAAGTTGCCTGAAGTTATAGAAGATAAAGAAACTTTTAAGGGCAATGCTTTAAAGAAAGCAAGAAAGTTATGTGACTATCTACAATTACCTACTATAGCAGATGATTCAGGATTAGTAGTAGATGTTTTAGATGGTCAGCCAGGTGTATATTCAGCTCGTTTTGCTGGTCAAGATGCTAGTGATAAGGAGAATAATGATAAATTACTTAAGTTATTAGAAGGTGTTAAAGAAGAGAAGAGATTGGCCCATTTTACTTGTGCTATGGCTTTTGTGACTCCGGAGGGAAGAGAAGAAATAGTTATTGGTAAGTCTGCGGGTAAAATTGCTTTAGCACCACATGGTAAAGCAGGATTTGGTTACGACCCGTTATTTATACCACAAGGATATGACAAAAGTTTTGCTCAGCTAGGTAGTAAAATTAAAAATAAAATTAGTCACCGGGCTAATGCATTAGTAAAGATGAAACAAATTTTATTAGAATATAGGTGATTTAGATGAAATTAGCAGTATTTAGTGATGCCCATGGGAGAAATGAAAACATAAAAGAGGGATTAAAGAAGTTACCACAGGTTGATTACTTATTATATGCTGGAGATGGAGTTAAAGACCTAATGGAATGTGAATTTTTAAGTGGTTTTGAGATAATAGCAGTTAAAGGAAATCGTGATTTTAATGCTGGTTATCCTAGAGAGAGGATATTTAAAGTAGGAAGAAAGAAGATATTATTAACTCATGGTGATAATTATAGAATCAAATGGGGTATAGATCAGTTATACTATAGAGCCCAAGAATTAGAGGCTAATATAGTAATTTTTGGTCATACTCATATTCGCTATGCGCAAGAAGAACAGGGGATTTTATTTTTTAATCCTGGTAGTATTTCGTTACCTCGTGATGGAGAAGAGGGTAGTTTTGGTTTGCTAGAATTAGAGGAAGACAGAATAAATTATAAACATTATAATTTATCTTAATTCAATTTAACGAAATTAAAATAAATAGTTATTAATTCAAGAGAAAATGATAGTATTATAGAGTTTAAAGCAGTTATGTTTTACTGATTACAAATAATAGAATCTATGCTATTTTGACCTAGTTTGTTTTTTAAGTTATACTGTTAGATGTTGTGTCAATATGGGATGAAATAATTCAATAGCCCTATATGCGAAGGTGGTGGAATTGGCAGACACGCTAGACTTAGGATCTAGTGCCGTAAGGCGTGTGGGTTCGACTCCCACCCTTCGCACCAATTAGCTGTATTTTTATTATAAGCCTCGGATAGTTCCGAGGTATTGTTTTTATAATATATAGTTTAATTAAATAATAAATTGCTATTTATTGTATTAATCAAGTTAAACAAGCATAATATGATAATAGGGAGGAAATGTAAATGAAGGTAAATAAAGAACAATTAGAAGGAAATAAAGTAGCATTAGATGTTGAGGTTAATGAAGAAAAGGTTGCAGAGGCATTACAGCAAGCTTATAAGAAGATTGTTAAAGAAGTAGATATGCCAGGATTTAGAAAAGGAAAGGTGCCACGTAAGATATTAGAACAAAAATATGGTAAAGAGGTATTACATAAAGACGCATTGGATATTTTAATTCCTCAAGGATATCAAGAGGCAGTTCAAGAATCAGACCTTGAACCGATTGCTAAACCAGAAATTACGGATGTATTTATTGAAGAAGGAAAGCCAGCTACTTTTACTGCAGAAGTAGAAGTAAAGCCAGAAGTTGAACTAGGAAATTATACAGATTTAGATGTTGAAGAACCAAATATAGAAGTAACTGATGAACAGATAGAACAAGAATTAGAGGCTCGACGACAGAGACACTCTCAATTAGTAGCAGTAGATAGAGATATTGTTGAAAGCGGAGACTTTACTACTATTGATTTTGAAGGTAAGATAGATGGTGAGGTTTTTGAAGGTGGTACAGCAGAAGATTATAATTTAGAAATTGGATCTGAACAATTTATTCCTGGATTTGAGGATCAATTAGTTGGAGTTAAAGTAGGTCAAGAGGTAGAAGTTGAGGTTACGTTCCCTGAAAGTTATCATAATGATGATGTAGCAGGTAAAGATGCAGTCTTTACAGTAACAGTTAAGGAAATCAAAGAAAAAGAAGCACCAGAATTAGATGATGAATTCGCTAAAGACTTAGAATTTGATTCTTTAGCAGATTTAAAAGATAATATTAAAGAGGATTTAAAAGAAAGAGAAGAGCAAAGACAAGAACGAGAGTATCAAAATCAATTAGTTGATGCTGTAGCAGAAAATTCTGAAGTTGATATTCCAGAAACAATGGTTGAAAATGAAATTGAAAATATGTTAAATCAGTTTAAAATGCAAGCACAACAGCAAGGTATTGAATTTGAACAATATTTACAAATGACTGGTATGGATGAAAATCAATTAAGAGAACAACATAGAGAAGAAGCTGAAAATAGAGCAAAGTCTAATTTAGTTTTAGAAGCTATTGCTGAAGAAGAAGGAATTGAAGTTACAGAGGATGAAATAGATGATAGAGTAGCTGATATTGCAGAGCAACAAGGGCAAGATAAAGATCAAATTAAAGCTTTCTTACAGATGCAAGGTCAACTAGACAGTTTAAGAGAAAACCTAAAAATGCAAAAAGCAATTGATTTTTTAGCAGAAAATAATTAAAATCAGTTTAAAAATCATTGAGCTGGGTATAGATATAAAAAGAGGGAGGGAAATTTTATGAACTTAGTGCCAACGGTAGTTGAAAAGACTAATAGGGGAGAACGTTCCTATGATATTTATTCTCGATTATTAAAGGATCGAATTGTATTTATTGGTAGTGAGATTAATGATCAAGTAGCTAATACAGTAATTGCGCAATTATTATTTTTAGAAGCCGAAGACCCTGATAAAGATATTTACATATATATTAATAGTCCTGGAGGATCTGTAACTGCAGCTTTAGCAATGTATGATACAATGCAATATATTAAACCGGATGTATCTACAATTTGCATGGGCCTTGCTGCTAGTGCTGCTGCTTTATTATTATCTGGTGGTACTTCTGGTAAAAGATATGCTTTGCCATACTCTAGAATTATGATCCATCAGCCAATGGGTGGTGCTCAAGGGCAGGCCACAGATATAGAGATACAAGCTAATGAAATATTAGAATTAAGAAGAATCATCAATGATATTTTAGCTGATCACACTGGACAGCCAATAGAAAAGATTTCTGAAGATGTAGATCGGGATTTCTTTATGTCAGCTAGTGAAGCTCAAGAATATGGTATTATTGATGAGGTTATTACTCGTGAGAAAGAGATTAAGTCGTAATTAAAAAAAGTGCACACTTTTAAAGAGGTGATATGATGTTTAAATTTGGGGAAGAAAAAGGACAGTTAAAGTGTTCTTTTTGTGGCAAGATTCAAGACCAAGTACAAAAGCTTGTAGCTGGGCCTGGAGTTTATATTTGTGATGAATGTATAGATTTATGTAATGAAATTATTGAAGAGGAGCTACAAGAAGATATTGAAACGAATTTAGATAATGTTCCCAAACCTCAAGAAATAAAGGAATTTTTAGATGAATATGTAATTGGGCAAGACCCTGCTAAAAGATCTTTATCAGTAGCAGTTTATAATCACTATAAACGGGTTAACTCTGGAATGGAGATCGATGATGTAGAATTAGAAAAGAGTAATATTTGTATGGTTGGCCCTACTGGTTCTGGTAAGACTTTATTGGCTAGAACTTTGGCCCGGATGTTAGATGTTCCATTTGCTATTGCGGATGCTACATCTTTAACTGAAGCAGGTTATGTTGGAGAAGATGTTGAAAATATCCTACTAAAGTTAATTCAAGCTGCTGATTATGATGTTGAAAAAGCAGAGCAAGGAATTATTTATATTGATGAGATAGATAAAGTAGCACGGAAGTCTGAAAATCCTTCAATTACTCGTGATGTATCTGGAGAAGGGGTTCAACAGGCATTATTAAAGATATTAGAAGGAACTGAAGCTAGTGTACCACCACAGGGAGGTAGAAAACACCCTCATCAAGAGTTCATTCAAATAGATACTACAAATATTTTATTTATCTGTGGGGGAGCATTTGATGGTTTAGATAAGATGATTAAATCTAGAATTGGTAATAAAGTATTAGGATTTGGTGCTGATGTTAAGAGTAAAGATGAGGAAGATATTGGTGAAATTTTAAGCCATGTTATGGCTCAAGACCTATTAAAGTATGGATTGATTCCAGAATTTGCGGGTCGTATTCCAGTAATTACTACTTTAGATAAGCTTAGTGAAGATGATTTAGTTGAAATTCTAACTGAACCACGTAACGCATTAGTCAAACAATATACCAAATTCTTTGAATTAGATAATATTGATTTAGAGTTTACTGAAGAATCCTTACGTGCTATAGCTCGTAAAACTTTAGATCGAGGAACTGGTGCTCGGGGATTACGTTCGGTAATTGAAGAATCAATCTTAGATATTATGTACGATATTCCATCATATGAAGATGTTTCTAAGTGTATTATTACTGAGGAAGTAGTTAACGATGGTGCTACTCCAAAACTAGTGAAGGTGAGTGATCAGAGAGAAGAAACTGCTTAAATTTAAGCAGTTTCTTCTTTATTTAAGGATAAAACTTCTCTCTTAGGGTAATAATAATTTATGAGTAAGATTCTCTAGGAGGGATTTAAATGAATTTTGCAGTTAATATTTTTAGTTTAGTTCAGTTTTTGTTTACAATAGTAATTGGGGTTTATTTTTGGAATATGTTGCAGAAACAACGTAGTAATAAAAAAGCTATTAATAAGGATTCTAAGAAAGAATTAGAGAAACTACATAAAATGCGACGAAGATCTTTAACAAAACCTTTAGCTGAAAAGATAAGGCCTAGTCAATTTTCTGACATAGTTGGACAAGAAGATGGTATTAAAGCATTGCAAGCAGCCATATGTGGGCCAAACCCACAACATGTAATTATTTATGGTCCACCAGGGATAGGTAAAACAGCAGCTGCTAGATTAGTTTTAGAAGAGGCAAGAAAGCGAGCTGATTCACCATTTGATGGGGAGTCAGATTTTGTGGAGCTAGATGCTACAACGGCTCGATTTGATGAGCGAGGAATTGCAGATCCTTTAATCGGGTCTGTTCATGATCCAATTTACCAAGGAGCAGGAGCTATGGGATCAGCTGGAATTCCTCAACCAAAGCCAGGAGCAGTAACTAAAGCACATGGTGGTGTTTTGTTTATAGATGAGATTGGGGAGTTACATCATATTCAGATGAATAAGCTATTAAAGGTACTAGAAGATAGGAAAGTTTTCTTAGATAGTTCTTACTACCAGGAGGAAGATAAAAATATTCCTCGCCATATTCATGAAATTTTTCAAAAAGGGTTACCAGCAGATTTTAGATTAATAGGTGCTACAACAAGAACTCCTCAAGAGATTCCACCAGCTATTCGTTCTCGATGTTTAGAGATATTCTTTAACCCATTAATGCCTGCAGATATAGAAAAAATTGTGCAAAAAGCAATTAAAAAGATAGATTTTGCAATTCAAGAAGGATTAATTGATATAATCAAGAAATATGCAACTAATGGGCGAGAAGCAGTTAATATGGTTCAAACAGCTGGGGGTATTGCATTAACTGAGGACCGTAAAAAGATAAAAAGAGAAGATATGGAGAGGGTAATAATTAATGGGCATTATTCTCCTCGTGCTCTTGATCAAATCCCTGATAAGTCTCAAGTGGGAGTGGTAAATGGTTTAGCGGTAATGGGTGCTAATAGAGGTACTGTCGATCAATTAGAGGTTTCTGCAACGAAAGTTGGAAATAGTAGTGGAAGGTTAAATATTACTGGAGTTGCTCAAGAAGAGGAACAAGGAACTCGTCATCGAAAAATTAGAAGAAAGAGTATGGTAAAGGATTCTGCTGAAAATGTAATTACGGTAGTTAAGAAGATTTTAGATACCGATTTAAATGAGTATGATATACATATTGATTTTACTAGTGATGCAGTAGTAGATGGTCCATCTGCAGGAGTAACTATGGCAGTAGCTTTATACTCTGCTTTAACAGGTAAGCCAGTCAGTAATCAGGTTGCTATGACTGGAAAAATATCAGTCAATGGTGTAATTAGACCTATTGGTGGGGTTGTACCTAAAGTAAGAGCTGCTGTTAGAGCAGGGGCTAAACAGATTTTGATTCCTAGTGATAATTGGCAGGATTTATTTAACAGCGAAGAATTTTCTGATGTAGAAATTATTAAAATTAGTACACTAAAACAAGCATTAGAAAAAGCAATAGTTAAAGATGCTCTAAAAGAAAATGAAGAGTTAGAATTTGATTTAGAAGTGGATTCTATTCCTGCTTCGGTAGTATAAAAAGATTAATTGTAGATAGTTGGATATGGAGGTGTGGATATGACAGAAGAAAAGAAACAAAAAATGGTAGCTGAAGATAGTAAAGAATTAAAGGCTAATAGTGGAAATATGCCACTATTAGCTTTACGAGGATTAATTATTTTTCCTAATATGATTACTTCTTTATTGGTTGGAAGAGATAAGTCAATAGCTGCTTTAGAAGAAGTAATGGTTGAAGATAAGAAAATTTTATTATCTGCTCAAAAAGATGAGGCTATAGAAGAGCCTACATTTGATGATATCTATAATATAGGAACCATTGCTCAAATAAAGCAATTAATGAGATTACCTGATGGAACAATAAAGATTTTAGTAGAAGGGATGCAAAGGGTAGAAATTACAAGTTTATTACAAGAAGAGCCCTATTTTGAAGTTGGATTTAAGGTATTAGAAGAAGAAGAACCAGAAGATGAAACAGAAATTGAAGCTTTGATGAGAAGTGTTGTTAATAATTTTGAGGAGTATGTAAAGGATAATAAGAAACTTCCACCTGAAACTATGATGACGGTAACTAATATAGAAGACCCAGGCAGACTAGTTGATATTATTGCTTCTCATATGTCTTTAAAAACTAAGCAGCAACAACAAATTTTAGAGGCTATTTCTTCTCGGGAGCGTTTACAAAGAATTTATAATATTTTAGATAGAGAATTGGAGATTCTAGAAGTTAAAAATAAAATAAATGATGAAGTTCGTCAACAAGTAGAAAAGAGGCAAAAAGAATACTATCTTAAAGAGCAAATGAAAGCTATTAAGAAAGAGTTAGGAGAAGATGGTTCTAATAATGAGGTAGAGCAGTATAAAGAACAGATTAAAGAAGCTAATCTACCAGAGGAAGTTGAAGAAAAAGCAGTTGAAGAAGCAGAGAAATTACAGAAGATGCCTCCTAATGCAAATGAAGCTGTTGTAGTTAGAAAATATTTAGATTGTATTCTTGATTTACCTTGGAATAATTATAGTGAAGATAAACTAGTGATTGATCAAGTAGAGGAAAAGCTTAATCAGGATCACTATGGCTTAGAAGATGTTAAGGAACGTATTTTAGAATATTTGGCAGTTAAGAAATTAAGTGATAAGATGAAGACTCCTATTTTGTGTTTAGTAGGGCCACCGGGGGTTGGTAAAACTTCTTTAGGTAGGTCAGTTGCAGAAGCTATCGGAAAAGAATTTGTAAGGCTTTCATTAGGTGGTTTAAGAGATGAAGCTGAAATTAGAGGACATAGAAGAACTTATGTAGGAGCAAGACCTGGAAGAATAATTAATGCCATGCGAGATGCTGGTACTAAGAATCCTCTTTTCTTATTAGATGAAATTGATAAAGTTAAGGGTGATTTTAGAGGAGATCCTGCGGCTGCTTTATTAGAGGTCTTGGATCCGGAACAGAATAATGAATTTAGTGATCATTATTTAGAAGTTCCATTTGATCTATCTGATGTAATGTTTATTACTACTGCCAATAGTATTGATACAATTCCAAGACCATTATTAGATAGAATGGAAGTAATTAAGATTTCGGGATACACAGAAGAAGAAAAAGTAGAAATTGCTAAGAATCATTTATTACCTAAAGAATTAAAGAATCATGGTTTAAATGATGAGCAATTAGTTGTATCTGATAATGCATTACAAAAGGTTATTAGAAATTATACTAGAGAAGCTGGAGTTAGAAATTTAGAAAGGAAGATAGCTTCAGTTTGTCGAAAGGCAGCTAAAAAAGTAGTAGAAGGAAAAGAACGAACCACTAGAGTTGATTTGCGAAATTTAAAAAAGTATTTAGGTATACCTAAATACAAGTATGGAAAAATAGAAGCTAAGGATAGAAGAGGTGTTGTAACAGGGTTAGCTTGGACGTCGGCTGGAGGAGATATTCTTAATATTGAAGTCTCTATAGTACCTGGGGAAGGTAAATTAACTTTAACTGGTAAATTAGGGGATGTAATGAAAGAATCAGCTCAGACTGCTTTAAGTTATGCTCGAACTCAAGCTGATAAATTTAATTTTGAAGATAAATTCTATAAAAAATATGATATTCATGTACATGTTCCTCAAGGAGCAATTCCGAAGGATGGTCCTTCAGCAGGAATTACTTTAGCAACAGCTTTAATTTCTGCTTTGGCTGATAAGCCAGTTAGTGGAAAAGTTGCTATGACTGGAGAGGTAACATTAAGGGGAAAAGTCTTACCTGTTGGTGGGATTAAGAGTAAAGTTTTAGCTGCACAAAGAGCGGGAATTGAAAAAGTTATTCTCTGTCATGAAAATGAGAAGAACTTAGAGGATATACCTGATAATGTTAAACAAGATTTAGAAATTGTTTTAGTTGAAGATATGGAACAAGTACTTCAAGAAGTTTCGCTAAAGGATGAGCAAGATGAAGATTAATAATCCAGAATTTGTTTGCAGTACTCATAAAAGAGAAGAATATCCCTTTCATAATTTGCCAGAGGTTGCTTTGGCGGGGCGTTCTAATGTTGGTAAATCTTCTTTAATTAACAAAGTAATTAATCGTCGTAAGTTAGCTTTCACTAGTTCAAAGCCAGGAAAAACTCAATCAATTAACTTTTATAAAATGGATAACTATTTCTATTTTGTTGATTTACCAGGGTATGGTTTTGCTAAAGTACCAGATAAAGTAAAAGAAGAATGGGGAGTAATGATTGAAAATTATTTATTTAATCGATCTCATTTAGAGGGAGTAATACTAGTAATTGATTCTCGTCATAAACCTACTAATGATGATTTGATGATGTATGATTGGCTATTAGAAATGAATATGCCAACTTTAATAGTTGCTACAAAAGTAGACAAACTAAAAAGAAGTCAACGTAGACAACAAGAAAAATTGATTAAAGAAAGATTACACTTAACTCCATTTGTTCCTTTTACCTTCTTTTCTGCTAAAACAGGTGAGGGAAAGAAAGAAGTATTTAAATTTATTAATCAATTTATTGATTAATAGTATATTAATTTGTGATCTGGGGAATAATCACTCTAAAAGGAATTAAGGAGTGAGATAATGTTTCCACTTAAAATATGGATTAAGGCTTTTCGTCCTTTATTTTTTACTGCTTCTTTGCTACCGGTTTTTTTGGGAACGGGATTAGCAATTAAACAGGGCCAATTTGATATAGGCTTGTTTATATTGACTATTTGTGGGATAGTATTATTACATGGTGGGTCTAATTTATTAAATGATTACTATGATTATAAATCTAAAGTTGATACTAAAGATTCTTACGGTTCTAGTGGTATTTTGGTAGCCGGTTTGATTCCTGCTAGTCAGATTAAAACTGTAGGATTAATCTGCTTTGGATTAGCACTGCCAATTATTTTTTATTTATCTTATTTACGGGGGGCTCTAGTAGTCATTTTATCTATAATTGGTATCTTAGGAGGTTGTTTTTATACTGCTAAGCCAATTAACTATAAATATTATGCTTTAGGGGTTCCTATGGTTTTTCTTTTATTTGGCCCGTTGATAGTAATTGGTTCTTATTATGTACAAACAGCTAGCTATAACCATCAAGTTTTATTAATCTCTATTCCCTTAGGATTATTAGTTAGTGCTATTTTACAAGGGAACGACTTTCGTGATATTGAACATGATTCTAATGTTGAAATTAAGACTTTGGCAATTTTATTAGGAAGAGAATTAGCAGCTAAGTTATATTTAGGGTTAGTTTCCTTAGCCTATTTAATATTAGTCTGGTTGGTATTAAAAGGAGTTATTACTAAGTGGGCTTTAATTTCTTTGATAACCTTGCCGTATGCCTTTAATAATATGTCTTTAGTTAGAAGAGCTACAGTTAATTCTAAATTAAATGTACAACAGATTGATCTTCAAACAGCTCAATTACATTTTAAATTTGGGGCTTTGTTAACTTTAGCAATAATAAGTGCTAACTTTTTAGGGTAGTATTATGAAGCTGAAGAAAAAGATCTCTTTGCAACAGTTAGGTTATGTAATAGTATTTATCAATTTATTATGGATCATAGTTTTTAGAACTAATCTTGTAAACTTTTGGTCGAGGTTAAGTCTAGTAGCAATTATTCAACTGGTAATTGCTAGCAGGTATAAGAAATTTGATTTTGATTTACAAGTAAGTGATTTAATTGTTGGAGTGGTATCAGCTGGGATATTATATATCCTGTTTTGGTTAGGAAATCAAATAGGTCAGCTCTTGATGCCTCATACTATAATAAAGATAGCTACAGTGTATCAGTATCGCCAAGAGTTAAATTTAGCTTTGGTTGGTTTATTATTGGTAATTGTTATTGGCCCTGCTGAAGAGATTTTTTGGAGAGGATTTCTTCAACGGACTTTAAGTATCAACTTTGGAGATAAGCTAGGTTATCTCTTTGCTTCTTTACTTTATGCAGCACTTCATTTATGGACGGGAAATATTGTGTTAATTATAGCTGCATTGCTAGCAGGATTGTTTTGGGGCTGGTTAATTGTAGAGAATTATAGTTTGATGTCAGTTATTATTTCTCATTCTGTATGGGATTTATTAGTCTTTGTTATTTTTCCTTTTCAGATATAATAGTTTAATATAGTTGACAACTTGGAGAAATAATTATATGATTATAGATGAAATAATTGAAAACGGGAAAAACTGTGAAGAAAAGTAGTAAATTAATCCCTCACTTATAGAGAGGAGTACTCAAAGCTGGGAGGTACTCTAGGTGATATTAATTGAAGTCGTTTCTGAGTTGCTAAAATGAAGTTAAAGTAGTTTTAGCCGAATGCTAGGCGTTACCTAGTTTAAGAGCCGTAAGGAACTAAGGTGGTACCGCGAAAGATCCTCTTTCGTCCTTAACTAAGGATGGAGGGGATCTTTTTTTATTGTTTAAATTGTAGAATTAATAAAGGGGGAAGTAAAATGGGCAAGGAAAATCTATCAACAACTTATAATCCAGATCAAGTAGAAGAAAAATGGTATGATTATTGGCAAGAAAATCAATTTTTTCAAGCGGAGGTTAATGAAGATAAAGAGTCGTTTACAATTATGATGCCGCCTCCTAATGTTACTGGTCAATTACATATTGGTCATGCTTTAGATATGACTTTTCAAGATATTTTAATTCGTTGGAAGCGAATGCAAGGATATGAAGCTTTATGGGTACCAGGGACAGATCATGCTAGTATTGCTACTGAGGTTAAAGTAGTTAATAAAATGCGAGAGGAAGAAGGATTAACTAAAGATGATATAAATAGAGAAGAATTTTTAGAGCGGGCCTGGGATTGGACAGAAGAGTATGGAAACACAATTACTAACCAGCTTACTAAATTAGGGGTTTCTTGTGATTGGGATAAAGAAAGGTTTACAATGGATGAAGGATGTAATAAAGCAGTTAAAGAAGCTTTTGTCCAATTATATGATAAAGGATTAATTTATCAAGGGGATTATATTATAAATTGGTGTCCTGATTGTGAAACTACTTTATCAGATGTTGAGGTAGAACACGAGGATCAACCAGGCGAATTATATCAATTAAAATATAACTTCAAAGATAAAGATGATTATATTGTAGTTGCTACTACTAGACCAGAAACTATGTTAGGAGATACAGCAATAGCTGTTAACCCAGATGATGAGCGATATCAGGACTTAATTGGTGAGAAGGTAATTGTACCGATTGTTAATCGAGAGGTTGAGATTATTGCTGATGATTATGTAGATTCTGAATTTGGTACTGGTATGGTCAAGGTGACACCTGCTCATGATCCTAATGATTTTGAAATAGGTCAACGTCATGATTTAGAAATTATTAAGGTGATTGATGATCAAGCTAATATGACTAGTGAAGCTGGTAAATATGAAGGAATGGATCGTTATGAATGCCGCAAGCAGTTAATTGACGATCTAAAGTCTACTGGTCTATTAACAGGAATTGAAGAACATGAACACTCAGTAGGACAGTGCTATCGTTGTGATACTGTTATTGAACCTTTAGTTTCTAAACAGTGGTTTGTTGATATGGAGCAGCTAGCCACACCAGCTATTGAAGCTGTAAAGAATGGAGATATTAATTTTGTCCCAGAGCGATTTGATAAAGTTTATTTTAACTGGATGGAGAATATTAGAGATTGGTGTATTTCTAGACAGTTGTGGTGGGGACATCAAATTCCAGTTTGGTATTGTCAAGATTGTGGTGAAGTGATTGTAACCTCTAAAGAGCCAACGAATTGTTCGGAATGTGATAGTTCTAAGTTACAGCAGGATGAAGATGTATTAGATACATGGTTTAGTTCTGGACTTTGGCCTTTTTCTACTTTAGGTTGGCCCGAGGATAAAGCAGAGGTAGATTATTTTTATCCGACTGATGTATTAGTTACTGGTCGAGATATTATTTTCTTTTGGGTAGCTAGAATGATTTTTATGTCTTTAGAGTTTATGGAGGAGAAACCTTTTTCTGATATTTATATTCATGGTTTAGTAAGGGATTCGCAAGGAAGAAAAATGAGTAAATCATTAGGTAATGGAGTAGATCCTATTGAAGTTATTAATCAATATGGAGCTGATACTTTACGATTTACTTTAATTACTGGTAATACACCAGGTAATGATATTCGGTATCGAGAGGAAAGAGTTGAAGCTAGTAGAAACTTTGCTAACAAGTTATGGAATGCTTCTCGATTTGTACTAATGAATTTAGAAGATTTTGAGTTAGATGAAATAGATTATGGTAATTTAAAATATACTTTAGCTGACCAGTGGATGTTAAGTCGCTTAAATAAAAAAATTAAACAAGTAACTGATTTATTAGATGACTATCAATTTGGTCAAGTAGCCCAAGAATTATATGATTTTGTGTGGAGTGAATTTTGTGATTGGTATATTGAGTTAATTAAACCACGATTATACCAGGATGAAGATCAAGCAGCATATCAAACGGCACAATATGTAGTGTGGTATACTTTAAGTAATATTTTAAAATTATTACATCCATGTATGCCATTTATCACTGAAGAAATTTGGGATTGTTTACCTAGTGTAGAGGATAGTTTGATGACTGCTACTTGGCCTGAACCAGATAGTATAGCCATTAATGATCAAGCTGAAGCTAAAATGGATATAGTAATGGATGTAATTAGAAGTGTTAGAAATATTAGAAATGAAATGAAGGTTAACCCTGGAAAAGAGATTACAGCTATTTTAACCTCTGAGGAGCAAGCTAAATTAGATGTGATTGCAGAAGGTAGAGATTATATTGCTGATTTATCTAAAGTAAGTGACTTAACAATTACAGCTGAAGTTGATGATAGACCAGATAAAGCTTCAACAGCAATCACTAATCAGGTAGAGATTATCCTACCACTAAAAGATTTAATTGATATTGATAAAGAGGTGGCAAGATTAGAGGAAGAAATTGAAGATGTAGAGTATGAGATAGAACGGGCCAAAGGAAAGTTAGCTAATGAAGGATTTGTTAATAATGCACCGGATCATTTGGTAGAAGAAGAGAGAGAGAAAAAGAAAGAATATACTGCTAAAAAAGAACAATTACAAGAGCGATTAGCAGAATTAAAAGGATAGCTAAAAAGCCAGTCTCTAATTAGAGACTGGCTTTTTAGATTCAATATTTAAGTAAGCCAGTCATTAGCATCATATCTACCACTCAAATAACAACCAGCATTAGGAGCCAATGTGTTACTAGCTGATAATCTTTTATTTTTAATGGTTAAAGCTCCAGTAGGACAGTCCCCAATACAGTCGATAAAAGATCCACAAAGTGATTCTTTAACTAATTTTGCTATCCCATCAATGATTTTTAGTCCACCTTTATTACAAGTTGTGATACATTCTCCACACCCATTACACTTATTTTCATCAATTTTGATAATTTTTTTAGCCTTCATTTGTTATCTCCTCTCTAATTGTAATAAAAAATTTAAATTATTGCGAAACCCTCTAAAATTTAAACAGGAAATAAAAGCAGTATATCTAAATTTATATATAAGCTATAGTCTTTTTAATTCTTGGGCCAATCGTTCTCCCCAATCATAAGCATCAGAGATGATTTTAGGTCTATTAGTAATTGGTTTGTGGTCTATATTACCAACAAAAAAATTATCATAGTAGTCAGCACTAATTGCTTTAAAGAATAAATCTAGAGTACTAGTTACGTACTTAAATCTATCATTAGTTATAGGTTGACCAGCTGTGGAGACAAAAGCTCCTAACCTTTTTTTGTTAGGGTCAATTAATGGTTTCTTTAATACAAAGCGGTTGGCCCATAATGCTTGACAACGATCAATCATTGCTTTTAATTGAGCTGAAACAGTGTTAAAATAAAGAGGAGAGGAAATTAAGATTATATCTGCTTCATCAAACTTAGAGTAGAGTTTTATCATATCATCTGCAATAGTACAGTTTATATTTTTTTTACAATAATCACAAGATAGACAGGGGCTAATATCTAGGTTATCTATTTCTATTTTATCTAATTTAATATTACAATTTTCTTTTAAACTAGAATTTATTTCTTGAAGTAATAATGCATTATTTCCGTTATGACGAGGACTGCCTAGAACAGATAGTCCTTTCATATTATCCTCTCCTTTTTTAGTTAGTAATTAGTGGTCATTTATTTTTATTGTATCATATTTTAATTGAGGTGAAAAGATGAAAGCAATAGAGTATTTGGAATCTTTAAATAAATTTGGAATAAAGCCTGGCTTAGAGCGAATGGAATTATTATTAGATTACTTGGGAAACCCTGAAGAAAAGCTTAATATTATTCATGTTGGAGGGACTAATGGTAAGGGGTCTACTGCAGCTATATTGACTTCAATCTATAAAGAAGCAGGTTATAAAGTAGGTACTTATAACTCCCCACACTTAATTGAATTTAATGAACGAATTAGAATTAATGATGAAAATATTAGTGACCAAGATTTAAAGAAATTAGTTAATAAATTAAAAATAGCGATTAAGAAAGTGAACTATAAATTAGAACATCCTACTTTTTTTGAAGTTATTACTGCACTAGCTATAAGCTATTTTGCTGACCAAAAGGTAGATTTAGCAATTTTAGAAGTAGGAATGGGTGGCAGACTGGATGCTACTAATGTAGTGGATACTCTAATATCTATTATTACAAATGTAAGTTTAGATCACACTGACTATTTAGGAAATACAATAAGCGAAATTGCTGTTGAAAAGGCAGGAATTATTAAGCCAGATCAATTTGTAATTACTGCTACTCAAAATAAAGAAGTTTTATCTTGTTTAAAACAAGTTTGTTCAGAAAAAGAAGCAAGGTTAGTAAATGTATACAATAAATTTAGTTGGAAAAAATATCAAGTAAGACTATTAAAACAGGTATTTGATATTAGGGGAGAGCAGGAAGTTTATAACAAGTTACAACTTCCTTTATTAGGCAATCATCAAATAGTTAATGCTGCTACTGCTTTATCAGCCATAGAAATTTTAAATGATCAATTTCCAGTTACTAAGGTAGAGATTAAGCAGGGAATATCTAAAGTAAATTGGCCCGGGAGGTTAGAAGTAACATCTACGCAGCCAACTATTATTCTTGATGGTGCTCATAATTATGCTGCAGCTAAGAAATTAAAAGAAGCTATTAGAAATTTAGAATATGATAATTTATTTTTAGTAGTTAGTATTTTAGCTGATAAAGATGTAAAAGGGATTATCAGTCAATTGGCCCCAAGTGCCAGGCAAGTAATAATAGCTGAAAATATAAATGAGCGAGTGGAAGAAGTTACTAATATAAAAGAAGAAGTAATTCAGTATAACTCTAATGTAAAACTAGAAGAAGAATTAGTCAAAGCTATAGATTATACCAAACAAGTTGCGGAGGTTAATGACCTAATTGTAATCAGTGGTTCTTTATATACTGTAGCTGAAGCAAAGGATATTTTAGAAAATTAATCTATTGAATGAAATTATTTATTTTGAAACTTGTTAATAAATAGTTGATAGGTTGCATAATATCTATTAAGAAAAGCAGGTAAGACTTAATTTTAAAACTTACTCCCTAAATTAAATCAGGAGGAGATGGTATTTTATGAGAAGAAATAAAGGTGGAAAGCTTAAGTCTGGTGCTTCCTTATTTACAATGTTAGCTGTTATGGCGGTGATGGCTGGTGTATTTGGTTATTTTGTTAGTAGCTGGTTTTTAGACTATTATGCTGCTCCTAAGGAAAAGCTTAATGCAATTAATGGTGACAAAATTGTTAAAGAGGAGGAGATTAATCCTGATAAGCTAAAGGAGAAGGCATCTAATTCAAATGCAACCAAGAAGAAAGCAGAAACTGAATCTGAAAAACCTACAATTTCCCAATCAATAAATAATCAGAATCTGTTTGTTGTTCAGGTAGGTGCTTTTAGTAAGAAGTCTAATGCTCAAGGTTTAGTTAAGAATTTGAAAAAGCAAGGATTTACTGCATACATTACTAGTGAGGAGCCTTATCGGGTTCAGACTGGGGCATTTAGAACTGAAAAAGCTGCGGAAGAATTAGGTTCTGAGCTTAAGAAGAGCGGATTCTCTGTTTATATCAAACACTAAATTTAGACCCACTTTAAATGTGGGTCTTTTCTATCATTTGTTTTATAGAGGAGGATAGGAATGAAATTAAAAGAAGTGCAAGATTTATTATCAGCTAAGATTATTTATATTAAAGATGAGAGTGCTTTAAAGAAATGTATAATTTCAACTGCCTGTGGTGCTGATTTAATGAGTGATGTTCTAGCATTTACTAAAGAAAAAACCTTATTATTAACCGGATTAACTAATCCACAGGTAGTGAGAACGGCAGAAATGATTGATTTAGCTGCTATTATTTTTGTAAGGGGAAAAGAACCTCTTTCTGAAACTATTGATTTAGCTAAAAGCAAGCAGATACCATTATTAGTTACAGATAAGCCCTTGTATGAAGCTTGTGGTTTATTATATTCTGCTGGATTAGCTGCTGAAAAATTAACTAAGCTACAATAAAATATAGACAAGCTATAAGATGGAGGGATTGATGTGGAAGATTATTCATTACAGACTATTTTAACTTCTAAAATTGAAGCAGGTGATTTTAGTAGTGGTGGAGAAGCTTCTAGTAATTTAAAAGAGATACTACGTAAACTAGGTGTATCATCTGATATAATTCGAAAGATTGCTATTATAACTTACGAATTGGAAATGAATATTATTATTCATTCAGTAGGTGGTAAGTTAAAGGCTAGAGTGAGTCCTCAAGTAGTTAAAGTCATTGCTACTGACAAAGGGCCAGGAATAGAGGATGTAGATAAAGCCTTTCAACCAGGGTTTTCTACTGCTAGTGATTCTATAAGAGAAATGGGATTTGGAGCTGGTATGGGATTATGTAATATTAAACAGTGTTCCGATCAATTAGATGTAGAAACTGAATTAAATGTAGGTACTACAATTGTTGCTTCCATTTGTTTATAAAATAATGAGTTAATTAAGTTATTAATATACTACTAAAATCTTTAAGGTAGGTGGTTTTATGAATAAGTCCCATTCTGTGCATTTAAAGGAAGATAAATGTGAAGGTTGTACTAATTGTGTACAAAATTGTCCTACTAAAGCAATTAGAGTACACCAAGGTCAGGCTTGGATTAAGGACCAGTACTGTATAGATTGTGGTGAGTGTATTAGAAACTGTGAACATCATGCAAAGCATGTTATTACTGGTGAATTAAAAGAAATCCAAGAGTATGAGTATTCTATAGCTGTAGTACCACCTAGTTTTTATGGTCAATTTACTGAAGAGATAGATCCTGTTCATGTTACAATAGGTTTAAAGGAATTAGGATTTAAAGAGGTATGGGATGCTGCTTTAGGAGCAGAAGCACTAACTAGGGCTACGAGAGATTATCTAAAGAATAATGAGGGGCCAATAATTTCCTCAGCTTGCCCTGCTGTAGTTAGATTAATAAAGTTATTATATCCAGAGTTAATAGATTATTTATTACCTCTTAAACCTCCAGTAGAGATAGTAGCGCAAAAAATAAGACAAAGGGTTAAAAAGAGTAAGGGATTTGATGATGATCAAGTTGGAGTCTTTTTTATTACTCCATGTCCTGCTAAAATGACAGCAATTAAGAATCCTTTAGGTATGGAAGAGAGTTTTTTTACAGGAGCTATAGCAGTAGATAAGATTTATCGGCCATTATTACAAAAAGTAAAGGAGCTAAAAACTGTTAATGAAAAAGATTATAAGCCGCCTTATTTGGGGATTGGCTGGGCCAATAGTGGAGGAGAAAGTGGTTTAATAAATAATGATACCATTGCTGTATCTGGGATTCATAATGTAATTTCTGTGTTAGAAGAGCTTGATCGAGGTGACTTATCTCATATTAAGTTTTTTGAATTATTGGCTTGTGAGCCTGGATGTGTAGGTGGAGTTTTGAATGTAAAGAATCCTTTTTTGGCCCAATTTAATATCAAAAAATTGATTAAGCAGGGGGATAAATTAGTTAAACAAGAAGTAGGTAAGTATGATTTTATCTTAGATAATGATTTTGAATCTAATGCAGTTGGCCCGTTAGATGATGATTTCAACTCAGCTATAGCCAAGTTAGCTAAGTTAAAAGATGAGACTGATGCTTTACCAGGACTAGATTGTGCTGCTTGTGGAACACCTGATTGTAAAACTTTGGCTGAGGATATTGTTAATGGCTTAGCATCGAGGAGTGATTGTGTTTTTATTTTACGTCAGCAATTAGCTGATTTAACTGATCAAATGACTTCTTTAGCTCATTCTTTACCACCAGTTATGCAAAGGGAGGATAAAAGTGATGAAACTTAAAGAAATTGTTAATCAACTGGAGTTAGAAATAGTGGTAGAAGGTAATTTAGATGCTCAAGTAACAGGAGGGTATGCTTGTGATTTATTAAGTAATGTAATGGCTAATGCTAATAAAGGTGATTTATGGCTTACAATTCAGGGCCATCAGAATATAGTAGCTGTTTCCTTATTAGTTGAAGCAGCAGGGATTATAGTTGTAGAAGATTTTGAGATTGATGAAGAAACAATTGAAAAAGCTTTAGAAAAAGAGGTTACTATTTTACGGAGTACTATGTCAACTTATGAATTAGCAGGCCAATTATATAAATTAGGGGTTGAATAAGTGTGTCAGGAATTTATGCTGATTTGCATATGCATACTGTTTTATCACCTTGTGGTGATTTATTAATGACACCACAAAATATTATCAAGCAAGCTTTAGGGGTTGGATTAGATATAATTGCTATCACTGATCATAATTCAGCTGAAAATGTAGAAGTAGCAATTAAGTTAGCAAAAGATACCCCTCTAACTGTTATACCAGGTATGGAAGTTACTACAAGTGAAGAAGTTCATTTAGTTTGTTTATTTGCTAATCTTAAGCAAGTTTTACAGTTACAAGAGATAGTTTATAAGGCATTACCTAATATAAAAAATAAAGAAGAGGTCTTTGGCCCACAAATAATTGTTAATTCAAATGATCAATATGTAAAAAAATTAGATAGATTATTATTAACAGCTACTGATCTTACTGTGAAGCAAGTGATAAAAGAGGTTAGAAAGCTAGGAGGATTAGTTATTCCAGCTCATATTGATAAGAAAAATTACAGTTTGATTTCTAATTTAGGGTTTATTCCACCAGATTTGAATTTATCTATTGTAGAGATCTATTCTAAAGTTGATTTAGAAGAGATTAAATTAAAATTTCCTCAACTTGAAAATTATTTTTTGATAACTAGTTCTGATGCTCATTATTTAGAAGATATAGCAAAGAGTATTAAGTTGAGGCTGAATTCAAAAAAATTATCTAAATTAAAGAAAGTAATATCTATCAATGAAGAATCTAAAAAGTTGAAAGATATATAAAATTCTGAAAAAAGTTCCTTGATTAAAATCACACCTTGTGATAAAATGAACAATTATTGTAATTAAATAATTAATATGTTAATATTAATTGAGTAGTAATTATAAGCTCAACTATCTATGGGGGTTTGTAATTTTTAATTAGTTATAAAGGGGTGAGAGTATGGAAGTGAAAAGTTTTGACCAAGGAATTCATCCACGGTATAATAAAGCTTTAACTAAAGATAAGGCTTTAATTAAAGCTAAAGTGCCAGATGAAGTAGTGATTCCTCTGCAACAACATATTGGTGCCCCAGCTAAGTTGTTAGTAGAAGAGGGAGATTTGGTTAAAGTAGGAGAGAAAATTGGAGAGAGTGCTGGTTTTGTATCAGCTAATATTCATGCGAGTGTCTCTGGGGAAGTTATTGCTATTGAAAATAGTGATAGCAGAGTAGAAGTTAGAATTAAGAATGATGGTCAAGATAATTGGGCCAAGGAAGCTAAGCAAAACCGAAGATTAGAAG
This sequence comes from Halobacteroides halobius DSM 5150, assembly GCF_000328625.1. Classification (NCBI taxonomy): domain Bacteria; kingdom Bacillati; phylum Bacillota; class Clostridia; order Halanaerobiales; family Halobacteroidaceae; genus Halobacteroides; species Halobacteroides halobius. Next base: position 2,015,888 of record NC_019978.1, on the reverse strand, counting down.
ATTTAACGGCTAATGAGTTAAGAAGTATTATCCAGGAAGCAGGAATGGTTGGCTTAGGAGGAGCTACTTTTCCAAGTCACGTTAAGGTTTCTATTCCAGATGATAAAGAAGTAGATACAGTTATTTTAAATGGGGCAGAATGTGAGCCTTACTTAACAGTTGATCATCGACTGATGCTTGAAGAAGCTAAAAAGATAGTAACAGGATTAAAAGCTCTAATGAAGATGACGGAAGCTAAAAAAGGTTATATTGGGGTTGAAGATAATAAACTTGATGCTATTAAAAAGTTGCAGGATGTAACTAAAGGTAACTCACAGCTTAAGGTGGTTCCTTTAGAGACAAAATATCCTCAGGGAGGAGAAAAGCAGTTAATTGATGCTATCTTAGGAAAAGAAGTTCCTTCTGGAGGTCTACCTTTGGATATAGGAGTAGTTGTTAATAATACAGGAACTGCAGCGGCTATGGCTGAAGCAATTACTGAAGGAAAACCTTTAATTCAACGTGCAGTAACTATTACAGGAGCAGTTAAGCAGCCACAAAATTTACTAGTTCGAATAGGGACTCCAGTAGAATCTTTAATTGATCAGTGTGGTGGATTTAAAGGAAATCCAGGTAAAGTTATTTTAGGTGGGCCAATGACAGGAAAAGCACAAAGTGAGTTGGATGTGCCTGTGACTAAAGGAACATCTGGTGTATTAGTATTAAGTGAAAAAGAGGTCAATCACTACCCTGATGCAAGCCCATGTATCAGATGTGCTCGTTGTGTTGATGCTTGTCCAGCTAAATTAATTCCTACTAATATTGTTAAGTTAGTTAAAGAGGATATGATTTCAGAAGCAGATGATTATAATATTTCTGATTGTATTCAGTGTGGTTCATGTACTTATGTTTGTCCAGCGAATATTGAAATGGTACAGTGGATTAAGTTAGGTATAGCAAAATTACAAGCTAAAAAGAGAGACTAGGAGGGAAGGTTATGGCTAAAGATGTGCAGTTGACAGTTTCTTCAGCTCCACATATTAGAAGTAAAGAGACAACATCTCAAATTATGTTTAATGTAATCTTGGCTTTATTACCGGCTACTTTAGCTGGGATTTACTACTTTGGTTCTCATGGCTTATGGTTAATGATAGCTTGTTCTCTAGTAGCTGTAGTGACAGAGGCAGTCTGGCAGAAGTTACGTGGAGTGCCAGTTACGATTACTGATGGAAGTGCTTTATTAACAGGTTTATTGTTAGCTTTAACACTACCACCAACCGCACCATTGTGGATGGCTAGTTTAGGAAGTATAATAGCTATTGTGCTTGGTAAGCATGTATTTGGTGGATTAGGATATAATTTCTTTAATCCTGCTTTAATAGGACGTGCATTTTTAATGGCATCTTTTCCAGTAGCAATGACTACGTTTAAGATGGTTGATGTTACTTCTCAAGCAACACCTTTGAAAGCAAAAGAATTAACTTCAGTAACAGATTTATTTTTAGGTAGTACAGGAGGTTCCTTAGGTGAGACTTCTGTAGCAGCAATTGTATTAGGTGGCTTATATTTGTTATACAAAGGATATATTGATTGGAGAATCCCAACAGGATATCTAGGAACGGTAGCGATTTTAACTAGTTTGTTAGGTTCTAAAGGGCCAATTTTTCATTTATTAGCTGGTGGTTTAGTGCTTGGAGCATTCTTTATGGCTACAGATATGGTCACTACCCCAGTAACTAAGAAAGGTCGTTTGATCTTTGGTATTGGTTGTGGATTTTTAACAGTACTGATTAGATTATATGGAGGATATCCAGAGGGAGTTATGTATTCTATTTTATTAATGAATTTATGTGTACCATTAATTGATCAGTATACTCAACCACAGGTCTTTGGTGAGGTGAAAGCAAATGGCTAAAATAAAACCTCGGTTGATTATAGTGTTAACTTTAATTATGATTGTCTCTGCATTGGTGTTAACTTACGTTTATCAGGTAACAACACCTATAATTAAAGCTCAAGCTCAGGAAAAGAAAGAAAAAGCAATTTTAGATGTATTACCTGGGGCTATAAAATATAAAAAAGTAACTAAAGAAGGACTTACTTTGTATAAAGGGATTGATAAGTCTGGTAATACAGTAGGTTATGCTGTTCAAAATTCTGGGCAAGGGTTTCAAAGTATAATAAAATTAATGATCGGAATGGATCTAAAGGAAAATAAAATAATTAAGATAAATATTTTATCTCAAGCAGAAACTCCAGGTTTAGGGTCTAGAATAACTGAGAAACAATTTAAGGCTCAATTTCAAGGGAAGTCTTTTTCTGACGCATTTAAAGCTAAAAAAGATGTTGATGCTATTACGGGAGCAACTATTTCTTCTCAGGCTTTAAGTGATGTTTTAGATGAAGCTATTGCAAAAGTACAGCAAGTTTATGGTGGAGGTGAGTAATTTGTTTAAATTATGGAAGGACTTTAGTAAAGGGATATGGGAAGAGAACCCTGCTTTAGTAATGTTATTAGGAATGTGCCCAACTTTAGCTGTAACGAATACAGCCACTAATGGATTTGCTATGGGATTAGCAACTACTTTTGTATTATTAGGGGCTGGAATTGTGAATTCTTTATTAAGAAACTTGATTCCAGATGAAGTTAGGATTCCTAGTTTTATTGTTGTAATTGCTACTTTTGTAACAATTGTTGATTATGTAGCTAAGGCTTATTTTCCTGCGATTGCAGCTTCTTTAAAGTTATTTATTCCACTAATCGTAGTAAATTGTTTGATTTTAGGGCGCTCAGAATCTTTTGCCTCTAAAATGCCTGTTCACCGCTCAGTTTTTGATGCTTTGGGTATGGGAATAGGATTTACTTGGGCTTTAACTTTTTTAGGAATTATAAGAGAATTACTTGGCTTTGGAACTATATTTAGTATTCAAGTGATGGGAGATTGGTTTAATACATGGGGGATTATGGTCTTGCCCGCTGGTGCCTTTTTAAGTTTAGGAACTGTATTAGGTGTTGTTAATGCCATTAAAGATCAATCAATTAGTTTTCAGGATCTAATTGGAGGTTCTAATAGTCAAGTTAATAATGATAGATCAAAAAGTATTTAGGTAAGGAGGTTATAAGATGGATAGTATAGGAGGATTATTTGTACTTTTTTTAACGGCATCAATTACTAATAACTTTATTTTGGCCCAGTTTTTAGGGATCTGTCCTTTCTTAGGAGTTTCTAAAGAAATTCCAACAGCATTTAGTATGGGGTTAGCTACTACTTTTGTAATGACTATGTCTGCTATTTGTGTCTGGGCTATTGATTCATTAATTTTAGTTCCTTTAGGGTTAGGATATATGAGATACGTTGCTTTTATTCTAGTAATTGCTTCCTTTGTACAACTAACTGAAATGATAATTAAAAAAGTTAGTCCACCATTATATAAGGCCTTAGGAATTTTTCTACCATTAATTACTACTAATTGTGCAATTTTAGGTTTAGCTTTACAGATTCCAATGAATGGTTATAACTTTATTGAAAGTACAGTTTTTGGTTTAGGAGCAGGTGTAGGTTTTACATTAGCTTTAGTATTAATGGCTGGTATGAGAGAAAAGTTAGACTTTGCTAATGTCCCTAAACCTTTACGAGGAGCACCAATTACTTTATTGATTGCTGGAATGATGGCAATGGCATTTATGGGGTTTGCAGGAATTTAAAAATTTATTATAAAAGAATTAGTTTAGAGCGTTAAATTTTTCTAGGCATATAAGAGAGGTGGTAAAGATGAACTTAACCATTTTTAAAAGTGCAGTTTCTAGTATGGGGATTTTAGGAGCAGTATTTGCTGGAGGTTTGGCTTATGCTTCAGTTAAATTTTCTGTTGATGAAGACCCTAGAAAAGGGAAAATAGAAGAAGCTTTACCAGGTGCTAATTGTGGTGCTTGTGGTTATCCAGGTTGTTTCAGTTTTGCAGAAGGAGTAGTTAAGGAAGAAGTGGCAGTTGATGGTTGTCCTGTTGGTGGCGAAGAAGTAGCAGATAAAGTAGCCCAAATTATGGGAGTGGATGCTAAAAGTTCTAAGCAAGAAGTTAAAGTAGCGCAAGTTTTATGTCAAGGTGGTAACCAAGAAACTACTATGAAGGCTAATTATGAAGGAGTAGCGACTTGTCAGGCTGCTAATATGGAAGTTAATATCAAATCTTGTAGTTATGGTTGTCTAGGCTTTGGTGATTGTGAAGCTGTTTGTCAATTTGATGCTATCTATATGACTGATAATGGTCTGCCTAAAATTGATGAAAAGAAATGTACCGGTTGTGAAGAGTGTGTAATTGAGTGTCCACGTAATATAATTTCTTTGATGAGTAATCAAGAAGCAGTAACGACTAAGTGTGTATCTACTTTAGGTGCTACTGAAGTTAAACAATCTTGCGATATAGGTTGTATAGGTTGTAGTTTATGTGCTAAAAAGTGTCCTGTAGATGCTATTGAAATGGAAGATAATCTACCAGTAGTTGATGCAGAAGAATGTATCGGTTGTAATCAATGTGTTAAAGTCTGTCCAACTGATGCTATGGTAGAGACTCCATTTGAAGTTGAGGATACTTCAACTTCAGAAGATAGTGGTCAGATTGTAATTGGTGATGAATGTGTAGGTTGTACCCTTTGTACCAATAAATGTCCTGTTGATGCTATCTCTGGAGAGCAAGGTGGACAGCACGAAATAGACCAGGTTGAATGTATTCAGTGTGAGCAGTGTATTGCTGTTTGTCCTAAAGAAACAATTGGATATGAATAAGTTTTATAAAATAGAAGAAAATAACCAGTAACTACTTAAAGGAGGTTGACTATGTTTCACTATACTATTGAAACAGATAAATCTGTTGTAGATGCAATTAATCTCTTGCAAGAAGAGCTTACAAGTGAAGGGTTTGGAATATTATGGGAGTTTGATATCCAAGATAAATTACAGGAAAAAGGTTTGGCCTTTGAACAAGAATACTATATTCTTGAAGTATGTAACCCCCAAGAAGCTCAAAAAGTACTAGAACATAATCAGTTAACTGGTTATTTTTTACCTTGTAAAATTGCTGTTTATAGTGATAAAGATAGTAGACTAACTAAGATTGGACTTCCTAAACCAACTTCTTTAATTGATTTAGCAGCTGATGAAAAGTTAACAGAGATTGCTGAAGATATTGAGAAGCGATTAATTAACTGTATCGATAATATTAAATAATTTACCGGCCAGCTTATGATAAGAAACTGATAATGTGATTTTTAATATGTTGATTTCTTATTTTATGTATTTCACTTCTCTTTATCGTTTATAATATTAGTGGAGATAAGATATCTCCCAATCATTTAAAGAGGAGTGATATGCTAATGGCACGAAAGAAAGGTAAAAAAGGTAAAGTAGCTGTTGAGAATGGACTATCAAGTGTTGCTAAAAGATTAAAAAAGGATGGTTTTGAGGTAGCTACTATAGGTGCTAATGCAAATGCTGGTGGTGCAGCTGGAACTAACGCTACTGGTGGAGCTACAGGAGCGAACGCTACTAACGCTACTGGTAGAGCAACAGGAGCGAATGCTACTAACGCCGCTGGTGGAGCAGCAGGAGCTAATACTAAAAATGCTGCAGGTGCTAGTGTTGTAGGTAAGTCTGACTTACAAGATGCAGACGCAGTAATTGTTAGTGGTAAGAATAAAGGTGTTATGAATGCAGCTAAAAATGCTAAAGGTCAGGTAATTAATGCTCAGGGAATGTCTGCTAATAAGGTAAGAAGTCAAATTAAGAATAAATTAGGTAAATAACTATTAAAGAAAGAGGCAACCGTAATATTACGGTTGCCTCTTTTAATAGTCTTTTTCACACTGATAAATCTCTTTGATTAAATCTTACTGATCCTTTAGATAGATTTAGAAGCCAAGGAATTAAATAATAGTCAACTCCAAATGCTTTTCCTGTCCCAGAAAGCATAGTGATTGAGATTAAGAATAACCAGAGTGGTTCCCAAATGCCAGAAGTTGAACCTAAGCTTCCTATAATAAAGTTAGCACTCATACCTATTGCAGCTAAAGCACCAAGAATGGTTAAGCAACCAAAGATTAAACTTAGACCGATACCAAGTTCAGTTAGTACCATTATTTTTTGGAAAATTATTTGATTAGGTGCAACAATAGATTTCATTAGATCAATATACAATTGAGGTGTACCTTCACTCCATAACATAGAAGAGGCACCTGAAACTAGATGTTCTTCTGATCCAGTTAACCAACCTTCTTGTAACTTATTAATACCTTCTAATAAGAATCTAGCTCCTAGGAAGACTCTTAGTAATACTAACCAGAAAGTACCTGTTTTTTTACTTAAATGTTTAATTACCATTCCGATTCCTCCTTTGACATCTTTAAATTGATGTTCGATATACTCCCAAATTAAACTAAAGCCGTTTACTTCAAAGAGATAATGCATATTAATAAGGTGTTTGGTCATCATAGCTAAAAAGCCTACTAGAGGAATAGTGATTCCAGATATAGGGTTTAGTTCTGCAACTGCATAATTTGAGCCTATAGAAACCATAACTCCATGTAATTGAGGGTCAAATTCTTTCATTTTTGAACCTGTAATTTGAGCATGGATGTTTTGGGCCACACATTTACCAGCTTGTACTGCAGCTTCAACTAATTGAGGTAGTACCCATTCATCTTCTGTTTCAAAGTAAGCATTATCCCCAATAGCAAAAATGTTATCAATAGAAGTTTGTAAGTATTTATTAACTTCAATGCGATCTCTACGATTTAACTCTAAACCTAATTTTTTGACAAGACTTTTAGTTTTTACTCCACCTGTCCAAACCAAAGTTTGAGTTCTGATCTCTTCATCACAATCGTTGATTATAACACTATTTTCTTTAACTTCACAGATTCTAGTGTCAGTTAGAACTTCTACTCCTAATTTTTCAGTCAGGTATTTTTTAGCTTTATTAATTCTTCTTTCACTAAGAACCGGAAGAATACTATCCATTGCTTCTACAACTTTAATACTTACTTCCTGAGGTAAAATATCATATCTTTCACATAATTCTTCAGACCATTCTGCAATTTCACCAACAGTTTCAATCCCTGTAAAACCACCGCCACCAACGACAAATGTTAACATCTCATCTCGCTTATCTAAGTCAGTCTCATTTGCAGCTAATCTAAACATGTTGTGGATGTGAGAGTTAATTTGTTGTGCATCATCAAGAGACCATAAGGTAAAAGCATTTTCTTCCATACCTGGAATGTTAAAGTAAGTCGGCTCACTACCAACTCCTAATACTAAATAGTCATAATCATATTCACTAGTATTAGAGATTAGTTTTTGATTGTTAGTCTCAACATTTGTGATTTTATCTTGGACTAAATTAACCTTAGTTTGGGCAAAAACATCTGCTAAGGAAATTTTGACACCATCTGGGCCAATACGATTCCCAGCAACTTCATGTAACTCAGTTAATAAGGTATGATGCTGATTTTGATCTATTAAGGTAATATCAACTGTATCATCTCGCTTAAATTTTTTGTTAAGAGTTTTAGCAGCTTTAATACCTGCATAACCAGCACCAAGAATAGCAATCTTCTTCATATTTTCCCTCCTTGGTTAGCTATTTAATTGAATGTGAAAAAGATAGTTTTCACAAGTTATTTCAAAAAATAACAGGAAAACCTCATTAAGTATAGAATAAATATACCGTAAAGGGTATATCCGTTATTATAATCTTACTATAATTACTATAAATGAGCAAAAACCGTTCCAATTTATGGAAGCAACTTGATATAGTTTTTCTATGCAACATTTAATAACTCTAAAGTGGTATTTAATGGTATGCCAGTTTGAGCACATTCATAAATCCATTCTATATATTCTCTTTTACTGTGCTTTCTGGCTTCTAGAACACCTCTGCCAAATTTCATTGGTTTATCTAAACCAATGGTACAAAATAAATAAACTAAATTTTGTAATACCCAGATTCTATCTATGGCTTTGATAGATCTGACTTGATATTTATCAAGACCTAATATCCTTTTAGATTGTCTAAAATATACTTCAATAGACCAGCGTTTAGAATAGTATTCTAAAATAGTTTTTTCATCTAAAGAAACATTAGTGCAGAGGAATGCTCTTAAAGCCTTAGAATTCTTAAAAGCATCTACAGGCCAAGATAAAATTACAACCGCATTTTCTATATTATTCAGGTTTCCCTCATAACGGTGAACCCAATATTCAGAGCCGTTCACGGTCACAAGGTGAACATCACTCTTTTGAATATATTTTGCATAATCAGATATACCGATTCTAATACCTTTAGGGTAAATAATGCGGTTTCTTTTAAGAGCTCCAATGCAATGATAACCCTTTTTAGCATAAGCATTAATTATTTTAGGACAATTATACCATGAATCAAATAATGCATAAGCATTTGTAGGTGGTGTAGGCATAGATTCTGCAATATCACAAACAGTATCAATTTTACTTTTGCCTTCTCTATCATAGCGTTGAAGGTCATAAACTAAATTATGCTCACCAGATTGAATCATAGTAGTTAATAATTGATGTCCTAACACAGTTCTTCCAGTTAAATGAGAGTAGCAAAAATCAGTTTTCTCAATTGGTGACTTTGCCTGTGACGAAGGCTTAGTCTTTTCAGAAACAGTGTCATCATGAAGAATAAAGATTGGTTCATCATTATTCTTTGCATAATCAAATGAAAACTCTAAACTTTGGTTTTTAATAATTTCTTTAATGAATTCTTCATTCCAGTTTCCTTTAGATAAGAAATGACCAATTGTAGTTCTATGATTTTCACTATACTCTGCAATATCAGTTGTTTTAGATGAAAACCCTTTAGAAATTCCTGCTAGAATGAATTCTTTTATATGCTTTAAAGCTGGTTTAGAATAATAAAGATTAAAATTATTTTCGTCAAAAAACTTGTCAATTAGCTTATTATCAGGTAGAATAAAGTTATTAGACATTTCCAACATCCTTTCTGGTGAGAGTTTGGTATGGTAACTTTATTCTACACCAAAATGTTGGGAATGTCTTGTTTTATTTTTTGACTTGGAATAATATGGGTTCAAATTTGCTCATTTATAGTATAATTAGTATTCATTTGTCAAGCTATATATGTTGATAATGGGAATTGATTACTAGATAAAATTCATATATAATAATATAGAATGGAGGTCAAGATGCGAAAATATATTTTAGTAATAATGATAATGACGATGGTTGGTTTTATAGGTTGTACAGAAAGAGAACAGGGGATGAAATCTAGTTTAAAAACAGATTATATGATGGGGACTATAGTTAAAATGAAAGTTTATGCTTCACAACCAGAAAAGATAATTAAGAAGTCTTTTAAAATAATGGATAATTTAGAGCAGAAGATGAGCTTAAATATTAAAGGTAGTGAAGTGAAGGAGATTAATAAGTTAGCAGGGCAAAAGGCTGTTAAGATAAGCGATGCTACTTATCAAGTTATTAAGAAGGGATTAGAATATGCTAAGTTAAGTCAAGGAGCATTTGATCCTACTATTGGCCCGTTAGTTGAATTATGGGGTATAGGTACTAAAGAAGCCCAGATTCCTACACAAAAAGAAATAGCTAATAAATTAAAATTAGTTGATTATAGTAAGTTAAAGTTAGTTCCTCAAAAGAAGAAAGTATTGTTGACTAAAGATAATATGAAATTAAATCTAGGTGCTAATGCAAAAGGATATGCTGCTGATAAAGTGGTTCAGTTTTGGAAAGCAAAAGGAGTTAAGAGTGGCTTTATTAGTTTAGGAGGAAATGTTTCAGTTTTAGGAACTAAACCTGATGGTAGTTTATGGAAAGTAGGGATTCAAGATCCTAAAGAACCGAGAGGTAATGTAATGGCTATTGTAGAAGTCAAGGGTAAAACTGTGGTTACTTCTGGAAACTATGAACGTTACTTTATGAAAGATGGGGTTAGATATCATCATATTTTAAATCCTAAAACAGGAAGACCAACCAGAAAAAGGATTATTAGTGCTACTATTGTAACTGATAATTTATCTTCGCTTGATGCTGACACTTTATCGACAACTGTTTACGTACTAGGGGTTAAAAAAGGATTGGAATTGATTAATAAATTGCCGGGAGTCGGAGCACTAGTTATTACACGAAATAATAAGGTTTATATGACTGCGAATTTAAAAGATGAAGTAAAGATCATCAAAAAAGATAAGTATAAAGTAGTTAAAAATAATTAAGTAATTTAATAAGGCAGGTGATAGTTATGTTTTGGGATAGATTTCCAATCATAAAAGAAGAAATGGTAGACTTTGAAGAATATTTATATACTAATTTAACTAGTAAGCAATCATTAATTCAGGAAGCTATCTTAGATTTGGCTAAGGCAGGAGGGAAAAGGATCAGACCTGCTTTAATAATGGCTTCGGCTCATTTTGGAGATTATGACCAGGATAGAGTTTGGAATGTTGCAGGGGCGATGGAGATATTACATATGGCGACTTTAATTCATGATGATATAATAGATGAAGCAAGGTTAAGAAGGGGAGCTAAGACAACTCAAGCTCAATATGGTAAAGATACAGCGGTTTTTACGGGTGATTATTTATTTAGTTTAACTTTTAATTTATTATCAGGAAAGGCAACCCAAAAGCAATTGCAAAAAGTTGCAGATGTGATAAAGCAGATTTGTGAAGGAGAAATTCAACAACACCAAGACAGATATAAGTTAGCTATATCTTATAAAGATTATTTAAAGCGAATTAAAAGCAAAACAGCATTACTTTTTGAGAGTAGTTGTTATCTAGGAGCAGACTTAGCTAATTTAAGTAAATTAAATATAAGAAGATTAGGAAAATATGGACGTTATTTAGGAATGGCTTTCCAACTTACTGATGATCTATTAGATTTTAAAGAAGAGATTACTACTCTAGGAAAACCGGATACTAATGATTTTACGCAAGGGATTTATACTTTACCTATCTTATACGTTATTTTAGAAACAGGATATGATGATCAATTAAAGAAGTTAATTAAAGAACCAGTAAAAAATAGTAAAGCAATTAAGGAAATAGTGAATAAAGCAGGAGGACTAGAATATACATTAAGTATAGCTAATGACTATATAAAAAAGGCTAAAAAAGAAGTAAGTAAATTACCTGTTAATCAGTATCAAAATTTGTTGAATCAATTAGCAGATGAAGTGATTGAAAGAAATTTTTAGCAATCAATGATTTTGATGGATAATATATCAAGTAATAGTTGATATTGAAAATAATACAATATTGTAGTATGATAAGATTAAAGTCACCATAAGGAGGGGAAGCTATGAGAAAAATTTTTTTGTTATCATTAGTGATTTTGTTAACAATATCTATAGTGGGATGCTCTGGTGGTCAAGAAACAACTAATACTACGGCTCAGGATAAAAAAGTGGAAAAGAAAGTGAAAAAGGAAGCTAAGCCAAAAGAGAAAGTTACTAAAAAGGAAGTTAGTAATGCAGTTACTAATTTAAAAGATGGTAAGTATTTAGTAAAATATAATGTAAGTAGTCATGGTAACTTCCCAATGGCTTATATGAAGGTTGAAGATGGAAGGATAGCAAGTTTTGAGTATAATGAGTATTTAGCCCAATCTGGAGAGGTAAAAAAGGATAGTAACTATGATTATAAGACTCCACAAGTAGTAGATAACTTAAATAAGCAATTTAGGGCCAAAAAGGATTTGGCTAAGGTCGATTTTGATGTAATGTCAGGAGCAACACATACTAAAAATAACTTCAAACAAGCAGTTAAAGACCTTATGGCTAAAGCAAAAGCAGGAAAGACTTATACACCAAAGTATGAAGATGGGGTTTATAAGATTAAAGCAAAACAAGCTAGCCATGGTTGGTTACCACAGTTGAGATTAGTTGTGAAATATGGAACAATAGTAGGTGTTGATTACGATGCAATAGCAACTAAAGACGATGGGAAAATAGACAAAGGTGATGAAAAAACAGTTAAAAACTATAAGTATGACAAAGCACCAAAAGCAATGAAGTTGTTTGAAAAGCAGATTATTAATAAAAATGGTGTACAGAATATAAATTATGATGTAGTATCAGGAGCTACACATACTAAAGATAGAATAGTTAAGTTTGCTGGAAAACTTTTACAAAAATCCCAATAATAAATTTTGATGCCCTAGCCCTTGGTTAGGGCATTTTAATATGATACTATTAACTTAGTATAATTTAAATTAATTTTAATTTATTGTTTATAACGAAGTGTAATTTGGTATAATACAGAAAGAGAGGATTATATCGTGATTAGGAAAAGACTGTTTTTATCAATATTAATTGCTGGAGCAATCGTATTACATATTATAGAGTTTTCTTTGCCAACTTTTCTTTTCTTTCCTGGAGCTAAGTTAGGGCTAGCTAATATTATTACTCTACTCGTTTTAGTTGTCTACGGTTTTTGGTCTGGGATTCAGGTTTTATTATTAAGAATATTAATTTCTTCTCTATTAATAGGAACTATTTTCACTCCAGGGTTTTGGTTAAGTTTGACTGGTGGGTTAGTTAGTTTTTTAGTAATGGGATATGCATATTATCATACAGATCTATATAGTGTAATTGGAGTTAGTATTTTAGGGGCTACTTTTCATAATTTAGGACAAATATTTATGGCTTATTTATTAATTGGAAGTTGGAGGGTAATTATATATTTGCCTTATTTATTACTTTTATCATTACCAACTGGAATTTTTGTAGGGATTATTGTTTTAAATTTAAAAAAGCACTTGTCTAATACAGAGAATATTGTCTTTTATAATGAAAATTCCTGAATCAGGGAGGAATTTGTAATTGATTAGCGAATTTAATATTAGAGTCTAAGCATTAAGCTTAGTAGGAGGAATTATGATGAAGAAGATAGTATTGGCTTCATCTTCACCACGAAGAAAAAGATTATTAGACCAGCTAGATATTGACTTTATAGTAGCACCTAGTAATATTGATGAAACTAAAGTAGAAGCAGATAATCCAAAAGATCTTGTGCAAAAATTATCTTATTTAAAGGCTAAAGATATAGCTTGTAAAAAAGACGGAGTGATTATTGGTGCAGATACAATAGTTGAATTAGAAGATAAGGTTTTAGAAAAGCCAGTTAATATAGATAGTGCTTATAAAATGTTGAATAATTTAAGTGGGACAACCCATCGGGTTTTAACTGGAGTTACAATTATAGCTGATAATCAAAGTTTAACTGATTATAAAACAACAGATGTTACTCTTAGAAGATTAAGTAATAAAGAAATAAAAGATTACATTGCTACTGGAGAACCAATGGATAAAGCAGGGGGTTATGGAATTCAGAGTAAAGGGGCTATTTTTGTGGAAAAAATCGAAGGGTCCTTTTATAATGTAGTGGGATTACCTTTAACTAAATTAGTGCAGATGCTACAGGAATTAGGAATAGTGATAAGTTTTAATGAGTGAATATTTTACTATCAAAGATATGCCCACTGATGAACGTCCTAGAGAGAAGATGGTTCAATATGGTTCAGCTAATTTATCTACAACTGAATTATTAGCTCTTATTTTACGGACTGGTTCACACAAAAAAACAGCTCTTAGTTTAGCTAATGAGTTATTAAGTGTCTGTAGTGGATTAGAAGGATTAATTGAATATAGTATTGCTGAGTTACAAGAAATTAGTGGCATTGGAATTGCTAAAGCTACTCAATTACAAGCTGTGGTTGAATTAAGTCAAAGAATAGCAGTAGCAAGTTCTAAGTTAACTAAGATTAGTTCTCCAGCAGAGGTAGCTGAGATTTTAATTCCCAATTTAAGATATAAAATGCAAGAGTGTTTTATGACTGTATTGCTTGACACAAAGAATAAGGTATTAGCTATTGAAGAAATTTCTAAAGGTAGTTTAAATAGTTCAATTGTTCACCCTAGAGAGGTCTTTCGGCCAGCAATAAAGAGAAGTAGTGCAGCCATTATTTTGGCCCATAATCATCCAAGTGGTGATTTGACTGCCAGTCAAGAAGATATAAAGATCTCAAAAAGATTGGCCCAAGCTGGAGAGATTATCGGGATTGAAGTATTAGATCATTTAATTATAGGCAGCAATAATTATAGCAGTTTAAAAACTAAAGGATTATTTTAAAGTTGAAGAAAGGGGAAATAAATTATGGTAATGGATTTTCTTACGGCACCGTTTTCTAGAGACATGGGGATAGATTTAGGAACAGCTAATACATTAGTTTATATTAAGGGTAAAGGAGTTTTAATCAGAGAACCATCGGTAGTGGCTATTAAGGCAGATAAAGACTCGGCTAATGGAGTTTTAGCTGTTGGTGATGAAGCTAAAAAGATGATTGGACGTACTCCAGGTAATATTGTGGCTATTCGTCCAATGAAGGATGGAGTTATTGCAGATTTTGAGGTTACGGAAAATATGTTAAAATACTTTATTCAAAAGGCTCATAAAAGAAAAAGGTTTTTGAGGCCAAGAATTGTTGTTTGTGTTCCATCTGGAGTAACAGAAGTAGAAAAAAGAGCAGTAATTGATGCTGCTTTACATGCAGGAGCTAGAGAAGCATATTTAATTGAAGAACCAATGGCTGCAGCAATTGGAGCTGGTTTGCCGGTACATGAAGCTACTGGAAATATGGTAGTTGATATCGGTGGTGGAACTACAGAGGTTGCGGTTATTTCTTTAGGAGGAATAGTAAATAAAAAATCTATTAGAGTAGGTGGAGATGAATTAGATGAAGCTATAGTTCATCATATAAAGAATACATATAATCTAATGGTGGGAGATAGAACAGCAGAGGAAATTAAGATGTCTATTGGTTCTGCATATTTTTCTGATAATACAGAAATTTCACCAGATGATTCTATGGAAATTAGAGGTCGTGATTTAGTAAATGGATTACCTAAAACCATTAGTATTAGCTCTGAAGAAATTCAGGGGGCTTTACAAGAACCAGTAAATGATATTGTACGAGCAGTAAAAAGTACTTTAGAAGGAACTCCACCAGAATTATCAGCAGATATAATGGACCGAGGAATTGTAATGGCTGGTGGAGGTTCACTACTTGCGGGTCTAGATAAATTATTAGCTGATGAAACAGGTATGCCGGTTTATTTAGCTGATGACCCTTTAGATTGTGTTGTTCATGGAACTGGAAAGGTATTAGAAGAATTAAATAATCTTAAGGATGTCTTAATTACTCCTAAGCGATTATCTTAGCTAAAGTAGGGTGGTGATGGTGCTAAATTTATTTAAAAAACATTATAAAAAGATATTAGTTATAATTTTGATTGTAGCGGTAATTGTCTTTATTAATTTATTGGGTGTAGATAAAAGTTATAATTTTTTAGAGGAAGTAGTTATTGATTTATTTAATCCTATTTTTTCTAGAATTGACCGTGCTCAAGATTGGACTAGTAGAACTTTAAGAGTGATATTAAATTATAAAGAGGTAAAAAAAGAGAATCAACGCTTAAAAGATAGGATAAGCAATTTAATTTATAAACAGCAGCAATTAGAAAAAATTATGCATCAAAACCAACGATTACGGAAATTGTTAAATTTTAAAAAACATAAGCCTTATCAAGTAGTTGGAGCGAGTGTAATTAGTCGTAGTACTGATAATTGGTCTAATACTATAATGATAAATTGTGGAAAACAAGATGGGGTTAGACGTAAGATGCCAGTTGTAGCTAAAAAAGGTTATTTGATTGGTAGGATTCAAAGGGTGAGTGAGCATAGTGCACAAGTAATTTTAATCAATGATCCTAATTTTGTTACTGGAGGATTAGTTAGGAGAAAAGCTTCTCGAGATTTAGGTGTGGTAAAGGGCCAAGTCAAAAAGAATAATAAATTATTATTTGATAATTTAGCTTGGGATGCAAATATAAAGATAGGTGATACTATTGTAACATCAGGATTATCAAAATATTATCCTAAAGGCTTACCAATAGGGGAAGTTATATCAGTTAGACCAGATGATTATGGTTTAACTCAGGAAGCCACTCTACTTCCTTTTATAGATTTAAAAATGATAGAAGAAGTATTAGTAATTACCGACTTTAATACTAAAACAAATATATCATTCCCTTCTTTAAATAGAGATTATAAACTTAATCAGGAGGATGAATAGTGTTCTATCTAGTTTATGGATTTTTAACTCTATTATTTTTTATTGTTCAGAGTTTATCTTCTTTTCAAAATCTTTTTTATGGGGTGGCGCCTGATTTACTATTAATATTACTTGTTTTTTTGGCGGTGAACTACGGAAAAACAGCTGGGGGAATAGCCGGCTTTATAATGGGACTCTTACAGGACTTATTTTCAGGAGGATTATTTGGAATTAATGCTATTTGTAAGGCATTAGTAGGTTATTTGTTTGGATTTTTAAAAGGTAATATTTATCAAGATAAATTATTAGTCCCTCCGTTTCTTTCATTTCTAGCTACAGTAATTAATCAATTGTTAATTATATCTTTTGCAAATTATTTATTGATGGCTATGCCATTAGAGGAGATTTTTCGAGTGGTAATTATTCCTTTAGGAATTTCTAATGCTACTCTATCTGTGATTATTTATCCCATTTTGTATAAATTAGGGGGCAGTATAATTGAGAGAGAATCAAGAAGAGGATAGGAGGCTTCTTTTATTTAGAATTTTACTGGCTGTTCTTTTTGTAGTATTGGTGGGGAGACTTTATTATTTACAAGTTTATAGCTATCAAAAATTTAAGGAACTATCTAAAGGATATAGAACATCGGTAATTCCAATTAGAGCACCTAGAGGTAAAATTTATGATCGAGATAAAAAAGTTTTAGTTTCTAATAGGTTAGCATATAGTGTCTCTATAATCCCAGCCGAAATTGATAAGTTAGATCTAGTTTTGAAGAGGTTAGATGAAATAATCAACTTAAATGTAAAAAAAACAAAAGAAAAACTAAAGAATGCTAGTACAAATAAACCTATTATTTTAGAGAGGGATATAGATCGTAAAGAGCTAATTTTATTAGAAGAAAATAAAGATGAAATACCAGGATTACTGATTGAAAAAACACCAATTCGGGAATATATTGACCAAAATTTTGCTAGTCATGTATTAGGTTATCTTAGTGAAATTTCTGGTGCTGAATTAAAGGAGCGTGAAGATTATAGTTTAGGAGATTTAATTGGAAAGACGGGTCTAGAGTTAAGATATGAAGAATATTTACGTGGAAAAAAAGGTAAAAAGTTAATAGAGGTAAATAATTTAGGTCAAAAGGTAAGAACTTTAGGGATAAAAAAACCTACTCCTGGATATAATCTAGTTTTGAACTTGGATTATCAGCTACAAAAGGAAGTGGAACAATTATTAAAAAGTGAGATCGAAAAGTTGATTAAATTAGCTAAGCAGGATAAAGATATTAGTCAGCCTCCTAGTGGAGGAGCAGTTATTATTACTAATCCTAAAAATGGTAGTATCTTGGCTATGGCCAGTTATCCTGATTATAATCCAGAACAGTTTTTAACTGAAATTACTAAAAAAGAGTGGAAAAAATTAAATAATAGTTATACGCAACCTTTATTAAACCGTGCTGTAAGTACTAGTGCTCCTTCTGGTTCTATATTTAAGATAGTTACTGGATCAGCTAGTCTAGAGGAGTTAGGTATTACAGCCAAGACAAAATTTTATGATCCTGGTTATTATAAAACGGGTGGAGTTAAATTCCGCAACTGGTATCCAGGGGGCCAAGGGGAAATAAATTTTGTCGATTCTATTGCTTGGTCTAATAATACGGTTTTCTTTAAGTTAGGTCATCGTCTCTATAAAAAGGACAAAACATTATTACAAGAGTATGCTAGAGAGTTTGGGCTCGGAGATAAGACAC
Source organism: Halobacteroides halobius DSM 5150 (assembly GCF_000328625.1). Taxonomy (NCBI): domain Bacteria; kingdom Bacillati; phylum Bacillota; class Clostridia; order Halanaerobiales; family Halobacteroidaceae; genus Halobacteroides; species Halobacteroides halobius. Next base: position 1,997,990 of record NC_019978.1, on the reverse strand, counting down.
AAGTCGATCTTCCTAATGAAGCTACTGGACTTGTACCAGGTCCAGCGTGGAGAAAGAAATATTTTGAGAAGAGAGAAAATCAAATTTGGTATCCTGGCTATACTATTAATTTATCAATTGGGCAAGGGAATTTACGGGTCTCTCCAATCCAGTTAGTTAATTTAGTTTCGGCTGTAGCTAATGGAGGAAAGTTATATCAACCTTTGGTAGTTGATAAAATAGTTGATAGCCAAGGGAAAGTAGTTAAAGATATTAAGCCTAAATTATTAAATGAGATACCTGTTTCTAAATCCCATTTAAAAATAATTAAAAAGGGTATGGTAGGTGTTACTAGTTATGGAACGGCCAGAAGTGTATTTAAAGATATCCCAATTAAAGTAGCGGGAAAGACGGGAACAGCTCAAACAGGTAGAAACCGACCAAATCATGGTTGGTTTGCTGGATTTGCTCCAGCTGATGACCCAAAGATTGCTATTACAGTCTTTATTGAATATGGTGCATCAAGTGCTAATACGTTACCTATAGCTAAAGGGATTATTAAGGAGTATTTTGATTTAAATAATAATTTTAAAAGTGATAAATCGGCTAGTTGATGTGGTTTAAATTTATAGGAGGAGTTAAGATGCAAAGGAGTGTTGTTTTTAAGGCTGACCAGGAGGGCCTTATTATCTTATTAAATGAAGACTCTGATTTTTCCGAAATTAAAGCTAGCTTGGATAATAAATTTGAAGAAAGTAGTAATTTTTTTAAAGGAAATACGATTGCTAAAGTTAATTTAGGAAACAGATGTCTGTCTTCTCAACAAAAGAGAGAGTTATTAGATATTTTTAAGAAGCAGCCGGGTACCTTTATAGTGGAATTTAGTAATAATTTTAATTCTGTTTCAGATTCTGAACCAGAAGATGATACGCTATTAATTAAAAGGACAGTTAGATCCGGTCAGTCAATTGCTTATAAAGGGAACATTGTAATTGAAGGTGATATTAATCCTGGGGCTGAAGTAACAGCTGGAGGCGATATATTAGTAATGGGAGAAGTAAGAGGAATTACACATGCGGGAGTGAATGGAGATCCTAATGCAACCATTTCAGCGTTTCGTCTAGAACCTATTCAGTTAAGAATTGCTAATCATATTAGTCGAGCTCCAGATGATGATTTTCATTCTCCTGAGGCTGCTGAAATTGCTTTTGTTAAAGAAGATAAAATTGTAATTGATTATTTGAAATAAGGAGGAATTTTGATGGTAGGAAAGGCTTATGTTATAACTTCAGGAAAAGGTGGTGTAGGAAAGACTACAACTACTGCTAACTTAGGAATTGGTTTGGCTAAATTAGGGAAAAAGGTAGCTTTGATAGATGCTGATATTGGATTGCGAAATCTTGATGTAGTCTTAGGGTTAGAAAATAGAATTGTGTATGATATTGTAGATGTGGTAGAAGATAATTGCCGTTTAGAACAAGCTTTAATTAAGGATAAACGTTATAGCAGTTTACATTTATTACCTGCTGCTCAAACGAGGGATAAAACGGCTGTTAGTCCAAAGCAAATGGAGAAATTATGTATTCAATTAAAAAAAGAATATGATTATATTATTATTGACTCCCCAGCTGGTATAGAGCAAGGTTTTAAAAATGCTATAGCAGGTGTAGATGAATCTATTGTAGTTACTACGCCTGAGGTGTCAGCAGTTAGAGATGCTGATAGAATTATTGGAATGTTAGAAGCAGAAGGTTTAGATGACCCAAAGTTAATTATTAATCGAATTAGAATGGATATGGTTCGGCGGGGTGATATGATGGAGATTGAAGATATGAAGGATATTTTAGCTATTAAATTATTAGGAATTATACCTGAAGATGAAAAAATTGTTATCTCTACTAATAAAGGAGAACCAATCATTTTAGATAATGATACTAAAGCTGGTAAGTCATTTTGGAATGTTGCCCAAAGAATTGAGGGGAATAAAATTCCATATCTTTCTTTAGAAGATAACTTAATAGATCGTTTAAAGAAGTTTATAGGACTTGATTAAATAGAGGAGGAAAAAATGTGCTAGATTTAGTAAAAGGAATTATGGGGAATGAAGAGATGGCTAGCAAAGAAGTAGCTAAAGAGAGGTTACGGCTAGTGTTAATTCATGACCGAATAGGTGTTTCTCCAGAAATAATTGATGATATGAAAGAAGAACTTATAGAGGTTATTTCTAAATATTTGGAGATAGAGGATGAAAATTTAGAGATGGAGTTAGAACAAGATGATGATTCAATGGCTTTAGTAGCTAATATTCCAGTGAGAAATTTAAAAAAGATACATAAGAATAAAAGATCATAAAAATAAGCCAGGAGAATCCTGGTTTATTTTTATGAGGCTTTTTTCTATTAGAGATGAATGTAACTTTTCGTTGGACTAATGCTAGTAGATATTATATAATTTTTAAGTAGAGATTGTAGTAAGGGGGAGTTAAATGGAGAAATTAATAAAAAATATTGATTATGTGATTCCCTTAATTACTTTAGTATTGATTATGATGGGATTAGTCTTAATAGGAAGTGCTACTCACGTAAATGAAGGTTCATTTTGGAATAATATTTTTTTACAAAAGCAACTGATAGCTACTTTGGTTGGTAGTATAGCAATTGGTATAATTCTTGTGTTTGATTATAGAATTTTACAAGATTATGTAAATGTGATCTATGGAGGGATTGTATTAGTACTAGTTGGGATTTTGTTTGTAGCTCAAACAATTCAAGGAGGTCAAAGTTGGATTAGGCTAGGTCCTTTTAGCTTCCAACCTTCTGAGATAACCAAGATAGCGGTTATAATTACTTTAGCTGATGTACTAACTAAAAGGAAACGAAGAATAAAGTATATTCTAGGTTTGATAGTACCAGGTATTTATATTGGAGTTCCTTTTATATTGATTTTATTACAGAATGACTTAGGAACTTCTTTGGTATTATTGGCTATTTTTATTGGAATGATTTATGTAGCGGGGGCCAATAGTAAATTTTTATTTGGGAGTATTTTTGGAGTGATTGCGGTTACTGCAAGTTGGGTATCGGCTCATTTATATTTAGGAGTTCCTATTCCTTTACAAAGATATCAGCTAAATCGTTTCTTAGTATTAGTTAATCCTCAATTTGACCCTTTAGGTGCTGGTTATAATGTTATACAATCTAAAGTAGCTATAGGTTCAGGGGGGATATTTGGTAAAGGTTTATTTGCTGGTACGCAAAATCAGCTTAACTTTTTACCTGAACGCCACACTGATTTTATTTTTTCTGTATTAGGAGAAGAATTCGGACTTATTGGAACTATGGTTGTTTTAGTATGTTATTTTATTTTAATTTGGCGCGGGATTACAGTAGCTAAAAATGCTAAAGATAGTTTTGGACGATTTTTAGTAATAGGGGTACTTTGTATGTATATCTTTCATATCGTAGAAAATGTAGGGATGACACTTGGAATTATGCCTGTTACAGGAATACCTCTACCCTTTATAAGTTATGGTGGTAGTGCTATGGTTACCAATTTAATTGGGATAGGATTAATTCTTAATGTAAATATGCGGAGGAAGAAGTTATCATTTTAAAATTAGGCTAAGGTTAGTTGTCTAATCTTAGCCTTTAATTTAGTAAAAAATGGAGATTATGATTTTACATATTAAATAAATGCCACTAATATTATATTATGTAGATGATACAGAAAGAGGGTGGCATTATGTTCAAAATAGCTGGAGTTAAATTTAAGTTAAATTTATTATTTTTGTTAGTTTTATTTCTTTTTTCTATTACAGGATTATTTGTTAAAGCATGCTTTAGCTTTATAGTAGTTTTTTTGCATGAGCTAGCTCATGCAGTTATAGCTTATAAAAAGGGAGTTGAAGTTAATGAAATTGAGTTGCTGCCCTTTGGTGGAGTAGCTAAATTTAGGGATTTGATTCAGTTGGCCCCTAAGACTGAGTTTCAGGTTTCTCTAGCAGGGCCAATTTTTAATTTTATATTAGCAGCACTCACTTTATTGTTAATCAGATATCAGATGATAGCTTCTAAACAAGGTTTATTTTTTATTAAGTTAAATTTAATTATTGGTATATTTAATTTATTACCTATTTTTCCTTTAGATGGTGGACGAATTTTACGTTCTAAACTGACTGCTAAGTTAGGTTTTAAAAGAGCAACTTATCAGGTATTGAAATGGAGTAAAGCTATAGCTTTTTTAATTGGGATATTAGCTATGATTGGGGTTTATTATGGTTATACTAATATTACATTATTGATTATTTGTTTTTTTGTCTATTTTACAGCTCTTAAAGAGGGGAAATACACTCCATATGTTTTGATGCAATATATTGCTAAGAAAAAGGGGCAAGTTTTAAATCGACAGGTCGTTAGAGTAGAAGAATTAATTACATATGCGGATACTCCAATTAAAGAAGTTATTGATTGTTTAGTCCCTAATCAATTTCATACGGTTTTAGTAGTTGATAATGAATTTAATAAATTAGGATTGGTAACTGAAGATAGATTAATTGATGCTTTAATTAATGATGATTTAAACTTGCCAATTAAAAGATTAGTTTAAATTTTTATAGATATGGGGAGTTATTGACTCCAATAGAAATAGTTTAATAACAAAGGGGGTGGTTGATGTGGGAAGGAAATTGTAATTAATGGTCAGAGTTTAAAAAAGAGAATTGCTATTTTAGAAGATAGAGAATTAATTGATTTATTATTTGAACAGAATTTTTCAACTCAATTGGTAGGTAATATTTATAAAGGACGAGTGGAGAATGTAGTTTCTGGAATTCAAGCAGCTTTTGTAAATATTGGTACAGAACAAAATGTATTTTTACCGATTAATAGTGTACTACCATATCATGAAGAAGCTAAGATTGAGCAAGTTCTTCAGCCTGGTCAAAAAGTAGTAGTTCAAGTTGATAAAGATCCAGTAGGAACTAAAGGGCCAAAAGGTAGTTCTAAGTTAGAGTTGCCCGGTAGATATCTGATTTTAATGGATGAACCAGGCCATATAGGAGTATCAAGAAGAATTGATGGTCCAGAACGAGGCAGATTAAGAGTATTGGCGAGAGAGATTATTCCCGATGATAAGGGTGCTATAGTACGTACTGAGGCTGCCTATCGAAAAGAATCGGAAATTAAAAGGGAGTTAAATTACCTTTTAGGTCTCAGAAAGGAAATAGAAGCAAAAAGCAGACAAGCTTCGACACCATCTCTAATTTATGAAGAGTTAGATTTAATTAATCAAGTGATTAGAGATCGATTTAATAAAGAAGTTGATAGGTTAGTAGTAGATACTGCTAGTGATTACCAACAAGTAATGGATTTTGTGGAGCATCTAGCTCCTGATTTAAAAGGAAAAGTTTATTATTACCAAGAGTCCGAACCTGTTTTTAGTAATTATGGTATTGAAGAGCAGATTCAGAATTTATTAAATCGTGAAGTTGAACTGGATAGTGGTGGTTATATAGTAATTGATTCTACTGAAGCACTAACTGCTATTGATGTTAATACTGGTACATACAGTGGAGATAATATAGCTGATACTATTTTACAGACTAATTTAGAAGCAGCCAGAGAGATTGCTAATCAGTTAAGATTAAGAAATTTAAGTGGAATTATTATTATAGACTTTATTGGTTTAAAGAGGGATGAAGATGAAGAAATATTATTAAATGAACTAGAAGAAGAGTTAGCTAAGGATAAGACGAGAACCTCTTTGTTAGGAATGACAGAGCTAGGGTTAGTAGAAGTAACAAGACAAAGAGAAGAAAATACTATTGGACAGCTATTACAAAAGAAGTGTTCTTGTTGTCAAGGCCAAGGGAAAGTATTAACCAGTGAAACTATTATACAACAAGCGTTTACTAGGTTAAAGGCTGAATACTGGCAGAAGGAGACAGAAGCAATCTTATTGAGTTTAAACCCAACTATAGTAGGTGAATTAATTAAATTAGCAGCAGATAAACTACAAGATTTAACTACTGAGTTAGAAGCAGAAGTTTATCTATTAGGGAATGATGAACTAAATCAGGAAGCTATTAAATTAGAGTCAGGAACTAAAGATGAGATTAAAAATTCATTACCTGTTAAAGTAAGAGAGCGATTGGTAGTTAAAATAGAAGAAAAGTTTAATCAAAAAGATGGACTAGCTAAAATCGATGGTTATTTAATTAAAATTTTAGAGGCAGCAATGCTAGTAGGTGACAAAGTTAAGGTTGAGGTAATAAAATTAACTAATCTGTATGCTATTGGTAAAATAATAAGAACGATTAATACAAAATAATTCTCTTGACATTGGATTGAGGATATGCTACAATTTATATTCGTAAGTGGTTATATCGACCACTACCAAAACCGCACGGTACGGGTTTAAAAATCTTTTATGATTGCCTAGTTACCGGCGAGTCATAGGTAGGGAGGTGCAAATAATGTACGCAATTATTCAAACAGGTGGAAAACAATATAAAGTAGAAGAAGGACAGCAACTTGAAGTTGAAAAATTAGATGTTGAAGCAGGAGAAACTGTTGAATTTAATACAGTTAAAGCTGTATCTGGAGAAAATAGTTTACAAGTTGGAACGCCTAATGTAGATGGTGCTAAGGTAACTGCTGAGGTTGTTGAGCAGACAAAAGGTGATAAGATAATTATCTTTAAGTACAAGCCAAAGAATAATTATCGGAAGAAGCAAGGTCATCGTCAACCTTACACTAAAGTTGAGATTAAGAGTATTGAAGCTTAATGATTACTGTTAAAATTGAACGAAATAAAGATAATAATATAATTGCTTTCTGGGCGCAAGGACATGCTGAGTATGCTCCTTATGGAGAAGATATTATATGTGCAGCTATTTCAGCTATTTTACAGACAGCTGTGTTTGGTTTACAAGAATATCTTGAATTAAAGCCAGATGTAAGCACTGATGATGGTTGGTTAAATTGTCGGTTGCAATCTAAATTAGCTTGTGACCAAGAAGTAAAAGCAATCTTAGAGACAATGTTAGTAGGTTTAAAAGAGACGGCAAAAGCCTATTCAGATTATATAAAAATAGAGGAGGTGTAGAAAATGTTAAAAGCAATGAATCTACAACTTTTTGCGAAGAAGAAGGCAGTAGGTAGTTCAAACAACGGTCGAGATAGTATTTCCAAACGTTTAGGACTTAAAAGACATGATGGTCAAAAAGTAAAATCTGGTAGTATTCTTGTTCGTCAAAGAGGTACTCAATTCCACCCTGGTTTAAATGTTGGACGAGGTGGAGATGACACTCTATTTGCTAAGGAAGAAGGGTATGTATCCTTTGAACGAAAAGGTAGAAATAAAAAAATGGTTAATGTTTATACTGAAGAAGAGCTAAAAATGATGGCGTAACTACTAAGAGGACTCCCAGTTGAAACTGGGGGTTTTTTATTTTCAATTGACAATTAGCAGCTGACAATTTACAATTAAGAGTAAGAGATAAATTTAGAATAGAGTGAATTAGTTAGTTAAGATTGTGGTAATATAATTTAGAGAGTTACTACATAGTAGGAGTTGGTTATTGTGTTTGTAGATGAGGCAGTTATTAAAGCTAAAGGTGGAAATGGTGGTTCAGGAACGACTAGTTTTCGTCGAGAAAAGTATGAAGCCGCTGGTGGTCCAGATGGTGGTGATGGTGGAAAAGGCGGAGATGTTATTTTAGGAGTTGATGAAGGATTAAATACTTTGATTGATTTTAGAGAGAGAAATCTATTTGAGGCTGACCATGGAGAAAATGGTAAGAGTAAGAATCAACATGGAAAAGATGCTGAGGATCTTATAGTTGCTGTTCCTCCTGGTACAACAATAATAGATGCAAAGACTGAAGAAGTAATAGCAGATTTAATAGAAGATGGTCAACAATTAGTAGTTGCTAAAGGTGGCCGTGGAGGACGAGGAAATACTAGGTTTAAAAGTTCTACAAGACAGGCTCCTAAGTTCTCTGAGGATGGAGAACCAGGTGAAAAAAAAGAAATAAAATTAGAATTAAAGTTATTAGCTGATGTAGGATTAGTTGGTTATCCAAGTGTAGGTAAATCAACCTTAATCTCTCGTATTTCGGCTGCTAAACCTAAGACAGCTGCTTATCATTTTACAACATTAGAACCTAATTTAGGTGTTGTTGAGACTAAAGGTTTTGATTCATTTGTAGTAGCGGATGTTCCTGGTTTAATTGAAGGAGCTCATAAAGGGGTAGGATTAGGTGACCAGTTTTTAAAGCATATAGAAAGGACTAAAGTATTAGTTCATGTCATAGATGCTTCAGGTCGAGAGGGACGTGCCCCTATAGATGATTTTAAGAGAATAAATCAAGAGTTAAAAGAATATAGTAATAAGTTAATGGATAAACCACAGGTGGTTGCTACTAATAAAATAGACCTTCCTCAGGCTCAAGAAAAGTTACCACAAGTTAAGTCTAAGTTAGAGGAAGAAGGTTATGAAGTATTTCCTATTTCTGCTGCAACTGGAGAGGGCATAGAAAAGTTAATTGATCGAGTTTATAATTTAGTTCAAGAGGCTCCAGAACCTGAATTAGAAGAAGAGCGAGAAGAGGTAGTAATTCGTGGTCCACAACCAGATGAAGATGGACTAGACTTTAATATTACAAAGGAAAATGGTATTTTTAAAGTAACAGGTAATAGAATTGAAAGAGAAGTTGCTATGGCTGATTTAACTACAGATGAAGGTTTACAACAATTACTTAAGAAATTTAAGAAGTTAGGGGTTGAAGAAGCCCTGCAAAAAGAAGGTATTCAAGAAGGAGAAACAGTTGATTTAGCTGGATTACAATTTGAATATTATAAAGGCTAGGAGGTCAAAAATGAAAGGTAAACAACGTGCTTATTTAAGGGGCCAAGCTAACCAAATGGACCCTTTATTTCAAATTGGGAAGAATGGAATTACTGATAATGTAATTGAACAGGTAGATGAGACTTTAGAAGCTCGGGAGTTAATTAAGCTAAGAGCATTAGAAAATAGTTTGTATACTGCTAAAGAAGCAGCTTATGAATTAGCTGAGTCTTGTGATGCAGAAGTTATTCAGACTATTGGTAATGTGTTTGTTTTGTATCGTCGTAATGATGAGGATCCTAAGTATAATTTACCTTCTTAAGTAAAGATAGGTGGCTAGTATGCGAAAAAAAATAAAAGAAGCAGAAAGAATAGTGATTAAGATTGGTAGTAGTACTTTAACTTACCAAAATTCTAAGTTAAATTTAGGGCGGATAGAGAAATTAATTAGAGAAATTGTTAATTTGAAGAATCAGGGTAAAGAAGTTATATTAGTTAGTTCTGGTGCAGTTGCAGCTGGATACGGGAGATTAAAACTAGAGGCTTCTCCAGGTACAATTCCTGAAAAACAGGCTTTAGCTGCTATTGGCCAAGGAACTTTAATGAGAACTTATCAGACAATCTTTAGTGAGTATGGATATCAGGTAGGTCAAGTTTTATTGACCCAGAAGGATTTAACAGATAGGAAGCGATATCTTAACTCTCGTAATACTTTATATCAGTTATTAGATTATAATGTGATTCCAGTGATTAATGAAAATGATACTGTAGCAGTTAAAGAGATTAAATTTGGTGATAATGATACCTTATCTGCTTTAGTAAGTAGTCTCGTTGGAGCTGATTTGTTGGTTATTTTATCTGATATAGATGGTTTATACACTGCTGACCCTCGTAATGATGATTCAGCTAAATTGATTAGTCAAGTTGAAGAAATCTCTTCAGAGATTGAAGAATTAGCCGGAGGCGCTGGAACTGATCGCGGCACAGGAGGAATGGCTACTAAGATTGATGCAGCTAAGATTGCTACCAAAGCAGGGTTACCATTGGTTATAGCTAATGGAAGTTTGGATCAAGTGGTGACTAAAATTAGTGAAGGCGAAGATTTAGGAACTCTCTTTTTGCCTGATTCAGGGATGACTAGTCGAGAACAATGGATAGCATTTAATTTAGATATTGCTGGTAAAATAGTGATTGATGAAGGGGCTACCTTGGCCCTTACTAAAGAGGGAGGTAGTCTATTAGCTTGTGGTATTGTAGAAGCTAGAGGAGAATTTTCGGTTGGTGATGTAGTTGATATTATTGATCAATCCGGAAGTAGGATTGCTAAAGGATTGGTTAATTATGACCAACCAGAAGTAGATAAGATTAAAGGCTTCCAGTCAGAAGAAATTAAATCTAGATTGGGTTATCAAGCTTATGATGAAGTAGTTCATCGTGATAATTTAGTTTTATTATAAGAAAAGGAGGAGAGAAGATGGAATTAAAAGAAAAAATTATAAAACAAGCTAGTGAAGCTAAAGGGGCATCAAAAAAATTGGCCCATTTAGGATCTGAGGTCAAAAATCAAGCTTTGTTGGCCATGGCTGATGCACTAGAAGAAAGAGTAGAAGAGATACTACAGGCCAATGAACAGGATATGGAGTATGGCCGGGAGAATGGTTTATCAGAGTCTTTACTTGATAGATTATTACTAACTGAGGCTAGAGTTTCTAAAATGGCCCAAGGTTTAAGGGAGGTAGCACAGTTTTCTGATCCAATAGGAGAAGTTTTAGAGATGAAAAAAAGACCTAATGGATTGAAAATTGGTAAGGTACAAGTTCCCTTGGGAGTAATTGGTATTATTTATGAAGCACGTCCTAATGTAACTGTTGATGCTGCGGGATTATGTCTTAAAGCAGGAAATACTGTAGTTTTAAGAGGTAGTTCCAGTGCTATTAATTCTAATAAGGCTATTGTTAATGTGATTTCTAGAGCTGCTTATGATGCTGGTTTACCAGAGGGTTCTATTCAATTACTTGAAAGTACTGAGCGTAAAGCAGTGCAAGTTATGTTTGAATTAAACGACTACTTAGATGTTTTAATTCCTCGGGGTGGAGCTGGTTTAATTCAAGCAGTTGTTAATAATTCTACTGTACCTGTAATTGAAACAGGAGTAGGAAACTGTCATACATTCATTGATAGTCAAGCAGATTTAGATAAGGCAGAGCAGATTGTAATTAATGC